>CANJRI010000054.1 GCA_947476555.1 Caulobacteraceae bacterium
AAGGAAGAGGGCGTGGAGGTGAAGTACGCCATCCACCCCGTCGCCGGCCGGATGCCCGGTCACATGAACGTCCTGCTGGCCGAAGCCAACGTCCCCTACGACGAGGTGTTCGAGCTGGAGGACATCAATTCGGAATTCGCGACCGCCGACGTGGCCTTCGTGATCGGCGCCAACGACGTCACCAATCCGTCGGCCAAGACCGATCCGGCCTCGCCGATCTACGGCATGCCGATCCTGGACGTGGAAAAGGCCCGCACGGTGCTGTTCGTGAAGCGGGGCATGGGTTCGGGATACGCCGGGGTCGAGAACGAGCTGTTCTTCCGCGACAACACCATGATGCTGTTCGCCGACGCCAAGAAGATGGTCGAAGGGATCCTGAAGAACCTCTAGTCCATCAGCCGAACAGGTCGGCGGCGTCCAGCAGGCGGCCGACCGCCAGCGCGTCCTTCAGGTTGAGGGCCGGCGCGTCCTCGTAGAGCCGCAGGACGATGACCCCCGCCTCGGTCTGCAGCGACCAGAGGACCTCCTGCCCGCTGTGGTTTGAGGCCCAGCCTTCCTTGCCGCCGCTCGTCTGGCTCGGCGCCGGAGCCGGCGCCCGCAACGCCAGATAGCCGTCGGCCACCCCGTCGCCGTCGATGTCCACCAGCACCCGCTTGTCGGACGGAAGCGTCAGGGTCGGCGGCGCGAGAACGGCCATGTCCCTGCCCCCCGGGGGCGCGGGCGCCGGAGCGGTGGGCGGGTTCACAAGGATGGCCGTCCGGCCGGTGTCGCTGACCACCCTGTCGCCTTCGGCCAGGTTGAGGTCCTTGACGGAGCCCAGCAGGATCCCGCTGTCCCCCAGGGTCACGGGCGCCTGGATCACGAAGGTGTCGGCCCCGTCGCCGCCCCGCGCGGTCGCCTGTTCGGTCAGGGTGATGCGGTCGTCGCCCGCCCCTCCGTCGAGGGTGTCGCGTCCGCCGCCCCCGTCGAGGGTGTCGTCGCCGGCGCCGCCGACCAGCCATTCGGCTCCGGCGCCGCCGACCAGCAGGTCGTCGCCGGCGGTGCCCAGGATCACCGGCGCGGCCGTTTCGCGCGGCGCGGCCAGGATGTCCGGTCCGGGACTGTCCGCCGGGGCCGGAGAAGCCAGCGCCGGGAGGGCTTCGTCGGCTAGGACTAGGGCGGCCGCGAGCGGCGCGGCGGCCGACTCGGGGAGGCTGAGATGGGTGGCCGCGGACGGCGGGGCCAGAGCCTCCACCACGGCCGAGGCCTGGGCCACGACCTCCTGATCGCGAGGACCTTCGGCCAGGCCCGCCGGCATGGGTTCGGGCTCCAGGCCCGTCCCGGGAATCGGCTCGGCGGCCCGCGCCTCGGCCGGCGCCAGGGCGGTCTCGTAGAAGAACGCGGCCGCCACCACGAGCGCGATCACCGTTTGGGCGTGCCGGCCCGTGAAGGGCGCCACCACGTTCTCGTCGGGATCGCCGTCGGCATCCTCACGCAGGCGGTCGCGCAGGGCCGCGTGAAGGTCGTAATCCTCGCTCAGGACATCGTCGACGAAGGAATGGACCACGAACTTGCCGTCGATCCTGGCCACGTGGACCAGCACCTCCTCGTTGTGGTCCTTGACCACGCACCAGGGATCGCCCGCGTCCGTCGTGCCGAAGATCACCTCGACCCGGCCGCCCCCCGCCGCGATCAGCCCCTCGGCCATGGCGTCCAGCCGGGCGCGCTCGGCGGCGGTCCAGTCGCCGCTCGCCTGCACCCGGGCGATGAAGGGGATGATCTGGCCCATGCGGGGCGGGGTTCCTATCGCGCCCTAGGCCGTGGCGCGGCTCTGGGCGGTGTCGGTTTCGAAGAGCAGCCGGTGAAGCTCGGGTTCGTAATAGCGCAGCAGGATCCGGGCGAACTCGCCGGGATCGAGCCCCAGCGCTTCGGCCCAGGCCGCCTGGGTCTCGATGGGCAGGCGGCCGAGGCCGCTCTCCACCTGCGAGACGAAGGTGTAATAGCGCAGCCCCACACACTCGGCCAAGCCAGCCTGGGTGAGGCCGGCTGTCTCACGGGCCGCCTTCAGCCAGCGTCCGGCCTGCTGGCGCAGGACCTTGGTCTGGGCGGCCTTCGCCGGGTCGGTGGCGGGTCTGGGCATCGGATCCTCGAGGCGCGTGGCGGAATATAGTTTTAAAGCAACACATAATTACACGACCGGACGCCTTCGAAAAGGTCAAGCTCGGGTTGCCTCGCCCAGCCAGCCGGTTACCGTCGCGCCATGAGCAGCCCTTCCGCGGTCCGCGGCGAGCATGTGGACATTGGCGGCCGCACGCTGCGGGTCGTCCGCGCCGGGCCGCCGGGCGACCAGCCTTTGGTGGTGTGCGAGCATGGCGCCTTCGGTTGCGCCTCCGACTGGGCCGTGGTGGCCGAGAAGCTGGCCCTGCGGGGCTTGCGCACCCTGGCCTACGACCGGGCGGGCCTGGGCTTCTCGGAGCCCGGCCCCGCTCCCCGCGACGGCGCGGCGCTGCGGGCCGACCGCGCCGCCCTGCTGACAGCGCTGGGCGAGACTGGTCCCTTCGTCTCGATCGGTCATTCCATGGGCGGACTGATGGCGCGGCTGTTCGCTCTGGAGCGACCGGATGCGGTGCTGGGCCTGGTGCTGGTGGACGCCATCACGCCGGACATGATCGACCTGCCCGGCGGCGGCGCGGCGGTCTCCGGCTTCAGCCAGATCCTGCGATTGGCCAGTGTCGGCGCCCAGGTAGGCCTGATGCACGGTGTTTCCCGGATCAGCGCCAACCTCATCGGCCTGACCGGCGAGGCGGCCCGGGAGAAGCAGGAAATCCATGCGCTCGCCAGCCACGCCCGCTGGGCGGCGGAGGAGGTGGCCGGCTGGCGCGCCACCTCGGCCCTCGCCGCGGCGGAGCTGCCGCCGGACCTGCCGGTGGCGGTGATCACGGCCGGGGCGATGCAGGGCTGGAATCCGCTCAAGGCGCGGCAGGTCAGTCCCGCCGAGCACTCACGGCGCGGCTATGTCGAGCACGTGGCCGACTGCAATCATGCCAACCTTCTGGGGCCGGACTACGCTGAGACCATCGTGCGCGCGGTCGACCACGTCCTGGCCAGCTGACTCCCGCTCCACCAGGCCGGCGGCCGCGCGCAGTCGCTCGCCGACCAGAGAGCGCGCCTGCGCCAGCCGCACGCCCTGCGGCTCCACCACCACCGGAAGCGCGCCGCGGGCGGCGGGCGGCAAGGCGTTCACCCGGCGACGATCCTCCGGGCCCAGCCGCGAGCCGAGGCCGGCCAGGCGGCGGACCTCGGCGGCCTCGGCGATCTCGAAGCGGCCATCCCAGATACCCCGGCCCGGCGCCAGGCCGCCCCGTCCCGCCTCGCCGGGCTCCCGGAAGACGCGGATCTGCTCGCCTTCGGCTTCGAGGCGGGCCCCGGCCAGGGTGGTGACCACCGGCCCATCGCCGGTCAGGATGGCCGCCGCCCGCAGGACCCGGGCGCCGGCCGGCCGTCGCGATCCGCCGCCCGCGCAGACCGCGGCCATGGCCACCAGGCGGGCCGCGTCCGCCGGAGGGGCGGCGCGCAGGATGTGGCGGGACAGGGTGAGTACCCCGGCCTCGTCCTCAACCGCCTCGGCGATCCTCAGGGGCGGCGGTTCGGTGCGCTCGCCTGGGTCCTGTTCGTCCCGCATGAGCCGACGGGCGCGCACCCGGGCGTAGGTGGTGTCGTCGTTGGCCGGATCCTCCATCCAGGTCTCCTCCTGGTCCTGGAGCCAGCCGCGCAGGGCGGCGCGACGCACGCCCAGCAGGGGCCGCAACAGGAAGACGCCGCGCCCTTCCGGCCAGGCCGGGGAAGGCGCCCATTCGCGCGGTTCCGGCGTGGTCGAGCCCGCTGCCCGCATGGCCCGGGCCTCAAGGATGTCGTCGGCGGTATGGCCCAGCAGGATGACGGATGCGCCGGTCTGTCGCGCGGCGTCGGCGAGCAGGCGATGACGGGCCTGACGGGCCGCCGCGGGCAGCCCATGTGCAGGCTTGTCGCCTTCCCACGCGAGGGACCGGAAGCCGCAGCCGAGCCGCGTGGCGATGGCCGCGCAGTCCGCCGACCAGGCGGCCCCCGCAGCCTGCAGCCGATGGTCGACCGTGAGGACGATGAGCTCGCGTCGGGCCGCGCGGGCCCAGTGGCGGGCGATCAGCAGCAGCGCCAGGGAATCCCCGCCGCCGGAAACCGCCACCGCGATGGGTCGGGGATGGCCGGACAGCAGGCGGCGATCAAGGGCCGCCTGGGCTTGCTCCGTCAGGCGCACTTGGCCTGGGTGCGGGCCGTGGTGGCGCGAGCAGCCACATTGGCCGGGGCCTTCGGGTAGCGCCGGCGGAACTCGGCCAGGGTCTGGCAAGCGTCGGTCGGCTGCTTCATCGCCACCAGCGAGCGGGCGAGTTCCACGGTGGCGTCCGGCGCCCAGCCGGTCTGCGGCCAGCCGCGGATGGCGCCGATATAGGCCGCCGCGGCCTCCGGATGGGCGTTGCGGACGGTCAGTGTCTTGCCCCACCAGTAGCGGGCTTCCGCTGAGCGCGGCCCGTCCGGATAGGCTTCGACATAGGCGGCGAAGGCGGCCTCGGCGCCATCGTAGTCCCCGGCCAGCATCATCTCCCGGGCGCGGGTGAAGGCGGCCCCGGCGTCGGCTGCGGCCGGCGGGGCGGCGGCGGGCGGCTCGACCGCCGCGACCGGCGCCACGAGCTTCGCCTCGGCGTCGGCGAGGCGCTTGTCGAGCACCTCCATCCGGCCCTTCATGTCCGTCGTCTCGCGGCCTGCCAGCGTCAGTTCGCGCGTCAGGGTCTCCAGCGTGCCGTTCAGGCGGCGCAGGGTCTCCTCAAGGTCCGAGATCCGGGTGACCAGCTCGCCCATCCGGGCGTCGGTGTCGGCGGGCTGGACCACCACAGGTTTCCCGGAGTCGCGCATCTGGAAGACGATGGCGCGCAACTCGCGCACCACCTGCTCCATCCGCTCGACCCGGCGGGCGTCCCGGGTGTTCAGGGGGTCGACGGGCTCCAGCGGAGTCTGCGCCGCCCCGGGCGGGGCCATCACGAGGATGGCCACAGCCAGGGCGGACGACAGTAAGCGTACTCGGGTCATGACTACTCGTGGCTATCGCGTTCCGCTGACCAGCGCGGTCCTGGCGTTCCGGTTCCGTTGGTAGGCTTCCTCGCTGGCGCCGCCGTCGACCGGCTGCTCCTTGCCGAAGGAGATGGTGCTGATCCGGCCGGCCTGGACGCCGGCCCCGACCAGGTGGTCGCGGACCGCGTTGGCGCGGCGGGCGCCGAGCGCCAGGTTGTATTCGCGGGTGCCGCGTTCGTCGGCGTTGCCCTCGATCCGCACCTGCACCGACGGATAGCGGTTGAGCCAGGCGGCCTGGGCGTTGAGCAAGGGCCGGGCGTCGTCGCGGACGTCATGTTGATCGAGGTCGAAATAGACCCGCTCGCCGACATTGATCGTGAAGTCCTGCTGCGAGCCGGGAACGGGGCCCTGGGCCACCGGCGGCGGCGCGGGCGCCGGCGCGGGCGGCGGCGGCGCCACGGCGGGCGGCGGCGGGGGCGGCGCCTGGGTGATGGGAAGGGGCTTCTTTGCGCAAGCGCTCACCGAAATGGCGAGGGCGACCAGCGCAAGGCCAAGGGCCGCGCCGCGGTTGGAGTTTCGAACCATGTACGCGTCTCCTGATGGCGATTTGGATACCTGAAACTACTGAGACTCTATCGTACGACAAGAGGGCGCAAGTCCTACTTGAGCAAAGGCGACCACGCCGGATCGGAGCCGGCGCCGGTATAAGGCACCGCCTGCGGTGTCGAAACTTGGACATGCACGCTCCAGAGCGAGGGCGGTGCGCCGGGAGCCTCGCGGAAGAACATCAGCACCCGTCCGTTGGGCGCCCACGTGGGGCCTTCGTCCAGGTAGCTGGAGGTCAGGACGCGCTCGTCCGAACCGTCGGGCCGCATCACGCCGATCGAGAACTGGCCGCCCTGCTGCTTGGTGAAGGCGATGAACTCTCCCGTGGGGCTCCACACCGGCGTGGTGTAGCGGCCCTGGCCGAACGAGATCCGCCGGGGCGAAGAACCGTCCGCCCCCATCAGGTAGATCTGGGCCGACCCCGAGCGGTCGGAATTGAACACGATCTGGGCCCCGTCCGGCGAGAACGAGGGCGAGGTGTCGATCGACGGGTCGGAGGTCAGCCGCGCCGTCGAGCGGCTGGCCAGGTTGACGACGAAGATGTCGCTGTTACCGCCCCGGGCGACCGAGAACGCCACCCGCCCGCCATCGGGCGAGAACCTTGGCGCCGAGGGCTGGCCGGCGAAGTCGCCCAGCGTCTCGCGCCGGCCGGTCTCCAGGTTGAACAGGTAGATCGTCGAGGCGCCGGTGTCCCGGCGCTGCGACATGTAGGTGATCTCCTGGCTGGTGGTGGAGAAGCGCGGGGTGGTGACGATGGTGTCGCCGCTGGTCAGGTAGGAGGGATTGGCCCCGTCTTGGTCCATGATCGCCAGTCGCTTGACCCGGCTGGTGCGCCCGCCGCTCTCGGCCACGAACACCACGCGGGTGTCGAAATAACCCTTCTCGCCGGTCAGCCGCTCGTAGACCACGTCGGAGATCTTGTGCGCCACCCGCCGCCAGTTCTCGGCGCTGGTGGTGATCGACTGGCCCTCCCCCTGTTGCTGCTCGCGCGGCACGTCCCAGACCCGGAAGTCGGCGCGCAGCTGGCCGCCCTCGACCCCGATCAGGCCATTCACCAGGGCCTGGGCGTTGATCTGCTTCCAGTCCGCGAACCGCGGCTGGACGGCGATGGTCAGGTCGCGGTCCAGGAAGCTGGCGGGGTCGAGCGGGCGGAAGAGCCCGGAGCGCTGCAGGTTTCCCGAGATCACCCGGGCGACGTCCGCGCCCACCTGTCCGCCGCCGAAGGCCGGGATGGCGATCGGCAGGGGCTCGCGGACGGCGCGATTGACGTCCACCGAGATCTGGGCGGCGGCCGGCCGGGCGACGAGGCCGCCGGCGGTGAGGGAGGCCAGCGACAGCATCAGGGTGCGGCGCGGCAGCTGGAAGGGGGCTTGGGTCATCGGAATGCGCACGCCTCGCGAGCGTTGAAGTTGACGGCGACTGAGTCACCGTAGAATTCACGTGGAAGGTTGCGGAAGGGCGATGCGGCGTAGACCGCGCGGATCGCCCGGTCGGCGGCGGCCTCGGCCACCGGGGTGCGGGCGCTGCGGATCTCGGACCGGGCGTCGCCGACCACCTGGCCGCCGACCCCGATGCGGAAGATCACGCGCAGCTGCACGTCGCGCCCTCCGACCACGTCGCAGTTGGGATTCCAGCGACGTTGCAGTTCGTCCACCAGGCCGGCGAGGGCCGCGCCCGTATCGCCGGTCCCGGTGGTGTCGCGCGCGGTGAGCGCGGTCTCGGCCCGCGTCGGCCCCTTGGGCGCCGGCCGGGCGCCCTGGGTCTTGCGGGCGATGCTGTCCGCCAGGGCGTCCAGGTCGAGGCTTTTCTCGACAGGCCGAGGCTTGGGCGTCGGCGTGGGGGCCGCCTTCGGGGGCGCGGCCTTGGGCTGGGGCGCGGGCGGGGTAACTTCGGGCGGCGCCTCGATCACCTCGTCGGTGAGGGCGGTCTGCTCCGTCGGCCCTTCGATGGCTGGGCGCAGGTCGGCGGGGGCGCTGGAGACGATGGTCACCGGCACCACCGAGCCCATGGTCAGGTCGCGGGCGCCCCACGAGATCATCAAGGCCGCGGCCACCGTCAGGTGGAGGCCGACCGAGCCGATGGCGGCGGGGGAGACCTCAGCGCGCCTCACGGGGCTGGCGCCTCCTCGCCACCGGACGACGGGCCGCCGGTGTCGGTGATCAGGTTGATGGAGGTGAAGCCGGAAGTGGAAAGGGAGGCCATCACCTGGGCCACCACCGCATAGCTCGCCCGCCCGTCGGCGCGGACGTAGATCGACTGGGTCTGGCCCTCGGCCATGGTCTTCAGGCGCGGCGCCAGGGTGGAGAACGGCACCGCCGTTTCCTGGACGTAGATGGCCCCGTCCGAGCGGATGGAAACGGTGATCGGGTCCGGCTGGTCCTGCATGGCGCCGGCTTCGGTCTTCGGTAGCTCGATGGGCACGCCGGCGGTGAGCAGCGGGGCCGAGATCATGAAGATGATCAGCAGCACCAGCATCACGTCCACCAGCGGCGTGACGTTGATCTCCGACAGGGCGCCGCGCCGGCCGCGGCCGTATCGGCGGCGGCGTTTGCCGCCACCACCGGCGGCGAAGGCGTCGGTGGCGGAAAGGGCCATGGCTCAGCCCCGCTCCGCCAGCCGCCGCTGGATCGCGGTGGACAGGTCGTCGGCGAAGCCTTCCAGCCGGCCGGCGTACTTGCCCGCCGCCGTCGAGAAGGCGTTGTAAGCGACATAAGCCGGGATGGCCGCGACGAGGCCGATGGCGGTGGCGAACAGGGCTTCGGCGATGGAGGGGGCGACCACGGCGAGCGAGGTGTTCTTCTGGATGGCGATGGCCTGGAAGGACTGCATGATCCCCCAGACCGTGCCGAACAGGCCGACGAAGGGCGAGGCGGTGGCGACGATGGCCAGCGCTCCCAGGCCGTCCTCCACCCGGGCGCTCTCGCGCGCGATGATGGCGTCCAGGGTGCGGTCGACGCGTTGGATCAGGAAGGCCACCTGACCGTCGCCGCCCAGGCCCTTGGCTCGCGCGTCGCGCCATTCCTTCAGCGCGCCCTGCAGCATCCGGGGCAGGGCGTGGCTGGGCCGCTCGCCGGCCTCGGCGGCGACCTCCTCCAGGCTGCGGCCGGAGGCGACCTGATCCTCGAAGGCGTTGGCTTCCTTGTTGAGCGCCGAGAACCGGAAGACCTTGTCCAGGATGATGGTCCAGGACCAGAGCGAGGCGGCGGCGAGGCTCAGCATCACCCCCTTCACGACCCAGTCGGCGCGCAGGAACAGGGTGACGACATTGAAGCTGTCGGAGGTGATAACCGAATCCATCTTGGCTTCCGTGGAGAAGGCTGGTGGCGAACTTATGGCGCTAGCAGAGGAGCCAGCGCCTTGACCAGGGTTTGCGGGGGGCGCCGGGCGCGGCCCGACAGGTCGATGCAGGCCACCTGTACCGCGGCCCGGGCGATGATGTCCTCCCCGCGCAGGATGCGTTGCGCGATCATCATGCGCGGCCCCTTGGCGGCGACGAAGAGGGTGCGGACCAGCAGGGCGTCGTCGATCCGCGCCGCGCGCTCGAAATCCAACTCGATCCGGGTGACAGTGAAGGCCGTTTCCGCTTCGGCCAGGCTCACATGGCCGACGCCCAGCAGGCGCAGGAAGTCGCTTCGTCCGCGCTCGAAATAGCGCAGGTAGTTGGCGTGGTAGACCGCGCCGGTGAAGTCGGTGTCCTCGTAATAGATGCGCACGGGCAGCACGTGCTCGCGGCCCTCCAGCCAGCCTGCGGAGGGATCGCTCACTTGCCGAAGAGGTCCGGCGGCGGCTGGCCGACGCCCTTGGGCGCCGCCAGTCCGAGGTGGTCGTAGGCCTTGGCGCAGGCCATGCGCCCGCGCGGTGTGCGCTGGATGAAACCCTGCTGCATCAGGAACGGCTCGATCACGTCCTCGACCGCGTCACGCGCCTCGGCGATCGCATAGGCCAGGGTCTCCACGCCGGCGGGGCCGCCGGCGTAGTTCTCGATCAGGGCGCGCAGGTAGCGGCGGTCGAGGGCGTCGAGGCCCTGTTCGTCGACGTCCAGTCGCGCCAGGGCCGAAGCGGCGACGGCGCGGTCGATCACGCTCGCGCCATCGGCCGCGGCGAAGTCGCGCACCCGGCGCAAAAGCCGGCCGGCGACGCGCGGTGTCCCGCGCGAGCGGGCGGCGATCTCGGCGGCGCCGTCCGGGGAGAGCGCCGTCCCCATCTTGACGCTGGCCGCCAGCAGCACCTGCTGCAACTCCGCGGGGGTGTAGAACTCCAGCCTGAGGGGAATGCCGAACCGGTCCCGCAGCGGCGTGGCCAGCAGGCCCGCGCGCGTGGTGGCCGCCACCAGGGTGAAGGGCGCCAGGTCGATCCGCACCGAGCGCGCCGACGGGCCCTCGCCGATCATCAGGTCGAGGACGTGGTCCTCCATCGCCGGATAGAGGATCTCCTCGACGTTGGCCGCCAGGCGGTGGATTTCGTCGATGAACAGGACGTCGCGGGGCTCCAGGTTGGTGAGGATCGCCGCTAGGTCGCCGGCCTTGGCGATCACCGGCCCGGAGGTGGCGCGGAAGTTCACGCCCAGCTCGCGCGCGATGATCTGGGCCAGGGTGGTCTTGCCGAGGCCCGGCGGGCCGAACAGCAGCACGTGGTCGAGGGCCTCGGACCTGGACTTGGCCGCGTCGATGAACACCGAGAGGTTGCCCTTGGCCTGGCTCTGCCCGACGAACTCGGCGAGCGTCTGCGGGCGCAGCGCGCGGTCCGCCGGCTCGAACGGCGCGGGATCGCCGGAGACCAGGCGGGTCATTTCACACCGCTCATCCCGGCGAATGCCGGGACCCAGATGAAATGGCTCCGAGTCGGGTTCCAAATGCTCCGAGACCTTCCAAACTGCCGGCCAGCCATGGGATCTGGGTCCCGGCATTCGCCGGGATGAGCGGATAAGGGAGTCACCGCCCCAGCTCCTGCAACGCCGCCTTGATCAGGACCTGTGGCTCGGCGTCCTCGCCGAGCCGGGCGGCGGCGGCTTCCACCACCCGCCGGGCCTGGGGCTCGGCGACGCCAAGGCCCATCAGGACGGCGATGGCTTCACCGGAGACGGTGGCGCGGGCGGGCTCGGATGTGGCGGCGGGCGTGAAGCCGGCGACGGTCCCCGCGCCCAACGGTTTGCCTTTGAGTTCGGTGACGATGCGCAGGGCGAGCTTGGGGCCCACCCCCTGCGCGCGGGCCACCAGGGCCTTGTCGTCGCGGGCGACGGCGGCGGCAAGCTCGGCCGGCGGCAGCACGTCCAGCACCGCCAGGGCCGCCTTGGGGCCGACCCCCTGGATGCCGCGCAGGGTGACGAAGGCGCCGCGCTCGTCGCGGGCCAGGAAACCGTAGAGGGTCAGGCCGGTCTGTTCGCCCCAGTGGCTTTCGACCTGAAGTGTGGCGTCCATCCCTTCGGCCAGGCGCGCCAGGGTGCGCGAGCCGCAGCGGACCACGTAGCCGACGCCCATGACGTCGATCAGGGCCTCTTCCTCGCCGACCTCGGCGACGGTCCCGCGTAGCCGGCCGATCATGCGACTCTCCGGGCGGTGCGAGCGTGCGCGTGGGCGATGGCGACGGCCAGGGCGTCGGCGGCGTCGGCGCTGGTCTTGCCGGCGGTGGGCAGCAGGCGGGCGATCATCCAGCCGACCTGGGCTTTGTCGGCGCCGCCGGTCCCGACCACGGCCTTCTTGACCACCGTGGCGGCGTATTCGGCCACCGGCAGGCCGGCTTTCGCGGGCGCCACCAGGGCCATGGCGCGGGCGTGGCCGAGCTTGAGGGCGGAGGCCGCGTTGTTGTTCATGAAGGTCTCCTCCACCGCCGCCTCGTCGGGGGCGTGGAGTTCGATGATGGCGGTGATCTCGTTCAGCAGGATCAGGAGCCGCTCGGCGAAGGGCAGGGTCTCCTTCGGCGCGATCACCCCGTGGGCCACGTGGACCAGGCGCGCGCCCTCGCAAGCCACCACACCCCAGCCGGTGCGGCGCAGGCCAGGGTCCAGGCCCAGGATGCGGATGGGGCGAATCGCGTTCATCGTCCGTTCTCGTCAAGCGTAGAGGACGCGCATTCGGTTTACGAGGGGTTAGGGCCCGTGAAGGACCTGGATCTGGCGCCGTAGGCGCCGCGGCGCGTCGGCTAGCGGAAGCCGGCGCGAAGGTAGATGGACGGGCCGCTGAATTCGTAGGCGAGGCGGGCGGTGTAGGTGGTCTTTTCGACGTCGAGGTCGTAGTCGACGTAGCGATAGGCCGCCCCGATCTCGATGCCGTCGGTCACCTTGTAGCCGATGGCCGCCTGGGCGTTCAGGAGCTTGCCGTCGTATTCCCCAACCTTCAGCGACATGTAGTCGGCGCGGCCCGACAGGATCACCCGGGGGGCGACCTCGTAGGCCCCGACGAGGCCGACGGTGGGAAGCGGGGCGAGGAATTCCTTGGCGCGGGCCTGGCGCTGCGTGGTCGCGCCCCCGACGCGCGCGTTGCCCTCCAGCTCCACCGTGAAGTCGGTGGCGTGCAGCCCGAGGGTGACGCCCAGCTCGGCTGTAGGGGTTTGGACAAAATTGTAGCCGACCGACAGGCGGTACACGTCCGAGCGCAGCTTGCTGTCGATCGACGCGCTGGCGGGATAGGTGACGCCGTCGAACGCCAGGTCGCGCTCGATGGTCCTCGAACCGTTGCGGTCCAGAGAGAAGAACTCGCCGACCAGGAGCCACCGGTCGAAGACGCGGGCGCCCAGCACGACGTCCAGCAGGCCCTCATGTTTGTTGAGGCCGAGGTCGTCCTCCATGTCGATGTCGGCGCCTGGCAGTCCCGGCTGGGACACGTTGGCCTTGGCGCTGATCGAAGGCCGATAGGCGGAGATCTCACCCCAGTACTTGTAGCCAAGTCCCTGGGCGGCGGCCGGCCCGGCGGCCAATGCGCCACCGGCGAGCACACAAGCCAGAGTCGCTTTCAAAAGGCGCCCGGAAACCATCGGCTGTCCCTATCTTCAGAGAGACTGAGCCTTCCCGGGTCGGGGTGAGGATGGCTATCCGATGAAACCCTGAGGCGCCCCTACGGCCTGACCGCTCATGGACGTCAGGGGGCGCCGGGGCACCTCGGGCGGCGCCTCAATACACCACGCGATACTCGGCGCCGTCGGAGAAGCGGCAAACGCCGCTCCCGTGCGTATTGGCGCGATCGTTCGTCACCTCACAGCGAACGGTTATGCCGCTAGGGCCCTTCATGTTGGCGAGCGCCGGGTCGTGGACGTCAGCTGAACGGCGAGCCTTGACCTCAAATTGTCCTTCCAGGATCTCGCCGCCCGGCAGTTTAAGTGAGATGACCCCGCTTCCGTATTTTCCCTTAACGTATGCATTAAGGGGTCCGATGGCCTGGGCTTTGGCATTTTCCGGGTAGAGCGCAAGAATACGGGATGCCGGGCCAGCGCCCAGCAGTAGCGGGCTGGCGGCGAAGATCACCCATACGCCAATCGCTCTCATTGCGAGATCTCCGAAATGACAGTCCCTGGCGCAGCAGCGTCGAGGCCGTATTCAGCCGAGATTGGCCACGCGAGGTTTGCTCGCAATAGGGTGGATGCCGGGACGCCTCGGCTCTGTATCCCGCATCGGGTGGCGTCCCGGACGTCCGCTATGGGTGGATAAGCGGACGTTCCCAAGGCCGCCTAAGGGTGGAAAGCGGACATTCGAGGTGGAGCAAGCCCGCCGCCCGCCTTTTGGTAATCATCACCATGCGTTGATGGCGATCAATGCGGCTTGCGGGCCCATGGCAATGATCGCCCAATGATCTCCGCACCTCACCTGACCATCCTTATGGCCCTGTTGGTCACCGCCCCGTGGCCGGCGCAGGCCAAGGTTACAGAGCGCCACACCTCAGCCCGGGCCGGTGAAGCGATCGCCTACGCCCGATGCGCCGGCTGCCATGCGGTCGGTCAGAGCGTGGCAAGCCCCAACGCGGGCGCCCCGGCCTTCGAAGAGGTTGGCCGCAAGTATCGGTCGATCCGGTTGGAGTGGGAGTTGGAAGCCATCTCGGACGTGGGCCACTACTCAATGCCGGCCAAGCCGATGGACGCACAGGAGATCCGGAATCTCACGGCCTATATCAGATCGATTAAGCCGCGCGACCAGTAACGACCGGCGCCATTTCAAGTCACGCCCCTAGGTGGCGCCCCAGAGCCCGTGGGAGCGCTCGACCCCACGCCTCGAAGCCCTACCGTCGCGCCGACGGCAGGCTGGCGACGGCCGCGCCCCGGGGCCAGAATGGGGGCAGATCTGGCTTGGTCGCGGCCAAGATCTCCAAGGCAGCCGAGCGTTCTGTGCGCGACAGTCGCCCGTACTTGGGAGAGGCGTCCTTGCCCGTCAGCACGGCCACCAGACGCCGGTAGACCAATAGCTTAGCCTCCGGCGCGATGGCGTCGAACGTCGGGCTGTAGATCATGTAGCTCAGCGGATAGCGGAACAGTCGCGTTCGCAAGTCGAACTCTCGCAGGCTGCGCCCCTGCGGATCGCGAGGGCCCTGGCGCGCAAAAGCCTCGGCAAATCCTGAGGTCCCTTGCACGGGACCCTCAAGCGTCGCCTGATCGACGCCAAGCAGATAATCGGCCAGCTCCCGGACCGTGGCCTCGACGACCTTCGGTTGCTCTTCCTTGCCCACTTGGTCGTTCAGCTTGGCCGCCAGCATGCCGACCCCGACCTGATGTTCCAGGGTCATCAGCGCTACGATGTCGCTGCTTGTCCTAAGGTACGGCTTGGTGTCGAAAATCCCTGAGAGGTCGGTGAGGTTCTGGCCTTGAGCGGCGACCAGGCGTGGATTGTCTCGCCCCTCGGCGAAGAGGTTGCCGCGGTGCCGAACTGCCCCGTCGCCACCGGTGACGTACCAGCCCCCCCAGCGGTTCTCTACGGGCGTGCGGCCGTCTGTGAAATCCGCCAGGCGGTCGTCGGACGCGCTGATGAAATCGCCATTCCGGAACGGAGTGACGTTGAGCACCAACATTGTCGCAGCGCCCGCGCCCGCCCCTCCATGACAGCTCATGCAGGAGCCCGATTCCTCCACCCGCGGGGACGTCTTCGCGCCGGTCTCCAGAGTGTAGAAACGGAGACGTCCGTCCCTGCCGATCGCGGTGAGTTCGAGAAGCGGAGCGCCCGGGATGGATCCAACGGCGACCGTGTCGTTGAAGTAGAGCGCCCGGGGGCGCTTCGGATCGATGAGGGTGCTCTGCAGGCTGCTCTTTGAGAACACCAGGATCTGCGATTCGACAGGCACATCGAGTTGCTCGAGCAGGCTAGGCAGATACCCTTTCCCGTCTGCGCCGAAGGTCAGGACGCTGTCTCCCCTGGCGAGTTTGGCCGCGAGGGCGGCCACGGGATCCGGCGGCGGCCGCTGATCCTGCCCAACGGCCTTGGGGGTGTACGTCGTCAGATGTTTTGAGACAGGTGGGGTCCGGATTTAGCGGAGAGATGGCCTCATCTGGGGTTGATATTTAGGCGGCGATTTTGCGGTGTTGCAAGCGCCGATGTTGGATGGTCTGGCGTTTGATGTGGGCCCGTTCACGCA
>CANJRI010000055.1 GCA_947476555.1 Caulobacteraceae bacterium
CCGGTGTAGATCACGGTGCCGGAATTGAGGTTGCAGTCTGCGCCGATGACCACTTCGCCCGTGCCGCCGGCCGGCTTGATCTTGACGAAGGAGTCCACCGCCGTCCGCGGCCCGATCTGGATCAGCGTGCCGCGCGTCGAAGGCTCGATATCCGCCAGCTTGGAGATCACCGCCGTCGGATCGATCCTCAGCATCAGCCCTCTCCCCAACCGAAGTCAGGATAGGACGCATCGCGGTCCGACAGCAATTCGGGCTGGCTGGGCCAAGCGATGCCGAAAGCCGGATCGTTCCAGCGCACGCCGGCCTCACGCCCGGGCCGGAACGCGGGGGTGATCTGGTAGACGACGTCCGTGTCGGGCTCCAGGGTGATAAAGCCGTGGGCGACGCCCTCCGGGATCAGCAGGGCCTTCAGGTTGTCCGCCGAAAGCTCGGCCGCCGTCCATTGCCGGAATGTGGGGCTACCCCGCCTGAGGTCGACGGCCACGTCGTAGACGCGCCCTCGGGTGACCCGCACCAGCTTGGTCTCGGCGTAGGGGGCCGGCTGATGGTGCATGCCGCGCAGGGTGAGCGCCGTGGGATTGCGGGAGACGCTGGTCTGGGCCGGCTCGAACGGGTGGCCCGCGGCGGCGAATTCCTCCGGACAGTGGAGCCGGGCGAAAGCGCCGCGCGCGTCGGCGTGGGGCTCGGCGTCGACCACCATCACTCCGGCGATCGGCGTCGGCGAAAACCGCATCAGGAAAGGACCTGCACCTTCGGCGTCGCCACCACGAAACGCCCGCCCCAGTCGGCGATATAGGCCAGCTGGCCCATGATCTCATCCCGCAGGTTCCAAGGCAGGATCAGCAGGTGGTCGGGCCGCACGTCCCTCACCGCCCCGGGTGCGCGGATCGGGATGTGGCTGCCCGGCAGGAATCGATCCTGTTTCGCCGGGTTGGCGTCGAAGGCGCAGACGATGTCCTCCGCCGTCGCGCCACAGTAGTTGAGGAAGGTGTTGCCCTTGGCCGCGGCGCCGTAGGCGGCGACGGTCAGGCCCTTGGCGCGGGTCTCGGCCAGATAGGCGCGGAAGCCGTCCCGGACCGCCTCCACCCTGGGCGCGAAGCCGTCATAGGTCTCGATCCGTGAGAGCCCGGCGGCGGCCTCGGCCGTGCGCAGCGCGCGAAGGGCTTCGGTCTCCATGTGTCCAGAGGCGCTCTGGGCGCAAAACAGCCGCAGCGACCCGCCATGGGTCGGCAGCTGCTCCACATCGAAAACCCTAAGGCCGTTGGCGGCCAGCACCTGCTCCACCGCCAGCAGCGACAGGTAGGAATAATGCTCGTGGTAGATGGTGTCGAACTGCACCAGCTCGATCAGGTTCAACAGGTGCGGGAACTCGAAGGTCAGCACCCCCTCCGGCTTCAGCACATGGCGAAAGCCGCCAACGAATTCGTTCAGGTCCGGCACGTGGGCCAGGACATTGTTCGCGGCCATCAGGTCCGCCCGGTCGCCGCGGGCCGCCAGGGCCATCCCGGTCTCGGCGTTGAAGAACACCACGTCCGTGCGGATTCCCTTGGCCCGCGCCGCCTCGGCGGTGTTGGCGGTGGGCTCGATCCCCAGCACCGGGATGTCCATGTCCATGAAGTGCTGCAGCAGATAGCCGTCGTTCGAGGCCACCTCCACCACCAGGGACTCAGGGCCAAGGTCGAATCGCTCGGCCATCGCCTCGGCGTACCGGCGCGCATGCGCCACCCAGGTCGGCGAGAACGAGGAGAAGTAGGCATAGCCCTCGTCGAAGATGGCGTCGGCCGGCACGCTGTGGTCGGCCTGCACCAGGAAGCAGCGCTCGCAAACCCGCGTGTGCAGCGGGTAGGTGCGCTCCCCTCCATCGGCAAGTTGGGCCGGGGTCAGGTAGCTGTTGGCCAAGGGCTGGTGGCCCAGGTCCAGGAAGGTGCGCGTCAGGGGCGCGCGGCAGAAGCGGCAGGTGGGAGCGGTCATGACCCGGCCTCGTAGCCCTCGATCTGGGCTTCGCACAAGCCGCCTGCGTCCTCGCCGGCCGCCTGGCGGGCGTACCAGTCCATCGTCAGGGCCACCGCCTCACGGGCGTCCAGCCGGCTTTCGAAGCCCAAGGCGCGGCGCGCGAGGCCCGCGTCGATGGCCAGCGACCTGGCCTCGATGGAATCGGGGTCCGGCTCGTGGCGCCAGGGCTGGCCACCCAGGGCCGCCACCCCGAGGCTCGCCAGCTCGCCCACCGTCACCTCGGGACCGCCCGGTTTGGGGCCGAAGTTGATCGCCCGCGGCGTGCTGGGATCGGTCGCCAGGGCCTCGATGTGGCGGAAATAGCCGGCCAGGCAGTCCAGCACATGCTGCCAGGGGCGCGTCGCCTCCGGATGGCGCAGCGTCACCGCCTCACCCGCCCGCACCGCCCGCACGATGTCGGCCACCAGCCGGTCGCGGGAGAAGTCGCCGCCGCCGATCACGTTGCCGCCCCGCGCCGTGGCCACCGGCAGGCCCGCGTAGAAGCTCTTGGCGAAACTCTGGACGACGATCTCGGAGGCCGCCTTGGAGGCCGAATAGGGGTCCTTGCCGCCCAGGGCGTCGCCCTCGGTGAAGGCCCGGCCGGTCTCGGCGTTGGCGTAGACCTTGTCGGAGGTGATGGTCAGGATTGCCGCCAGGCCCGCCTTGTCGCGCAGGGCCTGCAGCAGGTGCGCGGTCCCCATCACATTGGTCTCGAAGGTGGCGATCGGGTCTTCTATGGAGGTCCGCACGATCGGCTGGGCGGCCATGTGCAGGACGAGGTCGAAGTCCCCCCCGCGCACCACCGAGGCCACCGCGTCCGGACTGCGCAGGTCCGCCAGGCGCGAATCGATTCGATCCGCGACGCGCGCCAGTTCGAACAGGCTGGGGGTCTGGTCCGGCGGCAAGGCCATGCCCGTGACCCTGGCGCCCAGGCGGGTCAGCCAGATGGCGGCCCAGGAGCCTTTGAAACCCGTGTGGCCGGTCAGCAGGACCCGCTTACCGGACCAGAAATTGGCGTTCACCGCCGCCACGGCGCCTCGCCGGAGGCCCACAGCGCCTCAAGCTGGGTCTTGTCGCGCAGGGTGTCCATGGCGGCCCAGAACCCGTCGTGGCGGAAGGCCGTCAGCTGGCCGTCGTGGGCCAGGCCCTCCAGCGGCCCCTGTTCCCAGACCGTGGCGTCGCCGTACACGCGGCCGACAACCTTCGGGTCCAGCACGAAGAAGCCGCCATTGATCAAGCCGTTGTCGCCGGGAGGCTTTTCGATGAAGCGCTGGACCGCGCCGTCCTCGATCTCGAGCGCGCCGTAGCGGCCGGGCGGGGCGACGGCGGTTACGGTGGCGTCGCGGCCATGGCTCTTGTGGAAGGCGGCCAGCTCGGCGAGGTCGATGTCGGCCACGCCGTCGCCGTAGGTGAAGAAGAACGGCTCGTCGGGGTTCAGGTACTTCGCCACCCGCTTCAGCCGCCCGCCGGTCATGGTGTCCGCGCCGGTCTCCACCAGGGTGACCTTCCAGGGCTCGTGGTTGGTGGCGTGGTACTCGATCGACTGGTTGCCCAGATCGACGGTCAGGTCGGCGTTATGGAGCACATAGTTGGCGAAGTACTCCTTGATCACATAGCCCCGGTAGCCGAGGCAGACCACGAAGTCATTGAATCCATAATGAGAAAACAGCCGCATAATGTGCCAGAGGATCGGCCGCCCGCCGACCTCGATCATCGGCTTGGGCTTCAGGTGGCTCTCCTCGGAGATCCGCGTGCCGAGTCCGCCGGCCAGGATGACGACCTTCATGGCCCTAGCGGACCCGCCGGATGTAGGCGTCCGGCCAGTAGGTCACCCGGTCCTTCACCACGCCCTCGTTGAAGGCCGGGACCGGTTCCTCGATGACGAAGTCCGGGTTCTCGGCCACGAAATCCAGGGCCGCCTGGCGCGGGTTGTTCCAGGTCCAGTCGTCGGCCGTCCGCGGCGCGCCCACCACGTTCTCCATCACCCCATCGGTAGCGACGATCCAGGAGCCGACGTTGACCAGCGGCGCATAGGCGCGCAGCTCGTCCAGCACGTGCTGCTTGGTGTGGTTGGAATCCAGCACCACCAGGGCGGTCTCGCCGGGTTTCATCAACGCCTTAACCTGGTCCAGCACCTCCGGCGCGGTGGACGAGCCCTCCACCAGCTCGATGCGCTTCTTCATCGAGTGGGCCTCGATGGCGGCGCGGTTGTGCGGCCGGATCTCGATGTCGATGCCGATCACCCGGCCCTTGCCCATGGCCTCGAAAAGCGAGGCGTAGAAGATCAATGACCCGCCGTGCGCCACGCCGGTCTCGATCAGCACGTCCGGCTTGAGTTCCCAGATCACCTCCTGGAGGCGGATCATGTCGTCGGGCAGCTGGATCACCGGCCGGCCCATCCAGGAGAAGGAATAGACGTACTTGGAATCCCAGGTGGCCCGCACCCAGGCCCGCGCCGCGGCCGCGAAGCCCTCGGCGCTCGCCAGGCTGTGGCGGGTCTCTTTGCCGCCGTCCTGCACGACGACTTCGCCGCGTTCCTCGTCGATAATGGTCTTCAAGGCTTGGGTCCTGGGTTCGATGGGCAGCGCGAACGCCCGCGCGGCCTTCGTCTTATAGAATGTCCGGCCAGCGATGAAGCCTTGCCAAGGCCGGGCTTTCCCAGGATGTCAGGGCATGGCCGCCAAGCCCAGGGTCGATTTCCTCATCGCCGGCGCCCAGAAGGGCGGCACCACGGCGCTGCACGACTATCTCGCCGAGACCGGCGAGGTGGCCCTTGGCGAGGTCAAGGAGCTGCATTTCTTCGACGACGACAGTCTGGATTGGTCGCTCCCGCCCTACGACGCCTACCACACCCGCTTTCCGGCGCCGGACGGCCGGCCGTGCGGCGAGGCCACGCCGATCTACGGCTATTGGCCGAAGAGCCTTGAACGGATCGCCGCCTACAACCCGGCCATGAAGCTGATCTTCGTCCTCCGCGACCCCGTGCAGCGAGCCTGGTCCCATTGGCGCATGGAGTATGCCCGCGGCGTCGAGACCGAACCCTTCGCCTGGTGTGTCCGGGCCGGACGCCAGCGCCTGTTCGCGGCCGAGCCCTGGGGGCATCACCGCGAGTTCTCCTATGTGGAACGGGGTTTCTACGGCGAGCAGATGGAGCGCGTGTTTGGCCTCTTCCCGCGCCAGCAGGTGCTGGTCCTGTGCTCGGACGACCTTCGCGCCGACCCCGGCGCCGCACTGGGCCGGGTTCGTGATCTGCTTGGCCTGAGCCATCGCCCGGCCCCGACAGCGCGCGCGGTCCATGTGGGCCGCGAGATGGACTACGGCTCGGACCTGACCGAAGGGGACGCCGCCTGGCTGCGCGACCTCTACGCCGCCGACGACCAACGGCTGCGCGCCCTCACCCGGGTCAGTTTTTCGGCGTGAACGGGTCGGCCATGACCCGGGCGATCATGTCGTAGAAATCCCTGGCGAATTCCTCGGTGCGGCCCAGCGGGCTGGCCTTCAGCCGCGCGCGCTGGTTGGCGCGGATGTCCGCCAGCCGGTCCGTATCGCCGGCCAGGTGGACGGCCTTTTCCACATAGGCGTCGACGGTGCGCACGCAGAGGTCCTCCAGCCCAGCGTTGACCAGGATCGAATAGCTGAGCCGCTCATAGATGGTCGGCCCCACGAGGCTCACCGTCGGAACGCCCATCCAGAGGGCTTCGCAGGTGGTGGTGCCGCCGGTCTGGGGGAAGGTGTCGAGGGTGATGTCGATCCGGTTGTAGCCCAACATGTGCGGCTGCTCGGTGGCGAACTCCACCCGGTCGGCCTCGATCCCACGCTCGACGAAGTGGCGGGTGGCGTTGCTTCGGAAGGTCGAGCAGCCGCCTTCCGGCCGCAGGATCATGAACCGCGATCCAGGCGTCCGGGCCAGGATCGCGGCCCAGGCGTCGAAGGCCTGCGGGGTGTATTTGTAACTGTTGTTGGCGGTCCCGAAGGTGACGAAGCCGCGACGCTCCGCTGGTCGTCCCGGCTCGATCACATGGCTTTCCGGAAACGCCCTGGGTCCCAGGGCGATCCAGCTGGTCGGCATGAGCAGCGGCGTCTCGAGCATGAGGTCGTCCCGCTCAGGCCGCACATGGGGATCGAGGATCAGGTAGTCGATGGCGGACAGGCCGGTGGAATGGGGATAGCCCAACCAACTGGCCTGGCGGGCGGCCGGGCGGTAGGCCATGACCTCCAGCTTGTTCATGGCCGTGGATCCGCCAAGCTCGATCAGCAGGTCCAGGTCGTCGTCGGCGATCGCCTGGGCCGCGTCGCGCGCCGAGATGTCGGGCCACCAACGGAACCCCGTGATCTGCTCGGCTGTATGAGCCTGCAGCGCGTCCTGTTCTCCCTGGAAGTAGGAATAGACGAAGACCTCGAAGCGCTCGCGATCGATGTGGTCGAACAGGGGTTCGGTGAAATACCCCACCGGATGGCGGCGCAGGTCGGACGACATGAAGCCAAGCCGCACCTTCCCTCCTCTCGCCGCCCGGGCGGGACGGGAAATCGGGTTGGCGTCGGCCCGGCGCTCGGCCTCCCGGCCCCAGATGCGGTGCTGTTCGAGGAGTTCGTAGCGGTCCTCGTCCCCGGTGATCCGGGAGAATTGGTTGAGCAGGGCGGTGTGCAGGTCCATGCCCGCCCAGGCCCGGCCCAAGGTCTTGAAGTCGGCGAGATCGCGCATCCGATCGAACGCCAGCACCCGCACGAAAAGCCGTTGCAGAATGGTCAGATGGCTCGGCTGGAAGAAGGCCTTGCGCGGCAGCACCTCCACCGCCAGGCGCATGGCCTCGTCCAGGCTCTCGTTGCGGCCGTGCTCAAGGGCCTCGATCAGGGCCATGGTATATTCGAGGTTGGATGGCTCCAGCGCCACCGCCCGGCGGATGTAGCTCAAAGTCCGGGCGGCGTCGGTGTCCTGCAGCGTGCGGCCAAGCTGGTAGTGGAGCCAGGCGGCGTCCGAGTGAGTCGGCAGGAGCCCTTCCAGATAGGCGGCCGCGGCGCCGATCTGACCGGCCCGGCGCATCGTCACGGCGCGGGCCTCCAACAGGCGATCCGCGCCAGGGATCGCCGCCAACGCCGTCTCGATCTCCTGCTCGGCTTCGTCGGTCCGGTAGTCTTCGATCAGGATCCCGATCCGATCCAGCCAGGCGTTGAGGAAAGCGGGGTTCAACTGGATCGCGCGCGCCAGGTGCGCCATCGCCTCATCCCGCTTGCCCTGGAGCACCAGGGAGCGGGACAGCTGCCGCTGAAGGTCGGCGCTGTCGGGATTCGACGCCGCGAGTTCGGCGAACGCCGCCGCGGCCGCCTCGCCGCGACCCAGGTCGAGCAGCACATTGGCCCGGTTGTTGCGCGCGCCCAGATCCGCGGGATCGATGGTCCGCGCGCGGTCGAGAGCCTCCAGGGCCTCGGGCAACCGCCGCAGCTTGCGCAGCATGGCGCCGCGAATGTTCCAGAGGTGAAAGTCGTTGGGATAGAATTCCAGCCCCCGCCTCGTGCAGGCCGCGCCTTCCTGGAACCGGCCCTGCTGGTAGAGCTGGACCGCGAGGATCTTGTAGACCAGCACGGGCCGCTTCGGGTTGATGGCGACGGCGGCCGTCAGGTGCTTGATGGCGTCCGCCGCGCGCCCGTCATCCAACGCCGCATTGGCGGCTGCCAACAGAGGATCCATGCCCTGGACTTAGGGCCCGCCAGAAACCTTGGCTAGTGCCGCGGTGCGACCGGGCCCCACTCGCGCGATTGCGCCGTGATTGCGCCATCGCCGACGCCTACAATTCCCTCGTTCCAAAGGAGCCGCCGATGATGCCGCGATGGATCCTGGCCAGCGCCGTCCTGGTCCTTTCGGCCTCGCCGGGGGCGGTGAGCGGCCAGGCGGAGGCCCCGGCGCTCTCCTTTCCGGTGGCCTGCGAAGTCGGCCGAAGCTGCGAGCTGCAGCACTACATCGACCGCGATCCGGGTCCGGGGGCCCGGGACTATCGGTGCGGCCCCCAGACCTACCAAGCCCACTCCGGCGTCGATATCCGCCTTCTGGACATGGCCGCCCAACGTCGCGGTGTCGCCGTCCTGGCCGCCGCCGACGGGGTGGTCGCCGGCGTGCGGGACGAGATGGAGGATATTTCGGTGAAGGTCCGCGGCCTGGCCTCGGTGGCCAATAAGGAGTGCGGCAACGGGGTCGTGGTGAATCATGGCGGCGGCTGGCAGACCCAGTACTGCCACATGGCGCGGGGCAGCATCGCGGTGAAGGTGGGAGACAAGGTGCGCACGGGCGCCGCGCTTGGCCGGGTCGGGCTCTCCGGCCAGACCGAATATCCCCATCTGCACCTGACGGTTCGCCGGGGCGATGTGACCATCGACCCGTTCGCGCCCGACATGTCGAACCCGGCGGCCTGTGGCCCACAGCGGGGCCTGTGGACGGCGGCGGCCCGGGCGGCCATGCCCTATTCCGCCGGCGCGGTGCTCAATGTCGGCTTCGCCGGCGCGGTGGTGTCGATGGAGGACATCGAAGCCGGAGGGGTCGCGCCGCCGACCATCTCTTCCCCGTTTCTGGTGGTCTACGGCCGCGGCATCGCCCTGCTGGCCGGAGACGTCCTCCAGCTTGAGCTTCGCGGACCGAGCGGCGCGGTGCTTGCCCAGAACCGGATCGCCCCCCTGCCGCGGTGGCAAGCCCAGTACTTCATCCGCACCGGCGCCGCCCGGCCTCCGGCCGGTTGGGCCGCCGGGATTTATCGGGGCGATTTCCAGGTGATCCGCGGCGGCAAACAGGTCTTCCAGCGGCGTTTCGAGGTGAACCTCAAGGGGTGAGGGCCACCACGTCGTGGCGGGCGAGCCAGAGCAGGCCGCGCTCGACAATCGCGCGACGGGCGGGAGGGAAGAGGCCAACCAGGTCGGCGACCCGCGCCGGGCCGTGGGTTCCCAGCCGGTCGACCACCGCTCTCACCTCGGCCAGGGTTGGCCGATTGAACCGACTATAGAGGGCGAGCGGCCGCTCGAGCCACTTGATGGCGCTATCGGCGGTCATGCCGGCCCGCAACGTCACCAGGTCTTCGCCTTGCAGGTGGCGCGTGGGATAGGCGGCGAACAGGGCGTAGGGGTCCGGAAACACCGGGTTGTGGCGGGAGGTATTGTCCGGCGCCGCCGCCTTGCGACGGACGTTCTGCTCGGCCCACAGGGCCTGATATTGCGGGATGATCGCCGACCAGTCGAAGACCTCTCGGGCGCGGGCCTGGGCGGCGGCCCCGAACCGGCGCCTGAGTTGGGGTGATTCGATCAGCTCGCAGAGGTGGCGTTCCGCCGCGTCCAGGTCGACGGCGACGTACTGGCCGGTGGCGCCGACGTAGTTGTCGTAGTGCATCCAGCCGCTGGAGAAGGCTTCGGAGAAGTCTTCCCCCATGCCCGGACGAGGGGCGATGGTCGGGATCCGGAAGCCGTCGATCCCGTCCCGCACTGTGTCTCGGTATCCGTCCCAGTCGCTCACCACGCTTGGCAGGCCAGCGGCCATGGCCTCGATCGGCGTGAGACCGAAGGTCTCCTGGATATTGTCCGAGAAGCTGATGAACAGGTCGGCGACCGACCAGATGGAGAAGCGCGCGTCGGCCTTTCGGCCATCGACCGCCAGGTAGTGGACGCTGGGGCAGACCTTGCGGGTCTCTTCGTGGAAGCTGGCCTCGGCTTTCGGATTCTCCCCCCAGCCGGAGTTGACCCAGTAGAGCGGACGGCCCGTGCGGCGCGCGGCCCGCTCCAGGGCCATGGCCATCAGGGCGGGGTTCATCTTGCCGCGGATGTTGAAGCGCCCGACGTAGAGGGCGACCACGGCGTCGTCGGGGATCTGCAACCGTTCCCGCCAGGCCTTCCGGTGCTCGGGGCTGGCGACGAAGTCGGTGGCGTTCACGCCCAGCGGAATGGTGACACGCATCGGCTCGCCCCGGCGGCGCGGCCCGTACTCCTCGGCCATGTAAGCGCGCATCATGTCGAACTGCGCCTCGATGCTCGCCCTGACCGCGTTGGATGTGCAGATCAGGGAGTCGTAGTCCTCCACCGGAGCGACCAGCATGTCGGCGACCACCTTCATGACCGTCGCCGTCGCGGTGGTGTGGGTGATCCCGCAGATTCCGTAGCTGCGGGAGTCATGGAGGCGCCGGTGGTAGGCCTCCGAGTTGATGCCGGGCACCGGGAGATACAGGACTCCAGGGTCGGACAGCGCCGGACGATCGTCGTGGGCGATCCACCGCACCGGCCGGTCCGTGGCCTCGATGCGTTGAATCAGGGCGTCGAGATCGGCCCGCGGCGTGCTCATCGAATTGTAGAAGTGGAAGCGGTCCACCTTCGCGTGGCGGATGAAGCCGCGAAGGAAGCTCTCGCCCGCCGACACCCGGCCCAGCAGGGCGGGGGCGGTGGTGTCGTAGGCGTTGGCGTGGGCGTAGATGGCTGCGTTGGACATGTGGCTCGTGATCGTCGGTTGGCTCCATTAGCCGAGCCATGCGGGCAAAGAAAAGGGCCGCCCCGAAGGGCGGCCCCAAAAGTCTGATCTGTAGAGACTTAGGCTTAGACGATGTTGCCGAAGGCGATGTCGGCGAGCGAGCGACCGACCAGGGCGACCGCGTCTTCGGCGGTGCCGTCGTCGGCGCCCGTATCGGCGAACACCACCAGGTCGGCGCCAATCTGCACCACCACGTAGTCGATGGTGCCGCCAGTGATCGACGAGTTGGCCAGGGCCAGAGCGTCGGCGTAGTTGTTGGCGACCGTCTCGATGTAGTTGGTCGTGCTACCAGCAGCCGGCGCGCCGGCGTTGAACTGGATGGTGTCGTCGGTCCCGTTCCAATCGAGGATCTGGTCCAGCGAACCCGCGACGATGCCGGAGTCTCCGGTGTCGAAGTTGTACTGGTCCGTACCCAGGCCGCCGGTGATCCGGTCGGCGCCGAGGTTGCCGTCGATCGTATCGTTACCGTCGCCGCCGGTCAGGGTGTCCGCGCCGGTCAGGGCGAGGCTGGTGCCGGAACCCGAAGCCGTGGTGGCCACGGTCAGGCTGTCGTTGCCCGTTCCGCCATCGACGTTGTTGTTGCCGATGCCCGCGTTGATGGTGTCGTTGCCATCGCCGCCGGTGATCACGTCGTTACCACCCGCCGAGGCGGTGTTGGTGTCGGTCGCGATCGTGCCGGTCGAGATCGTGTCGTTGCCGGCTCCGCCCGAGATGGTGTCTTGGCCGCCACCGGTGGCGTTGACGGAGTCGTTGCCGTCGCCCGCGGTGATGTTGTCGTTGCCGGCGTCCAGGGTGGCCGAGTCGTTGCCCACGCCCAGGTCGATGACGTCGTTGCCGCCGGAGTCGCCGGAGACGGTGTCGTTGCCATCGGCGCCCGAGAAGGTGTCGTTGCCGGCGCCGGTGTTGACTTCGTCGTTGCCGAGGCCGCCGGTGACATTGTCTTCACCCGCCGCAGCGCTGACGGAGTCGTCGCCCTCTTCACCGAGGATGGTGTCGTTGCCCGCGCCGCCGGTGATGTCGTCATCCCCAACGTTGCCGTTCAGGTAGTCACCCGCGCCCGTACCGTTCGCCGCGGAGGTGATCGTGTCGTCGCCCTGACCGCCGTAGATCGAGTCGGTCGCGGTCTGGTTGGAGGTGATCTGGTCGAGGCCGGCGTTGCCGTGGATATATTGGATGCCCGCAACGTTGGCGAGCGCGGTCGACGTGATGTCGTCGTCGCCTTCGCCGCCGAGGATCGAGAGCGTGCCGCCGGCGCCCGAGAGGGAGTCGTCGCCGATACCGCCGTCGATGGTGGTGGTCTCGGTCGCCGCGCCCGCCGCGGTGGCTTGGTCGTTGCCGCCTTCACCGTAGACCAGGTCGTTGCCGCCGCCGCCAACGATGCGGTCGTTGCCGAGGTTGCCGTTCAGGAAGTCGGAGCCGACGCCGCCCGTGAGGCTGTCGGTGCCTTGGCCGCCGAGCAGGGTGGCGGAGGAGGTGCCGGTGTAGGTGAGCACGTCGTCGCCGAGGTTGCCCTGGGCCCAGAACACGCCCTGGATGTCGGAGATCGTGTCGTTGCCTTGGCCGCCGTAGACGGTGTCCACGCCGCTGCCGCCGGTCAGGCTGTCGTTGCCCTGGTTGCCTTGCAGCAGGTCGTTGTTGTTGGCGCCGCCGAGGGTGTCGTTGCCTTCACCGCCGTAGAGGCCGTCGCGCGAACCAACCGACGACGAAACGCCGTTGGCGTCGCCGCTGGCCGGTCCGTTGTCGCCGGTGGTGCCGACAAACAGGGTCGAGGCGTCGGGGAAAATCAGGTCGCCGACAACTTCACCGGCCATGCTGCCGTTGAAGGTCACGGCGCGGCCGGTGATGCCCGAGATGAGCGTCACAGTCGCGGCGCTGGTCGCGGTCGCCTGGTTGAAGCGAACCGTGGTGGTCGCGGCGCCTTCGCCCGTGCCGCCGAACACCAGGGTGTCCGTCGTCGATGAATAGGCCACCGCCTGGGCGTCCGTAATCGTCTCAAAGAAATAAGTCGCCATTAGTCTCTCCAGTCTGTGTCACACGGACCCCCGAAACGCCTGTACCCCCATACGCGATGGAGTGGTCCCAGCGGTCCACTTCTTCTCACGCGCACAGCACGGCTGCGGCGCAAGGTTAGACGAGCCCGAGGGCAGACCTATCGGAACCCCGACGATTGCGCAACATCAAAAGTCCCGTGGGCTCTTGCGTCGCAGCGCTGCCCCGGCCCGCTATTCCTCTCGGAAGGCGTCGCGCAGGGTGCCGGTGATGGGCGCGATCAGATAGCTCATCACCGACCGCTCGCCGCCCACCAGCAGCACCTCGGCAGGCATGCCCGGCTTCAGGACCACGCCGTTCTTCAGTTTCGCCAGTTCCGTAGGCGGAACCCGCAGGTCGACCCGATAGAAAGACCCCCCGGTCCGTTCGTTGACCGAACGGTCCTTGCCCACCACCGCCACCGTGCCGTTGAGGTCTTCGCTGAAACGCTGGTTGAGGCCGGTGAGGCGGATGCGGGCCGGCTGGCCCTCGTAGACCTCGTCGATCTGTTCGGGCCGGACCATGGCCGAGACGGTGTAGGGCGTGGCCGCCGGCACCACGTCCATCAACAGCTCTCCGCCGCCCACCACGCCGCCAATGGTCGCCTGGGCCAGATTGAAGACATAGCCCTCCACCGGCGAGCGCACGATGGTGCCCTCCAGGGTCTGGCGCGCCGCCGCCAGGCGGGGAATGGTGTCCGAAAGACGAGCCTGGCTGTCGCGCAATCCCTCCGCCGCCTCGCTCTGGCGCTGGTTGCGCAACGAGGCCAACTGCAGTCGGGTCTCACCGATCTGCTGGCGGGTACGGGCGATCTCCGCCTGCAGCTGCCCGCGACGGCCGGCGGCCTCGGCGACCCGGCTCTGATAGCCGCGGATCTGCAACGGGGACGCGAAGCCCTTCTTGTCGAGCTCCATGTAGGCGTCGAGCGATTCCCTCGCCAGCTTGTGCTGCTCGACGATCGCGTCGAGTTGCGCCTGCAGGCCCTGCACCTGGGTTTCGAGCTGTTCGACCCGCTGGGCGAGGACCGCCGACTGTCCCTGGAACATCTGCAGACGGCTGGTGAACAGGAACTCCTGGTCGCGCATCATCCCGGCCACGCGCGGATCGCCGCCCCGGGCGACCATCTCCGGCGGAAACTGCAGCGTGGGGCGGCCGGTCGCCTCGGCGAGGAACCGGGCGTTCTGGCTGATCAGCACGTCGTACTGGTTCTGGTGGACGTCGAAGGCCGCGCGCGGCTCGACGTCATTGAAGGTCAGCAGCACCTGACCCGCCTTGACCCTCTGGCCCTCGCGAATCGGGATGGTGCGCACCGTGCCGCCGCTGGGGCCCGCCCGCATGATCTTGCGATTGTCGGCCGCCATCACCTCGGCCTGCGCCTGGACGCCGTGCTCCATGTAGGTCAGGGCGGCCCAAAGGCCGAGGCCGAACACCAGCACCGCGATGACCGCGGCGCCCAGCACCATCGGACGCTTCAGCCGGCGCTCCAGGCTGGCGTCCATCGCGCCGCGCTCATCACCGAACGTGGGCTCAACGTAATTGGTGTGGGCAGGTCCCAGATCCATTTTCATCGGCCGGCCTCCACGGCCCGCGGTTCGCCGGCCGGCTTGACCAGCCGCGCCATGACCTGGTCGCGCGGCCCGAACAGCTCGACCCGACCCTCACGGAGCACCAGCATCTTGTCGGCGGCGCGGAACACCCCCGGCTTGTGCGATATGATCACCACCGTGGCTCCACTGGCCTTCATGGCGTCGATGGCGCCCATCAGCGCCTCCTCGCCCTCGGAATCCAGGTTGGCGTTGGGCTCGTCGAGCACCACGAAGGCCGGCTTGCTCAGCATCGCGCGGGCCAGACCGACCCGCTGGCGCTGCCCGGTGGAAAGGGTCACGCCGCCTTCGCCCACCTCGCTGTCGTAGCCCTTGGGCATGCGAAGGACGAGTTCGTGCACGCCGGCCAGGCGGGCGGCCTCCACGACTTCCTCGTCGGTCACATCGGCGCGGAAGCGGGCGATGTTGTTGCGCACCGTGCCGGCGAACAGCTCGGTGTCCTGCGGAAGGTAGCCCGCGTGGCGGCCGAAATCGGCCCGGTCCCATGTGAAGACGTCGGCGCCGTCGAGGCGCACGACCCCCTGCAGAGGCCTCCAGATGCCCACCAGCAGGCGAGCCAGGGTCGACTTGCCGGCGCCGGAGGGGCCGATGACCCCCAGAACCTCGCCCGGCTCGACGGAGAAATTGACGTTGGCCAGGACCAGTTTGGTTGCGCCGGGCGGGGCGAAGTTCACGCCTTCCACCGCCAGCTTGCCGGTTGGCCGCGGCAGGGTGGTGCCTGTCGTCGGAGGCTCGGCCCGGGTGAGCAGGGCCTGGAGTCGGTCATAGGACCGGACCATGCTGTTGAGCGGCTCCCATGCGCCGACGATCTTCTCGATCGGCTGCAGGGCGCGGCTGGCCAGGATCATGTTGGCGAACAGCATCGCCATGTGGACCTTGCC
>CANJRI010000056.1 GCA_947476555.1 Caulobacteraceae bacterium
AGGTCCAGGAACTGCAGGCCGCGGTTGGTGTATTTCTTGGCGATGGAGATGACGAGGCGAAGGTTGGCCTCCACCATCTCCTTCTTGGCCTGCCGGGCTTCGCGCTCGCCCTTCTGCACGGTCTGGACGATGCGCCGGTAGTCGTCGATCGGCACGCCGGTCTCGGTGGCCAGGGCCGCTATCTCGCCGCGGATGTCGCCGATCTGGCGGGCGTCGTTCTCGGCGAACTTGGTCCAGCGGACGCCCAGCGCCTTGACCTTCTCGTTCCACTCCGGGGTCATTTCCGAACCCAGGTAGGCCTTCAGGAACTCGACCCGGCTGATGCCGTAGCTGTCGGCCAGGCGCAGCAGGCGGCCTTCCAGGACCACCAGGCGCTTGTTGATCGCATAGAGCTGCTCGACCAGCGCCTCGATGCGGTTGTTGTTCAGCTTCAGGGTCTTCAGGTGCTGGACGATGGCCCCGGCGGACGCCTGGTAGGCGGTGCGGTCCTTGTCGGACAGGTCCTCGCCCTTCAGGCGGCGGGCGACCAGCTTCTCCTGCAGCAGGCGGAAGCCTTCGAACTCGGCCGCGATGGCGTCCAGGGTGGCCATCACCCCTTCGCGCAGCTCGGCCTCCATGGCGCTGATGGTGGGGCCGGCGCCGTCGTCGAAGTCGTCGTCGTTCTCGCCTTCGCCCTCGCCCTCGGGCTTCTCCTCGCCCTCCGCCGCCTCGGCGACCTCCGGGACGGGCGGCTCGATCTCACCCGCCAGTTCGGCGGCGGCGGCCAGCTGGCCGCCATAGGTCTGCTCGAGATCGATGACCTCGCGCAGCAGGATGCGGCCGCCTTCCAGCTCCTCGCGCCACACCATGATGGCCTCGAAGGTGAGCGCGCTCTCGCACAGCCCGCGGATCATGGTGTCGCGGCCGGCCTCGATGCGCTTGGCGATGGCGATCTCGCCCTCGCGGGACAGCAGCTCCACCGAGCCCATCTCGCGCAGGTACATCCGCACCGGATCGTCCGTGCGGTCGTAGGCCGGCTCCTTGGTGGTCTCGACGACCGCCGTCTCCTCGCGGACCGCAACCTCGCCGCCCTCGGCGTCGTCCTCGGACTCCACCACGTTGACGCCCATCTCGGAGAGCATCGCCAGGGTGTCCTCGATGGCCTCGGAGGTCACTTCCTCGCTCGGCAGGACCTTGTTCAGCTCGTCCATGGTGACGTAGCCGCGGGCCTTGGCCTGCTTGATGAATTTCTTGACCGCGGCGTCCGTCAGGTCGAGCAACGGCCCATCGGCGGCCGGCGTCTCGTTCCCGGTGGAGTTGTTGGTGTCGCCTTCAGCCATGGTCGTCCAATTCCTCGAAACCCGGAGCGCACCCTCGATAGGCGGCCGGGGAACATGGGGTGTTGAGACGGAATGTTAAGGGGGCGCGACCGCGCGACCCTCCACCCGTCATGATTATTCCGTTCTGATCGCGTGCTCCGGCGAAGCCGCGAAGGAGGCCCTTCGCCGCTTAAAGCCAGGATCACCGCATGCCGAGGGAGACATCATCTTTCGAGGGTGGGGCGCGTCCGAATTTCGCAACGGCCCGATAGATGTCTGTCAACGCGCGCTAGACCCGCAAGGCCGCAGATGGCGCGCGACTCGGCCGGAGTCAAGGCTCAGTGGGGCAGCACGGGCGCCGAGGCGTCCTCGTTAGCCCAATCGGAGTTCACCAGCCGACGAAGCTGGTCGCGCTCGGCTTTCAACGTCATCAGGGCCGAGGCGTCCTGATCGCGCGCCAGGTCCTGGGCGGCGCCGGCGACGGCTCGTTCCAGGGCCTCCAGCTGCATCAGCAGGTCGAAGGCGCTGCGCCAAAGGGCGTGGACCCGGTCCCGGGCCGTGGTGGGATCGAGGAATGGGGCCGCGACCCCGGCCCGGCGGGCGTCGCGTTCCAGGGCGGCCAGGACCCCGTCCGGCAGGCCCTTGGATTTCAAGCGCCGCACCACGCCGTCGAACGCCATCTCGCCGGTCTCGTAGCGCAGCTGCACCAGTTCCTGGGCGATGGCGTCCAGCTTCTCGTCGCCGAACCCTCGGGCGCCGAGCAGCTCGATGGACTCGTCGATCAGGCTGGGATCGTGCAGCGCCGCCACCGCCAGGGCCGCCGCCAGGGGGCGGCAGGAGCGGTGCAGGTCTTGGGCCGCCTGCCGCCCCTCCGGGGTGGCGCCGGCCAGCGCTGCTTTGCGCTTGGCCCACCCGTGCTGCGACAGCGCCCGGCCTGCCGCGCCGGGGCTGTAGACCGGGGCTCTCGCGCCCCACAGCTGCTCGAACCGGGCGAGCAGGTCTTCCTTGTAGGCCTGGGCCAGGTCTGGGTCGGCGATGGTCGCCGACAGCTTGCGCAACCGCACCTTCAGCGCCGTGCGCCGCTCCGGCGTGTCGAGCGGCTCCAGGTCCCGCTCGCGCACGAACAGCGCCTCCACGAACGGCGTGGTCTTCTCCAGTTGGGCTTTCAGCGCCGCCGGCCCGTGCTCGCGCAGCACGTCGTCCGGGTCCTTGCCGCCTTCGACGATGGCGAACCGGAAGCTCTTCCCGGGCTTCAGCAGCGGCAGCGCCCGGTCGATGACCCGCGCAGCCGCCTGCCGTCCGGCCCGATCTCCGTCGAAGCACAGCGTCGGCTCCGCGTGGTGGCGCCACAGCAGCTCCATCTGCTCCTCGCCCAAGGCCGTGCCCATGGCGGCCACCGCGGGGACCCCCGCGCGCTGGCAGGCGATGACGTCCATGTAGCCCTCGACCACCACCAGCGGCGGCGTCTCGGCCGCGGGCGCGGCCGCGAGGATCTTGCGCGCTTCCGAAAGCCCGTAGAGCTGCCCGCCCTTGTGGAAGGCCACCGTCTCCGGCCCGTTCAGGTACTTGGCGCGCGCCTGCGGATCCATCGCCCGGCCGCCGAACGAGACCACCCGGCCGCGCAGGTCGAGGATCGGGAAGATGATCCGGTCGCGGAACCGGTCGTAGGGCGCCCCGCCATCCTCCGGCGCGACCAGCAGGCCCGCCTCCACCAGGTCCCCGGGCCGCGCGCCCTTGGTCACCAGGTAGTCCTTCAGGGCCGTGCGCCCCGACGGCGAGAAGCCCACCCGGAAGCGGACCCACTCGGCCTCCGGCAGGCCGCGCTTCTCTAGATAGGCCCGCGCGTCACGCCCAGCCGGCCGCTTCAGCTCCCCCTCGAACCACTGGGCGGCCAGCTCCAGCCAGTCCCCCAGCCCCTGCCGCTTCTTCTCCTGCTCGGCGCCGCGCGGGTCCACCGCCGGCAGCGGCACGCCGGCCTGCATCGCCAGCTTCTCCACCGCCTCGGCGAAGGTAAGCCGCTCGGTCTCCTGCAGGAAGGTGATGATGTCGCCGGTCTTGCCCGACGAGAAATCGAAGAACTGGCCCTTCTCGTCGTTCACGAAGAACGAGGGGGTCTTCTCCTTGTTGAACGGCGACAGCCCGACATACTCGCGCCCCTGCTTGCGCAGCTTGACGCTCTTGCCGATCACGTCCGAGGGACGCAGGCGCGATTTTATCTCGTCGATGAAGTGCTCGTCGAACCGACCGGCCATGGATCACACCGCTAGCATCGCGGGGATGCAAAGGTGTCCACACCCGCCACGAAACTGTGGATGACTCCTGTCGCGAGCCTGCGACAGAAGCGGTCGCTACTTCTTCCCGTCCATGAAGCCCGCGAACCGTTCGAACAGGTAGAGGCTGTCGGTCGGGCCCGGGGAGGCTTCCGGGTGGTGCTGGACCGAGAACACCGGCCGGTCCTTCAGCGCGATGCCGGCGTTGGTGCCGTCGAACAGCGACACGTGGGTCTCGGTCACCGGCTCGGGCAGGCTGGCCCGGTCGACGGTGAAGCCGTGGTTCATCGAGACGATCTCCACCTTGCCGGTGGTCAGGTCCTTCACCGGATGGTTCGCCCCGTGGTGGCCCTGGTCCATCTTCACGGTCTTGGCTCCCAGCGCCAGGGACAGCATCTGGTGGCCGAGGCAGATGCCGAACACCGGCGTGCCGCTCTCCACCAGCTTGCGGATCTCCGGCACCGCGTACTCGCCGGTCGCGGCCGGATCGCCCGGGCCGTTGGAGAGCAGGATCCCGTCCGGCTTCCGGGCCAGGATATCCTCGGCGCTGGTCGAGGCCGGCACCACGGTGGCCCGCGCGCCCACCGAGGTCAGCGCCCGCAGGATGTTGCGCTTCACCCCGTAGTCGACGACCACCACCTCGTACTTCGGCTTGGCGGCCGCCTTGGCGTAGCCCTCTTCCCAGGACCACAGGCCCTCGTCGTAGACGAACGGCTGCAGGCAGGTGGCGTCCTTGGCGAGGTCGAGACCGACCAGCCCCGCCCAGGCCTTGGCCTTGGCGACCAGGGCGTCCAGGTCGAACTTCCCCTCCGGATTATGGGCGATCACCCCGTGCGGCATGCCGTGCTCGCGGATCGAGCGCGTAAGCGCCCGGGTATCCACGCCGGCCAGGCCCACCACGCCGCGCCGCGTCATCCAGGTCGCAAGGTCGCTGTCGGCCCGCCAGTTGGCCGGGGCGGTGGGAAGGTCGCGGAAGATCGCGCCCCGCGCCGCCGTCTCGGCCGAGCCGGACATCTGCTCGATGTCCATCACATTGGTCCCGACGTTACCGATGTGCGGGAAGGTGAAGGCCACGATCTGGGCCATGTAGGAAGGATCGGTGAGGATCTCCTGGTAGCCGGTCATGGCGGTGTTGAAGCACACCTCGCCCACGGCCTCGCCGGCCGCGCCGACGCCCACGCCCTGCAGGATGGTCCCGTCGGCCAGGGCCAGGACTCCGGTGCAGCCGGGCAGCAGTTCACGGCTCATGGTGGGTCCTTAGGCTAGAGCCTGTCCTGTTCAGGTAGAACCACCTGAACAGGATAAACAGGCTCGCAATCAAAAATCTGGAGCGCATTCCGGGCGCAAAAGTGGGGCCACTTTTGCTGAACGCGCTCTTGGGCAAACGGCGGCGTAGGTAGTCAGTCGCGCCCGGCGGGTCAATGTAACCTATCGGCCACGTCGCGGCCGGCCTATTCTTCCGGCCATGCTGGCCCTGCGCCCCAACTGCGAATGCTGCGACCGCGACCTGCCGCCGGAAAGCCCCGACGCGCGCATCTGCAGCTTCGAATGCACCTTCTGCGCCGACTGCGCGGACAGGTGTTTCGCGGGGGTCTGTCCGAACTGCGGCGGAGAGCTGGTGCGCCGCCCCGTCCGCCCAGCGGCGAAGCTGGCGAACTTCCCCGCTTCGACCGAGCGGGTGCTCAAGCCGCACAAGGCCTGCGCCTAGGCCAGCGCCGCCTCGATCGCGCCAAGCAGTTCCTCGGCCTTGATCGGCTTGCCGATGTGGCCGTCCGCCCCGGCCCGGGCGCTGCGTTCGCGATCTTCCGGCGAGGTGTTGGCCGAGAGCACGATGGCCGGGGTGCGCCGCAGGCCGCGCGCCGCCTCCTCGTCGCGCACCGCCCGGATCGCCACGTCCCCGTCGGCGACGGGCATCCGCAGGTCCACCAGCAACAGGTCGAAATTCCCGTTCCGCCAGGCCTCGACCGCCTCGAAGCCGTTCTCCACCGTCACCACCTCGGCCCCGGCCGCCGCCAGCATCAGTGAGATCACCCGCCGGTTGGTGGGGTTGTCGTCGGCCGCCAGGATCCGCACCGGCCGGTCCCCATCGGGCAGGTGCGAGGGGCCGTCTGTGTCGGGGGCCAGGTCCGCCTCGCCATAGTCCAGCAGGCCGGTGACCAGCCGGTCGAGCTGGCGGGCCGAGATGCGGATCTCCGCCACCAACTCCCGCTGTTCGGGCTCCAGGCTGGTGTTCTCCAGCGCCTGCGCCAGCCCCAGCACCCCGTTCAGCGGCGTGCGCAGTTCGTGGCTCATGTCCGCCAGGAAGTCGTTCTTGGCCTTGTGCGCGGCCTCGGCGTGGGCCAGCGCCTGGGCCAGCGCCGCCGCCTGGTTCTTCATGTGGGTGATGTCGACCCGCAGGCCGATGACGCCCCCATCCGAAGTGCGCCGTTCCTCGATCATCAGCCACCGGCCGTCGGACAACCGCTGCTCATGGCGCTCGCCCTGCGGAGCGGTCAGCTTGGCCAACCGCGCCGCCAGCCATTCGTCTTCCTTGCCGATGGCGTCCGGATAGTCCCCCCGGCGCACCCCTTCGCGGAGAGTGTCGATCAGCCGGGCGCCTGGGCGGAACAAGTCGGCGGAGCGATGGTAGATTTCCGCGTAGCTCCTGTTCCAGAGGATGTAGCGGCCCTCGGCGTCGAGGAAGACGATCCCCTCGGGCAGCACGTCGATGGCGTCGCGCAGCCGGTCCTGGGCCTGCTTGGCCTCGGCGCGGGCGCGCGCGACCGCCGGGCCGCCCATGATCTTCGCGAACCAACCTCGCAGCCTGCTCGCGGCCATGGAATTCCTCGAATCATCCCTAGCCAAGGATGCAGAGCGCCCGCGTCATGGTTGTGCCCAATCGAAGAAATCTCGCCCTTTGCCGCCCGGCGCCCGCCGATTGCGCACGACGGGGCCGCGCGCCCAAGGAGCGGGCAAGATTCCCGCTAGCCATCCGGGCCGGATTGAGGCCTATATAATTCAGCGCTGCAAAAGACGGCGCTAGATAACAAGGGGAAACGGCGCCCTTTCGCGGCTCCCGGTTCCCCAATTTCAAGGCGCGTGCGCCTCACGGCGCACAGGGGAGGAAACGAATGCTTTCGTCACGCATGCAAGTCTTGTTGCTGGCCACCTCGATCTTCGCGATCGGCGGCGGAGCCGCTGCTTTCGCCCAGGTGGCCGCGGTCGAAGAGGTGGTGGTCACCGGCTCGCGTATCACCAACCCCGGCTTCACGGCGCCCACGCCGGTGACTTCGGTCACCGTCGAGGACCTTCAGAGCCAGGCGGTCAAGCAGGCCAACCAGCTCCAGTATCAGATCCCGCAGCTGGTCCCCAACGTCACCACTCAGTCAACTAGCAACCCCGCCGGCCCTTCGACCCTGAACCTCCGGGGTCTCGGTAGCCTGCGCACCCTGGTGCTGATCGATGGCCGGCGCGTGCCGCCCACCTCCTTTGACGGCACGGTCGACGCCAACATCATCCCGACCTCGCTGATCCGTCGGGTCGACGTGGTGACCGGCGGCGCCTCGGCCGCCTACGGCTCCGACGCGGTGGCCGGCGTCGTCAACTTCGTCCTCGACACCACCTTCCAGGGCATCAAGGGCAGCCTGTCCGGCGGTCAGAGCCACTTCAGGGACATGCGGGAACTCGATTTCACCCTGACCGGCGGAACGTCCTTCGCCGGCGGACGCGGGCACATCGTCGCCAACGTCGAGCTGTTCCGGAACTCCGGCTCCAACGGCAATCTCGAAATGACCGGCGGCGTCGCGCGCCGCCCCTGGGCCAACGAGGGCTACGCCCTGATCCCCGGCGGCACGGGTTTCCCCGCCCAGATCGCGCAGCCGAACGTCAGGTTCTCCAACATGAGCAATGGCGGGCTGATCACCGCCGGGCCGCTGCGGGGAATCATGTTCGGACCCGGCGGCTCGATCAGCAACATGGTCTACGGGACGAATATATCCGCCACCTACATGGTCGGCGGGAGCGGCGACCAGAACCAGCTCTATGGATCGCCCGCCCCGAAGCTCAGGCGCCAGTCGGTCTTCCTCAACGCCAGCTATGACCTGACGGAGAACGTCAACGTCTGGGGCCAGATCCTGGCGATTCACAGCGACAGCTGGGGCCCGGGGGTCCCTAACTACGACAACAACGGCCTCGTCATCCGCAGCGACAACGCCTTCCTTCCGGCGCAGATCCGCACGCTGATGGCGGCCAACAACCTCACCTCCTTCACCTTTGGCCGCATCGACCTGGAACTCGGCCTGGGCGCGACCGGTGGCTATATTGACAACGTCAACTATACTGTCGGCCTGAAGGGCCAGGTGTTCGACGACTGGAACTGGGACGTCACCGGCCAGTTCAATTCCAACGAGTGGTACTATCAAGGTGATCGGCAGCGCAACAACGCCCTCTGGGCGCTGGGCATCGACACCGTCCTCAATCCGGCGACCGGCGGGGTGCCGGGCGTGGCGGTGGGGGCCCCAATCTGCCGCTCGACCCTCACCAGCCCCACCAATGGCTGCGTGCCGATCAACCTGTTCGGCCAGGGCTCGATCACCCCGGCCATGGCGGCTTACGTCAGCGGCACCTCGCGCAACAACGTCCCCGGGGAGACCTGGGACGTGTCGGCGAACATGAGCGGCGTCCTGATGCAGAACTGGGCCGGCGACGTGGCTGTCGCCGTCGGGGCCGAAGCCCACCGCACCTGGATCGCGGGCACCGCCGACCCCGTCAGCCTGGCCCGGCTATGGCGCACCGGCAACCAACTGCCCTTCAAAGGTCACAACCGGGTCATCGAAGGCTATGTGGAAGCCGACGTCCCGCTGCTCAAGGACGCCCCACTAGCCCAGGAACTCGGGCTGAACCTGGCGGGCCGCTGGACCAACTACGACAGCTTCGGCAGCGTCCAGACCTGGAAGGTCGGGCTGAGCAACCAGGTCAATGACGACCTGCGCGCCCGCGCGGCCTACTCCCGCGACATCCGCGCCCCCACCCTGAACGACCTGTATGCGGCCGGCGGTTCAAACGTCGCGCAGTTCTTCAATAGCAGGACCGGGCAAACCCAGACCCTGGCCACCATCACCGGCGGCAACCCTGACCTGCTGCCGGAGACGGCCAACACCCTGACCGCGGGCGTGGTCTATTCCCCGGGCTTCCTGACCGGCTTCTCGGCCGCCGTCGACTATTACAACATTAAGCTGAAGGACGGCATTCAGACCACGACCGCGCAGCAACAGGTCGATAACTGCTTCGGCTCCAATATCCAGGAAGCCTGCAGGCTGATCACCACCAACGCGTCCGGCCTGATCACCTCGATCTTCGTCCAGCCGTACAACGTCGCCCAAGTGAACATGGAAGGCGTCGACATCGAGTTCAACTACCGCCTCCCCGGCGATGCGATCTGGGACCAGCTGCCAGGGAACTTCCGCTTCCGGGCGGTGGCGACGTATGTGAGCAAGATCACCACCACGAGCGCCACAGGGGTGGTGACCAGCGTGGCCGGCCAGTCGGCCAATGGCGGCGGCGGCGTCTCCGGCTCGATCCCGAAAATCGTCGTGGTGGCCAACCTCGGCTACACCACCGACAAGTGGGAAGCCCAGCTGAGCTACCGTTACGTGGACTCTCTGAAATTCAACAATACATATGTCGAGGGCCGCGACATCGACAACAACCACATCCCGTGGCGTCAGTATTTCAACACGTCTTTACAATATAATATTGACGACAACTGGGAAGTCTTCGGCCGCGTCGGCAACATCTTCAACCAGGCGCCGCCGGTTAACCCCTCCAACAACCTGATCGTACCTACCACTTCCGTCAGCCAGGCCTACGACCGTATCGGCCGGGTGTGGAACGTCGGCGTGCGGTTCGAGTACTAAGACCCTCGGTCGTTTTATCCAAGACGGGGCCGCCGGAGCGATCCGGCGGCCCTTCTTTTCCGACCGGCGAATGGGCCGCTCGCAGACCAGCGGTATTACTGAGGCGCAAAATTTCCTCTAGCCATCAAGGCCCGATTGGGGGCAAAGGGCTTCAGCGCTGTTGAGGCAGCGTCAATAATTAAGGGGACGTAGCGTCGCTCAAGACGCTCGCTCAATTTTTTCGGTAGGTGCGCGTCTGACGCATCGCCTGGGGAGGTACAGATGCTTTCATCGCGCATGCATGTCTTGTTGTTGGCAACGTCGATCTTCGCGATCGGCGGCGGCGCCGTCGCCCAGGAGGCCGCCGCGGTCGAAGAGGTCGTCGTCACCGGGTCGCGCATCACGAGCCCCGGATTCACGGCCCCTACCCCCGTCACTTCGGTGACGGCCGAGGACATCCAGACCCAGGCGGTGCGGCAAGCCAACCAGCTACAATATACGATCCCCCAACTGGTCCCGAACGTCAGCTCGCAAGGCACGGGGCCCGCGGGTCACTCGACCTTGAACCTTCGCGGCCTTGGCAGCCTTCGGACCCTGGTGCTGCTGGACGGCCGGCGCCTGCCGCCCACCTCCTATGACGGGACGATCGACGCCAACATCATCCCGACCTCGCTGGTCCGGCGGGTCGACGTGGTGACCGGCGGCGCCTCGGCGGCCTACGGCTCCGACGCCGTGGCCGGCGTCGTCAACTTCGTCCTCGACACCACCTTCCAGGGCATCAAGGGCAGCCTGTCCGGCGGCCAGAGCCACTACAAGGATTTCGACGAACTTGACTTCACCTTGACGGGCGGCACCGCTTTTGCCGGCGGCCGGGGTCACATCGTGGCCTCGGTGGAGCTGTTCCGGAACTCCGGCTCCAACGGCAACCTTGAGCGCACCGGCGGCGTCGCCCGCCGTCCTTGGGCCTCCCAAGGCTGGGCCCTGATCCCCGGCGGAACCGGCTTCCCGGCCCAGATCTCCCGCCCCAACGTCAAGTTCTCGAACATGACCAATGGCGGCCTGATCACCAGCGGCCCGCTCCGCGGGATCATGTTCAATCCAGGCGGCACGATCAGCAACATGGTCTACGGGACCAACCTGTCGGCCACCTACATGGTCGGCGGCAGCGGTGACGAGGCCCAGCTCTACGGATCGCCCGCCCCCGAGTTGAAGCGCCAGTCGGCCTTCCTCAACGCCAGCTACGACCTCACGGACAACGTGAGCATCTGGGGTCAGGTTCTCGCCATCCACAACGAGAGCTGGTCTCCGAACGTCATGAACTATGACAACAACACCCTGGTCATCCGCAGCGACAACGCCTTCCTGCCGGCCAACGTCCGGGCCTTGATGGCGGCCAACAACCTCACCTCCTTCACCTTCGGCCGCATCGACCGCGAACTGGGCCTCGGGGCCTCCCGCGGCTTCGTGGACGACGTGCTCTACAGCGTCGGCGTGAAGGGCAAGGCGTTCGGCGACTGGAATTGGGACGTTTCTGGCCAGTTCAATGACAACGAGTGGGATTTCGTCTACGAGAACCAGCGCAACAACGCCCTGTGGGCGCTCGGCATCGACACCGTCGCCAATCCGGCGACCGGCGGCGTCCCGGGCGTGGCGGTCGGCGCGCCGGTCTGCCGCTCGACCCTGACCAACCCGACCAATGGGTGCGTGGCGATCAACCTCTTCGGCGAGGGCTCGATCACACCCGCCATGTACAACTACGTCCACGGCGAGTCGCACAACAACGTGCCCAGCGAGACCTGGAACGTCGCGGCCAATATGAGCGGCGTTCTCCTGCAGAACTGGGCCGGCGACGTGAACGTGGCCACCGGCGTGGAAGCCCGTCGCACCTGGCTGGCCGGCACCGCCGACGCCGTCTCGCTGGCCAGGCAATGGCGCGGCGGCAACATCCTGCCGTTCAAGGCCCACAACCGTGTCATCGAAGGGTACGTCGAAGCCGACGTCCCGCTGCTCAATGACGCGCCGTTCGCCCAGGAACTCGGCTTGAACATGGCTGGCCGCTGGACCAACTACGACACCTTCGGCAGCGTCCAGACCTGGAAGATTGGCCTGAGCAATCAGGTCAACGACAGCCTTCGCGCCCGGATCGCGTACTCCCGCGACATCCGCGCGCCGACCTTGAACGACCTCGCGGCGGCGTCCGGCTCCAGCAGCGGCCAGTTCTTCAACAACCGCACCGGCCAGACCCAGACGCTGACCACCACCACCGGCGGCAACCCGGATCTGCAGCCCGAGAAGGCCAACACGCTGACCGCCGGCGTGGTCTATTCGCCGGAGTTCATCCCCGGCTTCACCGCCGTGCTGGACTACTACAACATCACCGTGAAAGATGGCATCCAGACCACGACGGCGCAGCAGTTCGTGGACAGCTGCCAGATCTTCAACATCCAGGAAGCCTGTGCGCTGATCACCTTCAACTCGGCGGGCCTGGTCACCGCGATCAGCGTCAAGCCGCTGAACGTCGCCAGCCTGAAGATGGACGGGATCGACGCGGAGATGACCTACCGCTTCCCGGGCGATGCGCTCTGGGACAAGCTGACCGGCAACTTCCGCCTTCGGGCGGTGGCGACCTACGTCAACAAGATCACCAGCACCACTGTCGGCGGCGTCACGGTCGATTCGCTTGGCCAGTACCAGACTGCCGGCGCGGGCATCTCGGGGTCGATCCCGCAGATCGTCCTGGTCGGCAACCTCGGCTACTCCACCGACAAGTGGAATTTCCAGGTGGACTACCGCTACACGGACAAGCTCGTCTTCAACAACACCTACGTTGAAGGCCGCGACATCGACAACAACAACATTCCTGGCCGCCAGTATTTTAACGCTTCGCTGCAATACAATATCGACGACCACTGGGAAGTCTTCGGCCGCGTCGCCAACATCTTCAACAGGGCGCCGCCGGTTAACCCCACCAACAACCTGATCGTGCCCACCACATCGTCCAGCCAGACCTTCGACCGCGTCGGTCGCGCCTGGAACGTCGGGGTGCGCTTCGAATACTAAGAACCTGATCGTCGTCAAAGACGGGGCCGCCGGAGCAATCCGGCGGCCCTTTTTCTTGGGCGCTCCCCGGCCTAAAGCGGGGCATGCGCATCACCACGGTCGGCCTCGATGCCGACGACACCCTCTGGCACAACGAGACCATCTTCCGGCTCACCCAGGATCGCTTCCGGTCCTTGATGGCCGACGTCGCCGAAGGCCCGGTGCTTGAGGCCAGGCTGGCCGAGGTCGAGAAGCGGAACCTCGCCCTCTACGGCTACGGAGTGAAGGGTTTCACCCTGTCGATGATCGAGACCGCCATGGAGTTGACCGGGAATGAGCCTCCCGGCCGGCTGATCGCCGAACTGCTGGCCGCCGGGCGCGAGATGCTCGCCCATCCGGTGGAGCCCCTACCCGGCGTCGACGCCGCCCTCGCCGCGCTCTCCACGGACTACCGCCTGGTGCTGATCACCAAGGGCGACCTCCTGCATCAGGAACAGAAGCTGGCGGCTTCCGGCCTCGGCGACCTCTTCGCGGCCGTGGAGATCGTCTCGGAGAAGGACGCCTCAACCTATGAGCGGGTCTTCGCCCGCCATGGCTCCGGCGCGGCGCGTTCGGCGATGTGCGGCAATTCCCTGCGATCGGATGTCCTGCCGGCCCTGGAGGCCGGTGGCTATGCGGCCCACGTCCCCTATCCCCTCACCTGGGCGCACGAATTCGCCGAGGCGCCGCTGGGTCATCCGCGATTCGCCGAGCTGGCGTCGATCGCCGATCTGCCGGGCTGGGTCCAGTCGCTGGGCTAGGCCCTACCTCGGCGGCCTCGGCATCATCAGGGTCGCGCCGGGGGGCGCCTCGTCGATGACCAGCAGCCGCGCGGGCTCGTCGCCGACCACCTGGGCCTCGTGCCACTGGTCGATCGGGTCGACCATCCAGTCGCCGGCCTTGGCTTCGGTGACCGCGCCGGTATCGAGGTTGGTGACCTTCAGGCGGCCGGCCAGCACCCCCACCACCCGCGGATGCATATGCTTGTGGGCCGCGACGGCCCCGCCGACCGGGACCGTCGTCTCGGTCACCGAAACCTTGATCGGCCCGGCGACGCCCGTCAGGGGCTGGCCGGAAACGGTCGTTTCCAGCACCGCGAGGGGCTTCTGGATGGGACCCGGAGCCTGGGCGGCGGCGGGCAGGGCGATCAGGGCCAGGACGGCGGCGAGGGCGTGTTTCATCCCTCCACCCTGGACCATGTCTCCGAGCGGAAAAAGGGTTTAGGCGGCCGCGACGGCTCGCGGCCGGCGGGAGGCGGCGCGCTTGGCCTTCGCCCGTTCCAGCCGGGCTTCCTTGCGCTTTCCGGCCTCGTCCTCGAGGGGGGGAAGCAGTTCGGCGGCGGCGGCCTGTTGCTTGGCGTCGCCCTGTTCGGACAGGCGACGGGCGTTGGCCAGAAGATTCACGACCTCCTCGTCACTCAGGGTCGGAATACGTTCGAGCAAGGTCATGAAACACGGCTCCGAGAGTTCACGCCAACACACGGCGCTTCGTCCCAAAAGAGCGTCCGGCGGACCAGTTAGTTGCGTGATTCCAAAGATATTCCGCGAGCGCGCGGCCTTCATTCGCACGCCTCGCGCCCGACGCCCTTGCGCGGACCGGGACACGTCTCTAAACGAGCCGCTTAACCTGCAGGTTTGACCGAAGACGGGCGCGTGACAGCGCGGCCGCCCTTGCGCGCGAGAGACATGCCCAAACGCACCGACATCTCCTCGATCCTGATCATCGGCGCCGGCCCGATCGTCATCGGCCAGGCGTGCGAGTTCGACTATTCCGGCGTCCAGGCCTGCAAGGCGCTCCGCGCCGAGGGCTACCGGATCGTGCTGGTGAACTCCAATCCCGCGACGATCATGACCGATCCGGACGTCGCCGACGCCACCTACATCGAGCCGATCACGCCGGAGATGGTCGAGAAGATCATCGCCAAGGAGCGCCCCGACGCCCTGCTGCCGACCATGGGCGGGCAGACCGCCCTCAACACCGCCCTCGCCCTCGAGGCCTCCGGCGCCCTGAAGAAATACGGCGTGGAGATGATCGGGGCCAAGGCCGACGTCATCGACAAGGCCGAGGACCGCCAGAAATTCCGTAACGCCATGGACGCCATCGGGCTGGAGAGCCCGAAGTCCAAGGCCGCCCACACGATGGACGAGGCCCTGGAGGGCCTGGAGATGGTGGGTCTGCCGGCGATCATCCGGCCCTCGTTCACCCTGGCCGGCACCGGCGGCGGCATCGCCTACAACATCGAGGAGTTCCGCGAGATCGTGGAGCGGGGCCTCGATCTGTCGCCCACCACCGAGGTGCTGATCGAGGAAAGCGTCCTGGGCTGGAAGGAGTACGAGATGGAGGTCGTCCGCGACAAGGCGGACAACTGCATCATCGTCTGCTCCATCGAGAACATCGA
>CANJRI010000057.1 GCA_947476555.1 Caulobacteraceae bacterium
GGCCGAGGAGCCCCAGCGCAGGAAGTTGTAGCGCTCGATGTTGCGCTCGTACTCGCGCTCGACGTTCTGGCCGAAGGCCTTGGGGGTGCCGAAGTAGTCGATCATCACCGAGTGGTCGATCACCAGGTCGACCGGGTTCAGCGGATTGATCTTCTCCGGATTGGCGCCGAGCTTGGTCATGGCGTCGCGCATGGCGGCGAGGTCCACCACCGCCGGCACGCCGGTGAAATCCTGCATCAGGACGCGGGCGGGACGGAAGCTGATCTCGTGCTCGACCGCGCCGCGGTTTTCCAGCCAGGCGGCCACGGCCTTGAGGTCGGCCTCGCTCACCGAGACGCCGTCCTCGTTGCGCAGCAGGTTCTCCAGCAGCACCTTCATCGAGATCGGCAGCCGGGAAATCCCGGAAAGTCCAGCTTCCTCGGCGGCGGGAAGGCTGTAGTAAGCGTAGGTCTTGGCGCCCACCGCGAGCTCGCGGCGGGTCTTGAGGCTGTCCACGGACGCCATGTGAGGAGATCCTTTCTCTGTTCCCGGCCGCCTCAAGAACAAACCAGGGATCGCGCGCTCTAGGGAGGGACACACAGCGTCCGGCCCCGCGCGGCGTTACCCCCTCGGTCAACGACGGCCGGCCGCTACATAGCCCCGGTCGCTCGGCCCGTCCATGCGCGAGGGCGCGGGCGTGATCGAAGCCCTGGAGTTGCGGGCCGTCACCGTGCGCCGGGGCGGACGCGAGCTGTTCCGTGATCTGTCGCTCAGACTCGGCGCCGGACAGGCCTGCGCGCTGACCGGCGCCAACGGTTCGGGCAAGACCAGCCTGCTGCGCGCGGTCGCCGGCTTGGTCCGCGTCGAAGCCGGGGAGATCGCGTTCGGCGGAACCGAACCGTCCGAGGCGCGGGGCGCGGGCACGCACTTCGTAGGCCACGCCGACGCCTTGAAGCCCGCCCGGACGGCCGGCGAGGAACTGGCGTTCTGGAGCCGCTGGTGCGGCGGCGACGCCGCATCCGCCGAGATGGGGGCCAAAACCCTGGGCGTTCATGGCCTGCTCGACCTCGAGGTCCGGCGGCTCTCGGCGGGCCAGCGCAGACGCCTGGCCCTGGCCCGGCTGGTCGCCGCGCCCCGGCCGCTCTGGCTTCTGGACGAGCCCCTCAGCCCCCTGGACGCCGAATGGCGGGCGCGCTTCGGCGAGATCATGGCGAGGCACCTGGCCGGCGGCGGCCTGATCCTGGCCGCGGTCCATGACCCTCTGCCGGTCACGGCGATTAGCCTGGAGATCGCCGGATGAGCCGGCTGGGGGCCCTGGTGGCGCGCGAGGCGGCCCTCGCCTGGGGCCGGGGCGGTGGTCCGCTGGTGGCGGTGGGCTTCTACGTCGTGGTCATCATGCTCCTGCCGCTGGCCATTGGTCCCGATCCGGCCCGCCTGGCCGGGATCGCGCCGGGCGCAGCCTGGGCCACCCTGGCGCTGGCTTCCCTGCTGTCCCTCGAGCGCCTGTTCGAACGCGACTACGAGGACGGGGCGCTGGACCTGTTGCTGCTCTCGCCCGACCCGTTGGAACTAACCTGCGCCCTCAAATGCCTGGGCCAGTGGCTGGCCACCGGCGCGCCGTTGGCGCTGAGCGCGCCGTTCGCGGCGATGGCCCTGGGCGCCCCTTCTGAACTGGCCCCCTTGGTGCTGGCCTGCGCCCTGGCGGGAAGCCTGGCCTTCGCCTTCGTCGGCGGCATCGGGGCGGCGCTCAGCCTGGGGGCGCGGCGGGGCGGCCTGCTCACCGCCGTGATCGTCCTGCCGCTTTTCACCCCGCCGGTGATCCTGGGGGGCCTGGCGCTCAGCGCCGCGGAGGCGGGTCTGCCCTGGGTCGGGTGGTTCGCCTTCCTCGGCGCCTACGCCGCCGCCTGGTTCGCCTTGGGCCCGCTTTTCATGGCCGCCGCATGCCGCAACGCTCTGTCCTGACGCCCCGGGCGACGGAAACCCCGCGGCGCGCCGTTGAAGGAAACAGAGGGGCCTATTCCACGGAGCTTTCCATGAGACGAACCACCCTTGCCCTGGCGGGCGCCCTGATCCTGTGCGCCGGCGCCAGCGCCGCCCAGCCCCCGCCGTCCGGGCCGCCGCCCGCCGGCGAGCGCGGCATGCGGATGCCGCGCGATCCCGCCCAGATGGCGGAGCGGCGGGCCCAGCACCTGCGCGACGTCCTGCAACTACGTCCCGACCAGGACGCCGCCCTCACGGCGTTCCTCGACACCCAGCGTAGGCCCGATGGCCGGCGAATGGGCGGCCAGGGCGCGAGGCCCGATGGCCAGGCCCTGACCACCCCTCAAAAGCTCGACCAGGCCCGGGCCCGCATGGCCGAGGCCCAGGCGCGCTTCGAGGCCAGGGCCACGGCGATCCGCCGGTTCTACGCCCAGCTGTCGCCAAGCCAGCAGAAGGCCTTCGACGCCCTGCCGATGGGCGGAAGGCGGATGGCCATGCGCCGCGGCGGGCCGGGCGGCCGGATGGGACCCGGCGGCGGCGGCCCCCGCAACTACTAGGGCGCTTGTCCAGCGCCTCGCCGGGGTCTAATCCGCAGGGAAGATGATCCCGGCGCCCGCTTTCCTGGCCAATCCCGAACGGTTCATGGCGTTCTCGCGCTGGGCGGCGCCGATGTTCGGCGCGCTCGCCGCGATCCTGGCGGTCGCGGGCCTCTACCTCGGCTTCACCGCGCCGGAGGATTACCAGCAGGGCCAGACCATCCGGATCATGTTCATCCATGTGCCGGCGGCCCAGATCGCCATGTTCGCCTATGTCTGCCTGGGCGTGGCCAGCTTCCTCGCCCTGGTGTTCCGCCACACCCTGGCCGATGCGGCCGCCCAGGCCTGCGCCCCGTTGGGCGCGGCCTTTACTTTCCTGGCCCTGGTCACCGGCTCCCTCTGGGGTCGGCCGATGTGGGGCACCTGGTGGGAGTGGGACGCCCGGATGACCTCGGTGCTGGTGCTGTTCCTGCTCTACCTGGCCTACATGGCCCTGCGCGCATCCCTGGACGATGAGGCCAAGGCCGGCCGCGCCGCCGCTATCCTCGCGCTGGTGGGCGTCATCAACCTGCCGATCATCCACTACAGCGTCGAATGGTGGAATTCCCTGCATCAAGGCTCGACGATCCTGGCGGAAGGCGGGCCGGCCATGCCGGCGGTGTTCCTCACCCCGCTGCTGCTGATGAGTCTCGCCTACCTCTCGGCGTTCGGCTCCCTATGGCTGGTGCGCATCCGCGGCGAGCTGTGGCGGCGGCGGGCCCAGGCGCTCGAACTGAAGGCCGCGCGCGCATGAACTTCTTCGACATCCGGTACGGCGAGTACATCTGGCCCGCGTTCGGGATCACGGCGGCGGTGTTCGCCCTGCTGATCGCCGCCTCGCTCAACCTGTCGCGCAAATGGCGTCGCCGCTACGAGACGCTGTCGCGCAAATGACCCGCTGGCTCACCCTGGTCCCGCTCGCGATCCTTGTCGCGCTGGCGCTGATGTTCGGCCTCCACTCGCTCGGGCGCGACCCGGAGGTGAAGCCGCGCACCCTGATCGGCCAGCCGATGCCGGACCTCACCTTGGCCGATATGGTCGACGGCCAGCCCCGCCGCCTCGCCGACCTGGCGAAGGACGGGCCCATCCTGGTGAACTTCTACGCTTCATGGTGCGGTCCCTGCAAAGTCGAGCACCCGCAGCTCATGGCCCTGAAGGCGCAGGGGGTGCGCATCGTCGGCATCGACTACAAGGACATCCCGCCGATGGGCTCTCCCGCCGCCGCCCGGGCGATGATCGCGAGCCTGGGCGACCCCTTCTCCGCAAAGCTCGCCGACGCCAACGGCCGCGCCGGCATCGACTTCGGGATCACCGGCGTGCCGGAGACCTTCGTGATCGGCCGCGATGGCAAGATCGTCGATAAGCACGTCAGCGCGGTCATGCCGGCCGACGCCGAGCGGCTGGCGGCCTTGCTCCGTTAACCATCCCTTGAGAGGCGCGCGCCAGTCTGGCGGCCGTTAACCAAGTTCCGGCGCCCATGAATCCGATCCGCCCCAATCCGACACCGATGGAGCCGAAGGCCGCCCGCCTCGACCCGGCGCGCCAGGCCGCCCAGCGCGCCTTCTTCGCCGCGGCCCTGGGCCAGGCCGCGCCTGCGCCCTCGCCGGAACCCGCTAGGGTTGCGCCGGCGCAACGTCTTCCAGGCGCCCTCGCGGCCGAAGCGCCAGCCAAGCCCCTACGCCCTGGCTCCCTGCTCGATATCCGGGTCTGAACAGCTAAGTCATTGCAGAATTAACCTCTTTTTCCGAGGAACGTCCGCCGTCGTTGGGCATTTTGCCCTCATCGAGGCGATGACTCCCATGGGAAGAGACGACAAGATCTACGATGAGGTCGCCGCCCTCTGGCGCGAGCTCTACCGCGAGCCGCCGCCGATCAAGGCGGACGGCTCGACGATGCTCGACATCATCATGAAATCCCTGCCCGAAGAAGGTTACGAGCGCCTGGCCAGCCCCCGCCTGCGCGAGCGCGACATCACCCTGCCCAGACCCGAGCCCGAGCCTAGTCCTTCGGCGGGTCGTCGGGCAGGTGCTTCATCAGCAGCGGCGTCTGGCTGAGCACGAACAGGAAGATCAGAACCGCCGATCCGGGGAACTTGAACAGCGCCCAGGTCATGGTCGGCTGCGTGCGCCAGACGATCTCGTTGGCGATGGCCATGGCGAAGAAGAACAGGGCGTAGCGCAGGGTCAGGGTGCGCATCACCGGATCCGGCAGATGCAGGGTCTGGCCCATCAGCAGCTTCAGCGGGTTCTTCCCCCGGACAAGTCCGGTGGCCAGGAAAAGGCCGAAAGCGGTGTAGAGGATCGTCGGCTTGACCTTGATGAACCGCTCGTCGTGGAAGAACAGCGTCAGCCCGCCGAACACCAGCCCCAGGACCGCGGTCACCAGCGGCATGGGCGCGAGCCGCTTCTCCAGCACGAAGCCGACCGCTAGGGCGAGCAGGGAGGCGATCACGATCGCCCACGAGGCGGTCACGGCGCTGCGGGTGACAGCGAGGGTCGCCAGGAAGGCGATCAGGCCGGCGTAGTCCACGAAGCCGCGGACCCACTTCTTGTGCTGCTCGGTCATCGGATGGGCTCCGCTAAGCCCACCAGAGATCGGGCGAAAGCTTGGGGGTTAAAGGGTTGCAGGTCGTCGATCCCCTCACCGACCCCGATCAGCTTGATGGGCGAGTCCGAGGCCTGGGCGACCGGGACCAGCACCCCGCCCCGCGCCGTGCCATCCAGCTTGGTCATGACGATGCCGGAGACGCCGATCTGGTTGCCGAAGATGTGCTCCTGGGCCAGGGCGTTGCGGCCGATGGTGGCGTCGAGCACCAGCAGGGTCTCGTGCGGCGCCTCGGGATCCACCTTCTTCAGCACCCGGACGATCTTCAGGAGCTCGTCCATCAGCTGCTGCTTGTTCTGCAGCCGCCCGGCGGTGTCGATCAGCACGACGTCGTAGTCCTCAGCCCTGGCCTTGGTGAGCGCGTCGTAGGCCACGCCCGCCGCATCCGAACCGGTCTTGCGCCCGAAGAAGTCGGCCTTCGCCCGCTCGCACCAGATCTTGAGCTGCTCGACGGCGGCGGCGCGGAAGGTGTCGCCGGCCACCACCATGACCTTGGCGCCCTTGCCGGTCAGGTCCGAAGCGATCTTGCCGAGCGTCGTGGTCTTACCCGAGCCGTTCACGCCGACGAACAGCACCACATAGGGCTTGGGGCCAGCGAGCGGGTCGAAGTCGCCCTGCCGGGCGGTCAGCTCCTCCCCGATGGCCTCGGCCAGGACCGCCCTGATCTCGGCCTCGTCGACGTCCTTGCCGAACTTCTCGGCGGAAAACCGCTCGGTGATGCGCGCCGCCGAATGCGGGCCGAGATCGGCCTCGATCAGCATCTCCTCCAGCGCATCCAGGCGCGCCTGGTCGAGCGGCGCCTTGGCGACGAAGACCTGGGTGATCTGCTCGCCCATCTGCTGCGAGGAGCGCGACAGGCCGTCGGTGAGCCGCTGGAACCAGCCGCGTTTGGGTTCTGACATCGGGTCGGCTTCTAGCGGTTGGCTTGCGCGCCGTCACGCGTCGCCGCATCAAGGGACATGGACGCGCTGCCGCTCTCGCTCACCGTGCTGGACTATGCGGCCGTCGCCGTGTTCGGCGCCACCGGGGCGCTGGCGGCGGCGCGACGCGGCTACGACATCGTCACCTTCGGCTTCTTCGCGGCGGTGACCGGGGTCGGCGGCGGCACCCTGCGCGACCTCCTGATCGGCGCGCCGGTGTTCTGGGTGGACCGGCCACAGTACATCCTGGTGTGCCTGGCCGGCGCCCTGGCGATCTGGATCTTCGGCTGGGGCCGGGGCCGCGAGCGGCTCCTGCTGTGGCTGGATGCGGTGGGTATGGCCGCCTACACGGTGGTCGGCGCCCTGAAGGCGGTCTCGCTGGGCGTCAATCCGCTGGCCGCCATCGTGATGGGGGTGCTCACCTCCACCTTCGGCGGGATCATCCGCGACGTCCTGGCCCACGAGCCCTCGGTGCTGCTGCGCCGCGAGCTGACCGTCTCTCCGGCCCTGGCGGGGGCGGCGCTGTTCGTGGGCTTGGACGCCATCGGCGCGCCGGTGCTGGTGGCAGGCCCGGCTGGGTTCCTGGCGGCGCTGGTGATGCGGGGCGGAGCGATCCAGTTCGGCTGGCAGGCGCCGGCCTTCCGGAGAACCCCGCCGGCCTAATCGTGGTCGGGATGCTGGTAGGAGGCCACGCCCTCGAAGGCCTCACCGGCGCTGAGCTGCTTGCTGCTCTTCCATTCCGGCAGATCGCCCAGGTGGTCCACATAGGGCAGCTTCGCATCCCAGATCAGCTGGGTGACCGGCGCGATGGTGGCCGGGTCGTCGAAAGCGCCGATGGAGAGGCCGGTCTCGCCCTTGGCTTCGAAGGTCAGCGGCGTGCCGCAGGCCTCGCAGAAGCCGCGCTCGGCGGCCTCGGAACTGCGGAACCGCTTGGGCTCGACCTTCGTCCAGGTCAGGCCAACGGCGTCCACATAGGGCCCAAAGAAGCCGCCGGTGGCCTTCTGGCACATGCGGCAGTGGCAGATGCTGGCCCGGCCGATGTCCTCGACCCGGAAGCGAACGGCCCCGCACTGGCATCCCCCCGACCGGCTCATGCCGCCTCCAGAATCCTTGTTTCCGCCAAAGCCCGCTGGCCATCATGGCCGGTGACGACGAGGGGCGTGATCGCGCCCACCGCCGCTTCGCCGGTGAAGGCGATCTCGGTGAAGTCCGCCGCGCGGGCGAGACCCGGCCGCTCCACCAGGGCCATGAGGGTGCGCCCGACCTGACGGTCCAGGTGCCGCGAAAGGCCCGCCGCGCCGGCGGCCCGCAGCCGCGCGGCCCGCGCCTTCACCACCGCCCCGGAGACCGGGGGCATCCGCGCGGCCGGCGTGCCGGGGCGGGCGCTGAAGGGGAAGACGTGCAGGAAGGCCAGGCCCGTCTCCTCCACCATCGCCAGGGTGTTCTCGAACATCGCCTCGGTCTCGGTGGGGAAGCCGGCGATCAGGTCGGCGCCGAAGGCGGTGTCCGGCCGCACGGCGCGAACCTCGGCGATCAGCTTCAGGGCGTCGGCCCGGCTGTGGCGGCGCTTCATGCGCTTGAGGATCATGTCGTCGCCGGCCTGCAGCGACAGGTGGAGGTAGGGCGCGAGCCGCGGCTCTTCGGCCAGGACCCGCATCAGGTCCGGATCGATCTCGGCCGCGTCGATGGACGACAGCCGCAGGCGCGGCAGTTCCGGGACCAGCTTCAGGATGCGGGACACAAGCTGGCCGAGGCTGGGCGCGCCGGGCAGGTCGGCGCCCCAGCTGGTCAGGTCGACCCCGGTCAGCACCACTTCCTGGTAGCCCTGGGCGGTGAGCCGGCGGACCTGCTCCACCACCTCGCCGGCGGCGGCCGAGCGGGAGTTCCCGCGTCCGAACGGGATGATGCAGAAGGTGCAGCGGTGATCGCAGCCGTTCTGCACCTCCACATAGGCCCGCGCCCGGTCCTTCAGCCCATCGATCAGATGGCCGGCGGTCTCGCGCACGCTCATGATGTCGCCGACCCGGACGCGGCCTTCGGACGGGATGAAGGCGCCGGCCTGGCTCTTCTCGGCGTTGCCCAGGACGAGATCGACCTCGGCCATGCCCGCGAAGGCGGCGGGGTCGATCTGGGCCGCGCAGCCGGTGACGATCAGTTTCGCGCCCGGCCGCTCGCGGCGGGCCTTGCGGATCGCCTGCCGGGCCTGGCGCACGGCCTCATTCGTGACCGCGCAGGTGTTGAACACCACCGCGTCGGAGAGGCCGTCCTCGGCCGCCCGCTTGCGGATGACCTCGCTCTCGTAGGCGTTCAGCCGGCAGCCGAAGGTGACGATGTCGACATCGCTCGTCACGGCAGCTCGCCCGCGAAATCGACGGCCGCCGGGCCAGTCATGATCACGTGGTCCTCGGCGTTCCACTCGATGAACAGCTCGCCGCCGTCCAGCTCCAGGGTGGCGTGACGGCCGGTGAGGTCGCGGCGGGAGGCCGCCACCAGCGCCGCGCAGGCGCCGGTGCCGCAGGCCTTGGTCAAGCCCGCGCCGCGCTCCCAGACCCGCAGGCGGATGCGGTCGCGGCCCTTTATCTGGGCGAAGCCGGCATTGACCTGCTGGGGGAACAGCGGATGGCGCTCGATCTCGGGCCCGACGCGCACGATCGGCACGGATTCCACGTCGGGGACGAAGAACACCACGTGCGGGTTGCCCATGGAGACGCAGCCGGGCGGCGCCATCAGGTCGGCGTGGTGATAGAGCACAGTCTCCAGGCTGCGGGTGTCCTGCGGCTCGGCCAGGGGGATCTCGGCCCAGTCGAGACCGGGGCGGCCCATGTCGACGCTGACCAACCGATCGCCGGCCCGGCTGGCCGTCAGACGCCCGGCCTTGGTCTCGATCACCGCGTCATCCCGGCCGCTGGACTGCATCAGGAGCCAGCCGACGCAGCGCGTGCCGTTGCCGCAGGCCGAGACCTCCTCGCCGTCGGCGTTCCAGAACCGGACGCGGGCGTCGGCGTCATCCGCCTGCTCGATGACGATCAGCTGGTCGCAGCCGACGCCGGTGGCGCGGTTGGCGATAGCGCGCACTTCGTCGGCGCTCGGCGCGAAGGGTGCGGAGCGGGTCTCGACCACGACAAAGTCGTTGCCGAGCCCGTTCATCTTGAGGAACGGACGGCCCATGGGGGCGGACATATAGTCGAAGCAAGCCGGGAAAACGAGTTTCCGGGCACGGTCAGAGGGTCTGGAGCACCTCGGCCAGCAACCGACCCTCGGCGGCGCGGTTGGATCCGGCCCGCCAGGCGACGACGATTTCCCGCGACGGATGGTCGGAGGAGATCGGGCGGATGGCGACATTGGCCTGGTCGGCGAGGCCCGCGGTCACGGCCATCCGGGGCAGGAAGCTGACCCCCAGGCCCGAGCCCACCATCTGCACAACGGTCGGCAAGGACGTGGCGGCGAAGGGCTCCTCGCCCACCGCCATGCGCGGCGGGTTGAGGCGGCAGGCGGAGAGGACGTGATCGCGCAGGCAGTGGCCATCCTCCAGCAGGATCATGTTCTCCCGCTCAAGCGCTTCGGGCGAGGCGCTCGATCCCTTGGCCAGCGGGTGATCGGCCGGCATGGCGGCGAGCAGTTCGTCATCGGACACATGCTCCCACGCCAGCCCGGTCATGTCGTAGGGCAGGGCGATCAGGGCGGCGTCGAGGCGGCCGGCCTTCAGGTGGCCGATCAGCCGCTGGGTGAGGTCCTCGCGCAGGAACAGCCGCAGCTTCGGGAAGCGCTCGCGCAGGGCCGGCAGGGCGGTAGGCAGCAGGAATGGGGCGATGGTCGGAATCACCCCCAGGCGGAAGCGGCCGGTGAAGGGCTGGCCCGCGTTCTTGGCCGCCTCCACCAGTTCCTCGGCCTCGTTGAGGATGACGGTCGCCCGCCGCAGGGCCTCCTCACCCACCGGGGTCAGGATGACGCCGGAGCGGGAACGATCGACCACCGCCGCGCCCAGGGTCCGCTCCAGTTCCTGGATCCCGGCCGAGAGGGTGGGCTGGGTGACATGGGCGGCCTCGGCGGCGCGGCCGAAGGCGCCCTGCTCGGCGAGCAGCTTGAGGTAGTGGAGCTGGCGGATGGTGGGCAGCGTCACCCACCCGTTATAGACGCAGCCTATCGAAGACTCAAAAACAATCGATTGGCCTTCAGGCGGCCGGGCGCCTATCTCTCATCCGTCGCGGCAAGCCCCCTGCCGCCCCAACGACATTCCAACGGAGAGACCTAGATGTTCGGCGTCGGCCAGACCCTTCCCGATTTCAAGATCGTCGGCGTGAAGCCGAAATTCATGCGCCACGAGGAGAACGGCGAGAGCGCGTTCGAGGCCATCACCAAGGACAGCTTCAAGGGCCAGTGGAAGGTCATCTTCTTCTACCCGAAGGACTTCACCTTCGTCTGTCCGACCGAGATCGCCGAATTCGCCCGCCTGAACCCGCAGTTCGCCGAGCGCGACACCGTGGTCCTGGGCGGCTCCACCGATAACGAGCACTCCAAGCTCGGCTGGCGGCGCGAGCATGCGGACCTCGCCAACCTGCCGATCTGGAACTTCGCCGACAACGGCGGCAAGTTCGCCCGCGACCTCGGCGTCCTGAACGAGGACGAGGGCGTGGCCTATCGCGCCACCTTCGTGGTCGATCCGGATAACGTGATCCAGCACGTCTACGTCACCAACCTGAACGTCGGGCGCAATCCGCAGGACACCCTGCGCGTGCTCGACGCCCTGCAGACCGACGAACTCTGCCCCTGCAATCGCGCGGTGGGCGGGGACACCTTGAAGGCGGCCTAAACACACCGCCGCCTTCTACGTCCGGGAGGGCGATCCTCCCCCCCGAGCCCTCCCGGACCCCTTCTAAAAAGGAATCCCGCCATGTCCCTCGACGCCCTGCGCGAGAGCCTGCCCGCCTACGCCAAGGACCTGAGCCTCAACCTCTCGACCCTGGCCAACGAGACCACCCTCACCGACCAGCAGAAGTGGGGCGCCTTCGTCGCGTCCGCCCATGGGGTCGGCGTACCGGAGGTCGTTCGGGCGGTCGAGGCCGCGGCCCGGGACGCCGGCCTGTCCGGCGAGGCGTTCGAGGCGGCCAAGGCGGCCGCGGCGATCATGGGCATGAACAACGTCTACTACCGCGCCCTGCACCTGATCTCGAACGGCGAGTACAAGACAATGCCGGCCCGGCTGCGGATGAACGTCCTGGCCAACCCCGGCGTCGAGAAGGCCGATTTCGAACTCTGGAGCTTCGCCGTCTCGGCGATCAACGGCTGCGGCATGTGCCTGGACAGCCACGAGGCCGAGTTGAAGAAGCACGCGGTTCCCTCGGCCTCGGTCCAGACCGCCCTGCGGATCGCGGCCACGGTCAACGCGGTGAGCCGGGTGGTGGCGGCGGAAGCGGCCCTGGCGGCCTAGGGCGTTCCGGTTTCCACATAGCGCTTGAGGCGCTCGGTCTGCACGCCGAGCACGCCATCGACGGGGGCGGCCCAGGCTTCGGCCAGGCCGCCCTTGGCGTATCCGCCGACCGAATAGGTGAGGGTCAGGCGCGTGCCGCCGGCCGCAACGTCGGCCAGGTCGAAACGCAGGTGGCCGGACGCGCCGGTGAACTGCAACGGCCCCAGGCCGCCGAACAGGCGCAGGGCCTTCTCGCCATCTGAATAGACGATGGCCATGTGCCGCGCCCGGCCTTTCGGCAGGGTTTCGCAGAAGCACTCGCGCTCGAAATCCATGGAGAGATTGGCCGCGTTCCCGGTCCAGCTATGGCTCGGCTCCCACCAGCGGGCGGGCTGCAGCAGGGCCTCCCAGACCTTGGCGCGGGGGGCGGCGATCTGCAGGACGCGTTGTATCTCGAAGCCGGCCGGCGAACGGTCGGTCACTTCGGCCCGGGCCGCACCGGCCATGGCCAGGGTTGCGGCGGCGATCAGGACCAGGCGGCGGATCATCGGCGCGCTCCCTTCAGGCCGGCTCGAAGCTCAGCGGCGCGCCCCAGAAGGTCTCCACGAGGCTGTGCTGCGCGCCCGGCCGCCCGGTGGTGAGGAAACGGCGTCCGCCGCCGTCGCCCTGACGGAATTCCGGATGACGGCCGAGGTAGAGGGCCAGAGCGTCGGCGGTGGCGTCCGGTTGGCGGATCAGCGGCACGCCGGCCGGCAGGGCCGCCTGGAAAAGGTCGGCGACGATCTCGTAGTGGGTGCAGCCGAGGATCGCGCGATCCGGCGCACGGCCGATGCGGGTGGTGACGGCCTGCACATGCTCGCCGACCACCCGGACCAAGTCGTCACGCGGCGCATTCTGCTCGATCATCCGGGCCAGCTCCGGGCAGGGTTCGGAGAACACCGCCACGTCCTGCCGGCGCTTGTCGATCTCGATCTCGTAGACCCGGCTGCGCGCCGTGGCGGGGGTGGAGAACACCGCCAGGACATCCAGCTTCTCGACCTTCTCGCCCCGCCGTTCGGCCTCGTGCTCCCAGGGCAGGCCGGTGGCGGCCTCGATGGTCGGCACCACGATCCCCAACACGTTCACCGGACGGCCGAGCTGCTGGCGATAGCGGGGGAGCCAGGTCTGCTGCAACCGGCGCAGGGCGACGCTGGCGGCCGTGTTGCAGGCCAGCACGACGACGTCGCAGCCGGCCTCGAACAGGCGAATGCAGCCCGCGCGTGTGAGATCCACGATCTCCTCGCCGGGGCGCCCGCCATACGGCGCATTGGCCTGGTCGGCGAGGTAGACGAAATCGGCGTTCGGGAACCGCTCCACGAGCCGGTGATGGACGGTCAGTCCCCCCACTCCGGAATCGAAGACGCCAATGGCCATGAGCCGGTGTTAGCCCCCGGCTTGAATCGTGTCGATGCGTCCTTCTCCCCTCGTGGGAGAGGGAACCTCAACCGAAAAGGTCGGCCTGGGCTGCGGCGGCGGCGCCTTCGATGGCGAGCAGGCGAGCCTTGGTGCGCGCACCGCCGCGAGCTGAGAACCCGCCGAGCTTGCCGCCAGCCGCCACCACCCGGTGACAGGGGACGACGATGGGCCAGGGGTTCTTGCCCAGCGCCTGCCCGACGTCTCTGGCCAGCAGCCGGTCGCCCAGCCGCACGGCGATGTCGCCATAGGTCAGAGTCTCGCCGGCCGGGATGGCGCGCGCGATCTCGTAGACCTTGGCGTGGAATTCGGGGGTCGTGGAGAGGTCCAGGGCGACGGCGGACAGGTCGGCCTTCTCGCCGCGCATGAGCGCCATGACACCTTGCGCCGCGGGACGCAGCGCCGGGGGCAGCGGGGCCTCCCGGCTATCCGGAAAGCGGCGGCGGAAACCCTGGCGCGCGACGTCGCCGTCGGTCTCCGGCAGGTGGACGCCGACCAGCCCAGCCTCGCCCCAGGCGAGCCCCGCCCAGCCGATAACGGTCTCGAAGATAGCGAACTCGATCATGCCGGGAATATAGCGCGGCGGAGGCGCCGGCGCTGGCGGCTTTCGGACATCCATGACCTAGCGGCCCCGGGGCTTCTTGGCCTTCTTCCGGCGCGCCGCCTCAATGGCCAGACCCACCCAGTGGCGCGCGTCGTCGGGGTCTTCCCAGACGGCGTCCGGCGCCTGCCAATAGCTGGTGGGCGTCTCGACGCCCTTGCTGTCGCGCAGGACGAAGGGCGAAAGCCCAAGGGCGCGGAACGCCGGCTCGGTCTCGCCGTCGACCTTCAGATAGAGCACGTCGTCCTCACCCACCGCGAAGAACACCTCACCCGAATAGAGGCCCACCGCCCCGAACATCTTCTTCAGGCGAAGCTCGGGCACGAAGGCTAGGGTCTCGCCCAGGACCTCCAGGAAGCGGGCGTCGACCGCCATCGCCGGCTAGACGTCCACCTCGGCGTCGAGGGCGTTCTCCTGGATGAACTCGCGGCGGGGTTCGACCTCGTCGCCCATCAGGCGGGTGAACATGTCGTCGGCGTCGTCGGCGTGGGCGACCTTCACCTGCAGCAGGGTGCGGGCGTCGGCGTCCAGGGTGGTCTCCCAGAGCTGGCCGGGGTTCATCTCACCCAGCCCCTTGTAGCGCTGGATGGAGAGGCCCTTGCGGCCGGCGTCCATGACCGCGTTCACCAGGTCGATGGGCCCGCGGACGGTGGTGGTCTTGTCCTTGCGGGTGAAGACCGCCGAGCCGGAGAACACCTCGGCCAGCTCCTTCGAGCGTTCGGCCAGGCGGCGCGCGTCGGCGGCGTGCAGCAGAAGCTCGTCCAGCACCACCCGCTCGGTGACGCCGCGGCGGATGCGCGAGAAGGCGAAGCCACCACCGGCGGCCGGCTCGCCGGTCCAGGGCCCATCGCCTTCCTCGGCGTAGAGGTCGAGGCGGCGGGCGGCCGCGGCGATGTCGCCGCCCTCGGCCAGCAGGCCGGCCATGGCGGCCTGCTCGACGGCGAAGGCCGGGGCCCGAGCCGACAGACGCTCGACGTTGGCCTTCGCGCCCCGCGCGGTTTGCACCAGCGCCAGCAGGTCCTTGCCGGTGAGGCGCTCGCCGGACACCAGGTCGAGGGTGGCGCCGTCGACGCCCTCGTCGATCAGATAGACCTCAAGCTCGGGGTCGTCCTTCAGATAGCGCGTCGACTTGCCCTTGGAGGCCTTATAGAGCGGCGGCTGGGCGATATAGAGGTAGCCGCGTTCGATCACCTCCGGCATCTGCCGGTAGAAGAAGGTCAGCAGCAGGGTGCGGATGTGGGCGCCGTCGACGTCGGCGTCGGTCATCA
>CANJRI010000058.1 GCA_947476555.1 Caulobacteraceae bacterium
CAAACGCCAGACCATCCAACATCGGCGCTTGCAACACCGCAAAATCGCCGCCTAAATATCAACCCCAGATGAGGCCATCTCTCCGCTAAATCCGGACCCCACCTGTCTCAAAACATCTGACGACGTACACGAAGCAAAGGAGGGCGCCTCCATCGTCGGCAAGGCTCTTCTGGGCGTCGGCGACCGAGAGAACTGGAGATTTCCGGCGCTCCCCCTTCGCTTCCACTGGGGCTCTCCAATGGCCGCCTACGGCGTCTATCCGCTCAAACCTTCCGGCGTCACGCCAGTCTTCATTTCCGTTGATCAGGACGATGATTCAGCGCCGGTCATTGCGGCGCTCAATGCCTTGCGCAATCGCTGACGCTGACCCCCGAAAGCGCCGGTGGCGCGGTCATTCAAAACCTTTTGGCCATCGTGAACCCGGCCCCGTGGCTGTCCGCCCAGGGAAGGAATTGCACATCGGTGTCGTGCGGTGTCGTGAAGAGATAGGCAGAGGCCTCGCCTAGGGCCGCGCCGGCGACCACGTCGTACCAGTGGTGGTCCTTGGACTCGATCCGGGCCAGACCCACGACTCCGGCCACCAGGGTGGCAGGCAGTCCCCACTGCCAGCCATATCGCCGTTGCAAGAAGGCGGCCGCGGCGAAGGATGAAGAGGTGTGGCCGGAGGGGAACGACCTGTCGTCGGATCGGTCAGGACGCATTTCGGGAAAGGCGCTCTTGAGACCCGCCGTGGCGCCGGCCGTCACGCCCAGCGTCAGGCCGAACTGCTTGACGCCCTTCCAGTCCTGCTCGTAGGCGGCCCGGCCGAGGGCGAAACTCTCCAGGCCGACCACGCCCACATCCGCGACGCTCTTCCAGTCCTTGTGGGCGGCCATGGCCGGCGAGGTCCACAGGATGCCGGCGACCACCAGGGTCATGGGCAGGGCTGAGCCGCGGTCGATCATGGTCTGGTCTCCGGGGTTGTAGACGCGAGGCCAGCGGACCCCGTTGGGATCGCGCGGACGTGTGAACTGGTCTCGCGCAGGATGAACCAGCTGAGCAGGAGACCGCACGCCAGCGCCTGGAGGACGACATTCAGGCCGGCGCCGTTCAGTCCCCACCATCGCAGCATGAGCGGCAGCGCGAGCAAAAAGGCCAAGCTGGTGGCGAAATTTCCGATGACTGAGAGGCCCGGCCGGCCCAAGGCGGTGAGGGCTGCGGACACCGGTGGAGACAGCATGGCGATCAGTCGGGCGACGGCCAGCCAGATCATGATCGGGGCTGCAGCCCGAAAGCCCTTGCCGGCCATGAGCATGGACAGGCGCTCGGCGAAAACCAGGATCAGCAGGAGAAGCGGACTGGCCACGAGCCCGGCAATGGCCACGCAGTGCAGGAGAGCCTTGCGGATGGCGGCTCCCTGGCCGGGCACGGCCGCAAGCCCGGCCAGGTCCGAATAGGCCGCCTGACCAAGGATGTGAGCCGGCTGAGAGAACACGACCGTCGCCCGCTGGGCGACGGAATAGAGCCCGGCCGCGGCGGGTCCCAGGCCCCAGCCGATCGTGAGCAGGACCAGCCGCGCCGGGACGTCGCTGAGCAGCACGTCCGCCTTGGCGGCCAGCAGGAACTTCCAGAAACCAGGATTCTCGGCCACGGCGGCGCCGACAGGCCCCATCAGCGTCTCGCCGGGCAGGCGGCGCGCAGCCACCATCAGCCCCATGGCCCAGACCACGGCCCACTCCGTCACGACGGAGGCCATCCAGACGACAAGAAACCCACGCAGATGCGCGTGCAGGGCCAGCGCCGCCAGCACCCCGGCCAGCCGGACCACCGGCGCCACGAGGTAGTTGGCCGAGATCAGGTCGAACCGTCCGGCCAGCTGCAGATAGCCCGTGGGGGTCATCCGCAGGGTGGCGAGGACGGCGAAGCTGTAAGGGACCGCCAGAGCGATCGCGGCCGGCGACCAGCCGAGATGCGGCCCCACGAGGGGTGCGAAAACCGCGGCGGCGATGATCCCCAGGAGGCCGCCCACGCCTTCCAGGATGGCGCTGAGCCGCAGCAGGCTGGCCAGACGCGGTTGATCCTCGGATGCCAGCGCCAGCGCGCCATAGCGGATGACCGCATGCCACCCGGGGATGCCCACCACAGCGCCGACGGCCATGACGTAACCGTGGACCAGCATCAGCACGCCGTAGTCCGCCGGCCCCAGGCTGCGGGACGCCATGCCCAGGTAGCCCAAGCTCAGCAGGCCAGCCGCGGCCTTGCCGCCCAGCAGGCGTCCCAGGTTCGCATAAATGCGACCGACAATCCGGTGTGGCCGTCCGGGTTCAGCCAAGGGCGCGCGCGCCTTCCTTCAGCGCCGGGATCGAATGCGTCGGCCAGGCAAGCCCTGCGCAGCCGGCCACCGCCCGCGCCGCGCGTCGCGCCGACGGCTCCTCGGTAAGATCGAAGGTGAGATCGAAAAGCGCTTGCTGGACCGGCCGATAGGTCGTGGCGTGATCCGCGACGGACCGCTGCAGAGCCTCGCCCAGATCCTCGACCTCCTCGATCACCGGGCCGTTAAGCCAGTGGGCGAAGTTGACGTCGTTTCGCCAGTCCGCCCGGTGACTGTTCAGGAACACGCAGGGCCGTGGCCTCAGGAGGAACTCATAGACCTGGCTGCTGGCGTCTCCCAGGTAGATGTCCGCACGGGCGGTGTAGTCCATGGTGGTGGATCGCCGGCTTCCCAGGTCGATGTGGATGTTGGGCGCGTGCAGGTGGCGCGGATCGATGACCCCGGCCCTGTCCAGACGCAGCCGGTCGATGGTGATCACGAAGGGCCGTTCGAACAGCATCACATGCGGGGCGAAGATCAGCTCGTATTCATCGTGCTCCAGAAACCAGTCCAGGACCTGCCGGCCGTGGCGGTACCAGGACGACAGGTGCGGCGAGACGTGCGGATTGTACAACACCACCGGTCGCCGGCCTGGCCGGCCGCAAGGATCGCTGGCCAGGGAAGGCGCCAGGTCGAACTTCGGGTAGCCGACCACCGACAGCCTGCGTGGGTCGACCCCCGCATCACGGACAAGGCGGTCCCACAGCTTCGGGCCCGACACCAGCACATGGTCGAAGCCGGCGATGGCGGAATGGAAGCCGATGGCGCGGTCGCCTGCCCCGTGACCGGTATAGATGATCATCAAGTCCTTCAGCCCGTAGTGGGTCTTGAGGATAAGGGATGTCTGTTCGGCCACCACGAGGACATCGAGGGATCTGAAGAAATCCAGGTTGTCGCCGTAGACCAGAATCTTGCTGGCCGGCAGCAGGCCTTCGAACGCCCGGGCCAGGACGCGGCTGCGCCTGGACTCTAGCCCAAGCTCCACCCGCTGAAGACGCTCGCCGCCCGCGCCCTGACTGAGCCGCGCCACCTCCCGGCTCATCCTCGGATTGGTGGTCGCTACGATGATGTCCGCATCGATCTCCGCCTGCGCCATCGCCACGGCGATAGGCAGGCTATGGGCGACCTGGTGGATCTGATCATGGTTGAACAGGAAGGCGATGCGCATGTCCCCTCGACGCCGCCGGGGAGCCGCATCCTCAACCGCCTGGGATCAGAAGCTCCGTCCCAGGACCAGGCCTACGCTCCGCGGGCGCTGTGGGGTGGGCTGGGCCGACATTCGGATGGTGAAGGGATTGCCGTAGGCGAAGGTGTCGCCACGGCTGTCGGCGAGGTTGTCGATGAACAGGCCGGCCCGCAGGCGCGCGGAGCGCAGACCGGCGCGCAGCCGGACCTCGCCATAGTCGCCCATCCTGGGCGCCGTGATGGCGTCGAAGGTCAGCCGGGATGGTCCGACGTAGGCGTAGCTTGCGGCGAGATCCACCGCCCAGGAAGCCGAGATGGGCCAACTATAACTGGCGCTCAGGGAATAGGAGAACGCCGGGACGCCGGGGAGATGGGAGTCGATGCGGTTCGGGAAACCGGGGTCCGGCCGGTCGAGCTCCGGGCGCTGGACGGTGAGATTGGCCGCCAGGGCCAGGCCGCCACGGGCGTAGGCGGCTTCGGCCTCAAATCCCGTGCTGCGACCATCTCCAATGTTGGCGGTGAAAGGCAGGCCGGACGGCAGGAGGAGATCAGTCTGGATGTCCCGCCACACAGCCTGGAACCCGCCCGCCCTTAGACGCCAGGCGCCGTCGGCGCTTGTCCAGCGTGCGCCGGCCTCCAGGCTCCAGAGTTCGTCGCCCGCGTAGCGGCGAAGGGGTTGCACCGCGCCTGGGGCGGTCGCGAAGATCTGGCCGCGGGGCCCGCTGGTGTTGAACCCCGGCGTCCGATAACCCTCCGCCGCCTGGGCATAGACGGACCACTGTGACGAAGCGGCATAGGCCAGCACCAGCTTGGGCGCGAAGCCGCGAGCCGAGGTTTCGCCGCGAAAATCCCGGGTCGTTCCGAGGGCGTCTACCGCTGAACGGGCCCGCAGGCTTGAGGCGAACAGCCGCCCGCCGAGGGTGACGGTCAGCCGGGGTGTCACGGCGTAGGCGGCCTCCCCGAACAGGGCCGATTCTGTGAGCCTGTCCCGCCGGACCTCGTCGTACGCCGCCACGCCACGGCTGTCGGTGAGGCGCGCCTTCAGGCGCTGATCCCCCTCGGCCGTGAACACACCCGCCAACCATTGTAGGCGGTGGTCGGGGCGCGAGCTCAGGCGCGCTTCCATGACGAGGCCGCGGATTTCGTTGTCGTCATCGTAGGTTGCAGGCGCCGCGCCGGTCTGGACAAGAGTTGCCGGTGCCCCGGAAGCGTCATAGCGGCTTCCCACGTCATGATCCGTGGCGCCGACGCTGAGCACCAGCTCGCCCCAGGTCGGCCGCCAGTGGGCGCCCAGATTGAGGGCCAAGAAATCGTTGTCGTGCGGCTCGCGACCCGGTGTGGCCCGGGCCAGGGGCCCTACGGCGGGCTGGGCGTAGTGGGTGTCGCGAGAACTGATGGTCTGGTCGATGAGGGCGGCGTCCAGGGCCAGATCGTCGCGGGGCGACCATAGGAGCGACGCCCGCACTCCCTGGCGGGAGGTCCGATCGACGTTGCGCGATGCCAGAGCCAGGTTGTCGATGTAGCCACCCATGGTCTCCGTCCAGCCGCTGAGACGGATCGCGGCCCGGGCGCCAGGTATTGGCTGGTTGAAGGCGCCCTCCAGCACGTGGGAGGCGGCGCCATGGGCGGTCGTCTGCGCCGTCACCGACAGCCAGCCGGACCGCGCTTCCGGATCCGGCGGGGTCGTCACCACATGCACCACGCCGCCGATGGAGCCGGCGCCATAGAGCGATCCCTGCGGCCCCCGCAGCACCTCCACCCGCGCCACGTCCGTCCAGCGGATGTCCGGGTCCGGGGCGCTGTAGGTAAGCCGCAGGTCGTCGAGATAGATGCCCACGGTGGACTGGGTGTGACCGGTGAGCGGCCCATCCGAAAGTCCGCGCACCAGGATTTTGTCCCGCCCCGGCCCGAGGTTGGTGACCGTGACCCCGGCAGCCATCAGGGAAAGCTCGCGCACATCGGCCACGCCTTGCCGCGTCATGGCCTCGCCGGTCACCGCGGTGAGCGCATAGGGGGCCTGGTCAAGGCGGGTTTGGCGCTTGGTGGCGGTCACCACCACTTCGCCGATCTCGAAGGCGTCCGGTGCAGCGCGCGGGCGGGGCGGCACAGGCGCGGGCCTGGCGCCGGCGGCGATGATCACCACGGTGTTCTGATCAGGCCGCAGGGCGGCGCAGGGGGAGCCGGCGAGCAGGCGATCCAGCGCCTGGGACAGGGTCATGCGGCCGACCAACCCGGCTCGGCCAGGGCAACGGACGCCGGCGGCCAGCCCGAGCGACAGGCCGGCCTGGACCCCCAGCGCCACCAGGGCGCGCTCCCGCGCCTGGACGGGAACGTCGATGGAGAGGGGGCGGTCCGCGGCCATGACGGGCCCGGCCAGGGCCGAAGCCACGAGCACGCCAAGGCGGAAAAGGCGCCCGGGGCGCCGCCAACTCAACGCCACCCCTCCGGCCCCCTAACGCCCCGTAGGCCGCAAGCGTAGCTGAATCTGGCCGCCTTCGCGAACGGCGATCACCGGCAGGAACTGCCCGAGCGTCCGCAGCATGGCCGGCTCATCGTCCACTTTGATCACCGCGGTAAGCCGCAAACCGCGGGCTTCGGGGGCCACGACGATGGGGGTCTTCACATAGCGGCTCAGGTCCGTGGCCACTTCCTCCAGGGGCCGGTCGCGATAAACCACCTGTCCCGTGGTCCAGGCGAAGGCGGCGTCCTGCTCGGCGACGCTCACCGTGTCGGGGGCCGCACCCTCCCGGTGGCTGAGCGCCTGGCCCTTGCGCAACTGGGCGATCGCGGGGCCGTCCGGCGCAGCCGCCGGGCGGACCTCCACCACGCCGCGCCGGACGGTCACGTCCAGGCGGCCGTCGTGCCGCAGCACGTTGAACTCGGTGCCGACCACGCGGATCTGGCGGTCCCCGGCCGTGATCAGAAAGGGCCTGTCGGCATCCTTGGCCACATCAAACACCGCTTCGGCGTCGGCCATCTCCACTCGGCGCGCCTTACGCCCCAGGGTTACAGCGATGTGTGAGCCGCTGTTGAGCTGGATATGGGTGCCGTCCGCCAGGGCGATGGTGCGGCGCTCGCCCTTGGCGGTCTCATAGACCGTCGTGGGCGGCGTCATGGTCCTGAGGGTGATCCCCAGCGCCACGGCGGCCACCAGTGAGGCGGCTATGGCGCCCAGCCAGACGGGAGCGGGACGGCGCGCCTTCAGACGGACCACGTTGACGGGCGCGGAGGGCGCCTCGTCGAGATCCATCCAAAGCGTTTCCACCTCTCCATAAGCCGCCCGATGTTCGGGCGCCTCAGCGAGCCAAGCCTCAAAGGCCAGCCAGTCGGCCTCGTCCGCCGCGTCCGAGGCCAGGCGCACGTGCCATTCCACCGCGCGGTCACGCATGGCGGGTTCGAGGTCATGGCTATCGGTCGTGCCGTTCATGGCTGGTCGCGGGGCTCCTGCGGCATAGACGCCGCCGAACCCCGGCCTCCGCAAGCGTGTCTATGTAGCGTCATGGGTCCAGCCTCGCCAGGAGATGGCGCAGCGCCGTCATGATGTATTTTTCCACCGAGCTGCGCGAGACCCCCAGGCGCGCGGCCACCTGCGGATGGGAGAGGCCGTCGAACTTGTGCAGCCGGAACGCCAGGGCGGTCTGTGGCGGCAGTTCCTCCAGGGCTTCGAGCAGGCGGGCGAGACGCTGCCGCGACGCCACCACCTCGTCGGCCGGCGGTTCATCGGCCACCGGATCGGGACCATCGCCCCCCTGGGCCCGTCGCCATCCGTCGTCGCGCGCGCCCTGGCGCCGGCGTTGCTTCATACGATCCAGCATCAGGTTGGAGCCCAGCCGGTAGAGATAGGCTTCGGGGCTGCGTATCTCGTCGGACAGCTCGACGCCCTCGATCTTCAGGTACAGCTCCTGCACTAGGTCCTCGGCTTCAGCCGCCGATCCGGTGCGCACGGTGAAAAACCGCACCAGATCGGCCCGCTTTCGCAGATAGGCGGCGATGAGCGCCGGCGGGGCGGGCATGGGTGGTCGTGAACCTCAAAATCAGCAGGCGGGACTGTCCAGCGTTCCGGCCCCGCGCGCAATCGCGGGGAATCCCGGAGGTCCAGTTGAGGAGGTCAGCGGCCCGCGTCGTCATCGCAGCGGGGCGTTGAAACCAGGAGGTCCAGTTGGGCCAACCGCAGCTGAAAGTCCGCATGACGTCGGCGACACCGCCACCCCCGACACCCGCTCACCGCCGCCTAGTGGTCGCGGACCGCTATGCCGCCCTGCGTCCATCCTTCGAGACTTTCCTGCAGACGCGCTACAGCGAGGCGTTCGACGCCCGGCTGAACGACCACTATCCGCTGATCGCCGGCCTCACCGACGCCGCGGGCCGGCTCTCCGCCGCGGCAGGAGTCCGGTTCGCCGAGGACGAGCCGCTGTTCCTGGAACATTACCTGGACCAGCCGGTGGAAGTGGTCTTGGGCCCGATCCACGGCGAAGTCCTGGGACGGGACGATATCGTCGAGATCGGCTCGCTCGCGTCCCGCACCCCGATGGCCACCATGGATCTGTTCAGCGCGCTGGCCGGCTGGATGATGTCCGGGCGCAGCCGGCGCTTCGCCGTGGCCACGGTGACGCCGCGCCTGCAAAGCCTCCTGGGTCGCGCGGGGTTCCAGCTGACCAGGATCGCCGACGCCGACCCGGCCCGCGTCGCCTGCGCGGAGCATGACTGGGGCTCTTACTACCGCGGCGGACCATCGGTCGTGACTGGGCGGATCGGCTTGCCCCCGGAGATCGCCGATCTGGGGGCGGCTCGGCAAGGTCGGCAGGCCACGAGAGCCGCCCGATGACGCGTATCCTCGCCGCCCTGGCCCTGCACACCGCCGGCAAGCCCAACGCCGTCGCTGTGAGCGGCGACCACGTGGCCTGGACCTGGGCGCAACTTTCAACCGCCGTGGACCGCGCGGTGGAGTGGCTGGAGGAGCGCCTGCCGGCAGCCGGGGGCGCCGCACCGGTGGCGATCGCCCTCGACAATGGGCCCGCATGGGTAGTGCTGGATCTGGCGCTGATGGCCCTGGGCCGGCCATGCGTTCCCCTGCCCCCGTTTTTCACCCCGCCCCAGCGGCGTCATGCCCTTAGCGATTCCGGGGCCTGCATGCTGGTGCGCCCCAGGTTCGCCGCCGAGCCCGGTTTCGAACAGATCGGGGGCGCCGAGGTGGTCGCCGAATCCCTCGCCCTCCCCAGGCGCAAGCTGCACGTCGGCACGGACAAGATCACCTACACCTCGGGCTCCACCGAACAGCCCAAGGGCGTATGCCTGTCCCTGCGCCAGATGGAGGGGGTGGCCAGTTCCGTTGTGAAGGTTCTCGGCCGCGAGATGGCCCGGACCCACATGGCGGTCCTGCCCCTGGGCGTCCTGCTGGAGAACGTGGCCGGGCTTTATCCGACCATCCTGGCGGGTGGCCGCTATCATGCGCCTTCCCTGGGAACACTTGGCTTCGGGCAGGACGGCCGCCCGGACTTCGCTCGACTGTGCGCCGCCATCCTCGAGGTGGAGGCCACCAGCCTGATCCTGGTTCCTGAAATCCTTCGGGGCGTCACCGCCCGGCTGCTGGACACCGGGTCCGCCCTGCCCTCCCTGTCCTTTGTGGCGGTAGGCGGCGCCAAGGTCTCGCCACAACTCATCGCCGAGGCGCGGGGGGCCGGGCTGCCGGCCTATGAAGGCTATGGCCTCAGCGAATGCGCGTCGGTTGTGACACTCAACACCCCGCGCCATGACCGGCCAGGCAGCGTAGGCCGGGTTCTGCCCCACCTTCGACTGAGCGTCGCCGGCGACGGCGAGCTGATCGTCAGTCCCAAGCCCTTCCTCGGCTATGTGGGCCAGGAGGCGTGCGGCGGCGGCCACGCCACCGGCGACCTGGGCGGGGTGGACGCCGACGGCTTCGTCAATATCTCAGGCCGCAAGTCCAACCTGCTGATCACTGCCTTCGGCCGCAACGTGGCGCCCGAGTGGGTGGAGAGCGAATTGCTGGCCCAGCCGGAGATCGGCCAGGCGCTGGTGTTCGGCGAAGGAGCGTCCGCCCTTTGCGCGGTGATCGTGCCCGCGTCCAAGGGCGTGCGGCCCGAACAGCTGGAGCAGGCGGTGGCGCGGGCCAACCTCGTCCTCCCCGACTACGCCCAGGTCCGTCGCTGGCGGATCTCGCGCCCGTTCGATCCCGGGGCCGGCGAACTTACCGGCAATGGTCGGCCCAGGCGCGCCGTCCTGCATGCCGCCCACCAGGACTTCATCGAAAACCACGGCTGAAGGCGTCCCATGTCATTCTTCCAGACCCTGACGGCCGCGACCGCCGGCGAGCAACGCGCGCTGTTCGCCGTTCCCCAGATCACCGACGGCCTCGCGGGGGCGATCTCCCGCGAGACCTACCTGGCCTATCTGGCCCAGGCCTATCACCACGTCCGCCACACCGTTCCGCTAATGCGGCTGGCCCAGGGCCGCATGGACCGGGCGCACAGTCATTTCCGACGCGCGCTCGACGACTACATCGCCGAGGAGACCGGTCACGAGCACTGGATTCTCAGCGACATCGACAACGCGGGCGGTGACAGCGAGGCCGCCGCCGCCGCGGGGGCCAGTCCGGCGACTGCGGCCATGGTCGCCTATGCCTATGATAGCGTTGGCAAAGACAATCCCATGGGCCTGTTCGGGATGATCTACGCCCTGGAGGGGACCAGCATCGCCCTCGCCAGCCATGGCGCCAGCGCGCTCGCGGGCGCGCTGGGCCTCGGCCCCGAATGTTTCCGTTACCTCACCTCTCACGGGGCGCTGGACCAGGACCACATGGTCTTCTTCCAGGGCCTCATGGAGACCGTGGATGATCCTGCCGACCAGGCTGCGATCATCGCCGTCGCCCGGCGCATCTTCGTCCTGTTCGGCGAACTCTTCCGCACCATTCCCCACGACCGGAGCCTTTCCCATGCCCTTTGACGGCAAGCGCGTCCTCGTGACCGGCGGCAGCGGCGACATCGGCGGCCGGGTCGCCCGCAGCATCGCCGGCCAGGGCGCCCGGGTGACGGTCCTGGACCGTCAGCCACCGCCTGACACCTCCTGTGCGTTCCAGCCCTGTGACCTCTCCACCAGCGAGGGTCTCGACCAGGTGGTGGAATGGGCGGGCCGGTCCGAGTGGGACATCCTGGTGAATGTGGCGGGCATCCAGCACTTTGGAACCGTGGAAAGCCAGTCAGCCGACCACCTAAACCGGACGGTCTCGGTCAACCTGGTGGCGCCGATCCGTCTCGTTCAGGCGGTGCTGCCCGCCATGCGGACAAAGCGCGCTGGCCAGATCGTCAACATCGGCTCGGTGTTCGGGTCCATCAACTTCGCCCACTTCGCGACCTATTCCGCGTCCAAGGCCGGCCTGCGCGGCTTCAGCCAGGCCCTGCGCCGGGAGGTCGCCGGCGACGGCGTCGATGTGACCTACATCGCCCCGCGCGCCGTACGCACCCCGTTCAACGACGCCCAGGTGATGGCGTTCGCCAAGATGACCCGGATGTCCATGGATGATCCCTCACGGGTTGCGCAGCGCATCGTGGCCGCCATCGCGGCCCGCCGGCGGGAGCTCTACATCGGCTTTCCCGAGGCGCTTTACGTCCGCATCAACGCGCTCGTCCCCTCGCTGATCGACCGCGCCCTGGCCGTCAGCGACCGCCAGGTGGCCAAACTGTTCGGCTGAACTAGGGATTTCATCGAACTCCGGTGGGAGCCTTTGCCGGTGGCGGGCCGGCGCCCCTTCAATCAGAGGGCCTTGGAGATCACACCGACAAGGCCGGGCAGGCCCCACCGCAATGTCGGCCTCTCGATGCTTATACTGGCCGCGTCGAACGGTCCGTCAGCCAGGAAATCACCGAGCTGACCCGCGCTGAAGAGGCGATGATGTCCGGACGAGGTGAACGTCCAGCGCGCCATCGCCGAGGCGTCCGTGACATAGATGCTGACCCGCCCCCCGGGTCGCAACACCCGGTTCAACTCAGCCAGAACCCCGGGGCCGTCGGACCAGAAGTAGGCCACATTCACGGCAAGAATCCTGTCGACCGACTCGTCCGGTAGACCGGTCTCGTCAAATCGAGCGAGCCGCAGTCGAACGCGTCCGCTCCGCGTGGCCTTGCGGTTTCGCGCGGAGGCCTGCACCAGCATGATGGCCGACTGGTCGACGCCATGGATCGTTCCTCGCAACGAGAGACGGGCGAGGGCCCGAAGGCCCTCTCCCGGACCGAAGCCCAACTCGAGGACGTCGTCGTCGCCTCCCACGTCCAGCGCCTGAAGCGCCAAGCTGTTGGGCTCTCGATTGGCGAGCCGCATGACGGCCCCGGCCAGGCGGCCCAGCGTGCCGTGCGGCTGCTGTAGCTGTTCCGCAAGGCAGTTGGAAATGCGGCCCATCGCCCGTTGCCCGCTCAAGACCGCTTGAGCTTTGCGTTCACCTTCGCGAGCAGCGCCCGGATCTCCGCGCGCCGTCCCGCATCCCAGATCGGCCTGTCCGGATGGAGTGGCGAGGCGAGGGCGTGCTGAAGCACCTTGCCGGCTGCGGCGTAGTCCCCCTGGGTGATCAGGAAGTCGCCGTAGAAATAGTTGGCGTCCATGCTGTCGGGCGCGATGGCCACCGCCTCTGCCAGGTAGTGGCGCGCCTTGGCCTTGTCGCCGAAGCCGATCGGAAACCCCGGCACCCGATAATAGAGCGTCCCGAGGCTGGTGGGCGCGCCGGCCTCCAGGGCGGTCCGATCAAGCTGATAGGCCTTCTCGAACGTCGTGCGGGCGGCCTTGGCGTCGGCGAGCGCGCTGAAACCGCTCGACATCGCCGCCTGCTCGCTTTGCGCGATCCCCTGCCAGATGAGCGGCTCCGCCCGTCCTGGATAGCGGGCGCTCGCTGCAGCGGCGTCTCGGGCCAGGATTTCGATCTGAGCGTGCTGCTGCCCCGGGTCCTTGGTCTGGTACTTTATCCGCTCCCATTCGTGCTGCACCCGCGCGACGGAGGCATCCATCGCCGGGTTGTCGGAGGCCAGAGCCGGCGCGGAAGGAACCGCGACAGCCAGGGCGCACGCCGCGGCCAGGAAAGTCTTCGAGAAGCTGATCATTTGAACCCTTGGTTTCTGGTCGCCCCTTGCCCCCCAGAGACGCCGCCGCCCGGGGCTCTCCTCAATCGCATGGAGACGGACATGCGAGCACGCCCGTCGACGGGTCGCTTTCCCGCGAAAGTCATTGAGGCGCGCGTCGCGTGGCGGCGTCATAGAGCCAGGCGAGAAGGGAACTGAGGACCATGGGATCGAAATTGCTGGCGGCGGCCGTGGTGATGGCGCTGAGCGCCTGGACCATCACGGCCCAGGCCGCCACGACGGCCACTGCGGCCCTCAAGGACCCCGCCGGGCTTGACGCAGGCGCCGCCACCCTGACCCAGGGCCCGAAGGGCGTGGTTGTCCATATGACGGTAAAGGGCCTGACGCCCGGCTGGCATGCCGCGCATTTCCACGAAGTCGGCGACTGCTCCCCGCCGGATTTCAAGACAGCCGGCGGCCACGTGCATACGCAGGCGACCCATGTCCACGGCCTGCTCAATCCTGACGCCAACGAAGCCGGGGACTTGCCCAACCTGTTTGTCGGGGCCGACGGCACAGGCGCCGCGGAGTTTTTCTCGACTACCGTCTCCCTGGATGGCGTGGACGGTCAGCCCACGCTGCTGGACAAGGATGGCGCGGCCCTTGTTATCCACGCCAATCCCGATGATTTCGTCACCCAGCCCATCGGGGGCGCCGGCGCCCGAATCGCCTGTGGTGTCATTCGGTGAACTGTGTGAATTTCCCTGCCAAATTCCCTGTAATAGGGAATTTGATCGGTCCGGAACGGCAAAACCTACACTTCTGAAATGAGCTCAGAGAGCACCGGGGAATTTCGCCTCGAAGCAGGGATATTGCCGCGTTCGGAGAGCCGGGACACGACCTCCGGGGCTGCCTAACGTGCGGACTTCTCGGGAGAACTGGGGCGGCGCTCGGGAGGCGCCGTTACCCTATAGACTGCGTGGTCGGAGTGGCAGGATTTGAACCTGCGACCCCCGCGTCCCGAACGCGGTGCTCTACCAGACTGAGCCACACTCCGACTTCGAAGGAAGGCCCATATAGAGGAGGGGGTGAGGGGCCGCAAGCGGACCTTCGGAGGCGTGATCGCGGGGGCGTTGCATCAGCCCTGCCGCTGCGCTATCTCCCGGCGCTCCCGAGGGCCGAGGCCCGTCCGGGCGTCCCTGCTGGGGGATGGTGTAATGGTAACACTGCGGTTTTTGGTACCGTCATTCTAGGTTCGAGTCCTAGTCCCCCAGCCAAATCTCACTTTTCGCCCCGGAAGCGTTGAGCGTGCCCGAAAGGGCCGCCGCCTCGCCCGTTGTTTCTGCCAATAAAGCAAACGGTTGGCGGAACTCGGCGGCGATGGTCCCGTCCTTCCAGACACAGTTCGATAGGACGAAGTTGAGCAGGCGGCGTTTCTCGCGCGGTTCCTGCCGCGAAAACAGCGATTGGGCGCTCCGGGCCAGTTCCAGCAGTTGCACACCTTCGTCCAGGTAGGATTGGTCCGCCGCCTGATGCTGTTCGATTTGGCGCTGGCAGCGGGCCTGCTCCTCGCGCCATCCGCTGGACGTCCGCTCGAAGAACTCGGCGTCGATCAGCCCGTCCAGCTTGTCGACATACATGGCGTGGATGCGGTCCTGCAGGCGCTTGTTCTCGCCCTGCAGCCGCTTGATCGCCGCGTCATGGTCCCGGCGCTCGTCGGCATGGCTGGCGTGCAGCGCGTCGCGCACCCAGTCGATCACCTCCTCGTCGAACGACAGCCGTCCCAACAGATCGGTGAATTGCCCCTCGATCACCTCTTCACGCACATAGCGGCGGCTGCACGAGGCCGGGTCGCCGCGCACCTTACCCGCGTAGCCCGTGCAGTGATAATAGTGTACGTCGTCAGATGTTTTGAGACAGGTGGGGTCCGGATTTAGCGGAGAGATGGCCTCATCTGGGGTTGATATTTAGGCGGCGATTTTGCGGTGTTGCAAGCGCCGATGTTGGATGGTCTGGCGTTTGATGTGGGCCCGTTCACGC
>CANJRI010000059.1 GCA_947476555.1 Caulobacteraceae bacterium
AGGGTTTTGATCTCATCTTCGTTCCTACGTCACTGCGATGAGACCAAAACCCTCCGCTAGCTGGAACCCTGAATCTGTCTCATTGGCGCTGACGGCGGACACTCGTGGCTCATGTTGGCCAGGAACTCGGACTTGTACTTCGAGGTCAGGGCCAGCTGTTCGGCCTTGTCCTCCAGGGCCAGCTTGGCTTGCTCGACCTCGCGGTTCTTGCCTTCCACCTGCTGGTTCTGGATCGACAGCAGGTGCGCCTTCTCCTGCAGCTCGGCGTTGGTCTGCTGCAGCTCTTCCTGCTTGGTGCGGAGCAGTTCCTCCGACTGGCGGAGGGACGCGGCCTGTTGCTCCAGCCGGTCGTTGGTCTTCTTCAGTTCCTCCTGCTGCGCCTGCAACTCGGAGGTCAGCAGCTGGGACTGCTTCAGCAGCCCCTCGGTGCGCATGTTGGCCGCGATGGTGTTCAACACGATGCCGATGGATTCCATCAGCTGGTCGAGGAACGCCATCTGGGTCTCGTTGAACTCGCCGAAGGTGGCGAGCTCGATCACCGCCTTCACATCGCCTTCGAACAGGGCGGGCAGGACGATGATGTTCGCCGGCGCCGCCTCTCCGAGGCCGGAGGAGACCTGCACGTAATCCTTGGGCACGTTGGTCAGCAGGATGCGCGACTTCTCATAGGCGCATTGCCCGATCAGGCCCTCGCGGATCTTGAACTGGCTGGCCAGGTGCTTGCGGTTGTTGAAGGCGTAGGAGGCCGCCAGGTTCAGGACCGACTGGCCCTCGTCGTCCCGGTCGGTGACGTAGAACACCGCGTGCTGGGCGTTGATCAGCGGCGCCAGTTCGCTCAGCACCAGGTTCGACACGGTCGAAAGGTCCCGCTCGCCCTGCAGCATCCGGGTAAACCGGGCGAGGTTGGTCTTCAGCCAGTCCTGCTCGGTGTTCTTCAGCGTCTGATCGCGGAGGTTCCGGATCATCTCGTTGATGTTGTTCTTCAGCTCCTCCACCTCGCCGGAGGCTTCGACCGTGATCGACCGCGTCAGGTCGCCCTTGGTCACGGCGGTGGACACCTCGGCGATGGCGCGCACCTGGGTGGTCAGGTTGGCGGCCATGAAGTTCACGTTGTCGGTCAGGTCCTTCCAGGTCCCGGCGACGCCCTTCACCTGGGCTTGGCCGCCCAGCTTGCCTTCCGTACCCACTTCCCGCGCCACCCGGGTCACTTCCGAGGCGAAGGCGTTCAGCTGGTCCACCATGGTGTTGATGGTGTTCTTCAGCTCCAGGATTTCGCCCTTCACGTCGGCGGTGATCTTCTTGGAAAGGTCGCCGTTGGCCACGGCGGTGGTCACCTCGGCGATGTTCCGCACCTGGCCGGTCAGGTTGTTGGCCATCAGGTTCACGTTATCGGTCAGGTCCTTCCAGGTCCCGGCGACGCCCTTCACCTGGGCCTGACCGCCGAGCTTGCCTTCGGTGCCCACTTCCCGCGCCACCCGGGTCACTTCCGAGGAGAAGGAGCCAAGCTGGCCCACCATGGTGTTCACGACCTTGCCGATCCGCAGGAACTCGCCGCGCAGCGGCCGCTCCTCGTTTTCCAGGTCCATGGTCTGGCCCAGGTCACCCTTGGCCACGGCGCCGATCACCCGGGCCATTTCGGCGGTGGGGTGGACCATGTCGGTGATCAAGGTGTTCACGGCGTCCACCGAGGCCGCCCACGACCCCTGCGCGCCCGGCAGCTTGGCCCGGTGACTGATGCGGCCCTGCCGGCCCACCGTGTCGCCCAGGCGCTCGAATTCCTTGGTCATCCGGTCGTTCAGTTCGACCACGTCGTTGAACGCCTCCGCCAACTCGCCGGCGACGCCGGTCAGGCCTCTGGCCATGCGGATCGAGAAATCGCCACGTCGGAACGCGCGGAGGGCGACCAGCAACTGGGCCGTATCGACCCCCTGATCCTCGGCCAACGGGCGGCGGGTTTTGGCGACAGGCTTGGCGGACTTGGCGGTCGTGACGGTCATGGTTTCCCCGGGAACGAGCGGTTGCCGACGCGGGGACATGATTGCCGCTGGCCTGATCCATTGACGGTCCGGCCGGCGACAAGACACACCCCGCCCGCTGGGAAAACGAATTTTTCCGGCCCAGGTTCCAGCTTGGCCGCAAAAATATTCGGGGCATGTGGGGGAATGCCCGACCTTAACCCCATCCCCTTCGCCCGGCAACCGGCGCCTCCACCGGATTCCGACAATTATCTCGCTATAACAATAGCTAAGTCGCAACCTTCCGACCCGGCGTAGGTTCACCCTGTCATGAGCGACCAGTTGCATTTCATCGTCGCCCGCTCCCGGCTGGGATGGTGCGTGAGCCTTGAGGCCGACCGGATCACCGACCACGTCCGCAAGGAGGATGCGCGCGCCGCCGCGGAGGTCCTGGCCGCCCAGGCTCGCGAGGACGGCGAGGCCGCCGAACTCGTCGACCTCTCGGACGGGCGCTAGGAACCGCCTCCCAACGGCGCCGAGGCCCTCTATGCGGAGAGCCTGAGGTCTAAAAAAAGCCGCGCCCGAAAGCGCGGCCAGTAAAGGGAAGAAACGCCCCCGAAGGGCGAGGGGGCTTTTGGGCCGAACCGGGTTTTGGCGCAACCGGGAAAATCGCCCGTCACGAAATCTTCTTCCGCCGGAAATCCACCGGGTCGTCAGACCAGGATTTCGCCAATCGGATCGCCCGTTTTCATGGACTTTTCGCCCCAGGCCTCGAGCATCACGCCCATCGCCCGCAGGGCGGTCAGACCTGTCCGCGACACCGGATCGCCCCGCCCCTCGACGTGCAGGTTCGTCCGGATCCGGCCCCCCGCCGATCCGGCCAGCATGACGGGAATACCCGTGAGCTCGCGGGGCCCAGCGACGGCGGCGTCGGAGTGCGCGTAGACCAGGGTGTTGTCGATCAGCCGCCGGTCGCCTTCGCGGATCGCCGACAACTTGCCGATCAGCTCGGCGAAGGCGGCCATGCTCTCGGTCGCGAGGCCGGCGGCCGGGGCCTCCGGGCTGGCGGAGGCGAAGGCCAGGTTGAACACCCGGGTCTGGTTGCAGGCCAGCGCCATCACCAGGACCTCCGACATCAGTCCGTGGTTCGTCCTCACCGCCGCCAGGTCTGCGGGCGCCCCGGCCGAGGCCTCTTGGAGCTGAAGCGCGAGCCGGCGCTCAAGCTGGCGGATCGAGGTGAAGTAGGAATCCAGCCTCTGACGGTCGGCCTCGCCCACCTTCTTCATCAGCGCCGCGCGCCGTTCGCTGACGCCGGACAGCACCGACTTGCGCAACATCAGCCGCGGGTCTGGCCGAAACTCCGCCCCGAACACCCGCGAATAGGCCTCCAGGGGCGAGCCCATGGCCGGATTGATCGTCGTCAGGTCCCGGCGGCTGTACGAGGCCGCCCCGCCGCCGGCGTGCATGTCCAGCTGGCGCAGGCGGCTGGCGCCGCCGATGCGGTCGCCGATGATCACGTCCAGCGACGGCGCGTCCGCCTCGCCGCCATTCGCCGGGACCACGCCGGTCCTCACCGCCCAGACGCCGGTCTGGTTTGGGATCACGGGCGCGCCGTCCAGCTTGACCTCGAAACCCGAGAGGATGCTGACGTCCGCCTTCACCGGCGCCAGGGGCTCCAGCTCCGGCGGCAGATCGTAGTCCGCCCCCGCCTTCGTCGGCGTCCAGCGCGCCGGGGTCATCCCGCCGCTCCCGGTCCAGGTCCCGAAGCGCAGGGGCATGGGACCCCCGCCGGCCAGCGCCGCCCCATTGCCGTCCAGGAAGATGTCGAGCATCGGCAGCCCGACCATGACCGCCCCGCCCCCGAGGGTGCCGCGAAGCAGGAAGCGCCGTGAGAGGGACATGCCTAGCGCCCGTTCCTGCCGAAACCGATGTGGAATGGCTGCATGGCGGCCTCATCCCATGACGTGGGCCGGCGGCCCACCCCTTTAGAATAATGCCCCGCCGGGCCTCTGCTAACCCCCCGGGGTGCCCTCAACGGCGGCCCTCGCCGGTCGGGGGCAGATTGTGGCCCAGCATCCGCAGCACCTCGAAGGCGGCGTGGAGGATGTTGGCGCCCGGCCCGAAGATCCCGCTGACGCCGTGCGAGCGCAGGAAGTCGTAGTCCTGCGGCGGGATCACCCCGCCGACCACCACCCGGATGTCCCCGCGGCCGGCGGCCTTCAGGTGGTCCACCAACTCCGGGGCCAGGGTGTTGTGCCCACCCGCCAGCGAGGAGACCCCGACGATATCGGCGCCGATCTCCACCGCCATGGCCGCCGCTTCCGACGGCGTCTGGAACAGCGGGCCCACCGTCACCTCGAAGCCGAGGTCGGCGAAGGCTGTGCCGATCACCTTGGCGCCCCGGTCATGGCCGTCCTGGCCCATCTTGGCGACGAACAGGCGCGGCGTACGGCCGTTGCGGCGGGCCACCGCCTCGACGCCTTCCCGCACGCGGTCCAGTTCGGAGCCCTCGGCGAAACCCTCCGCGTAGACGCCCGAGATCATCTTCACCTCCGCGGCGTAGCGGCCGAAGACCACCTCCAGGGCGGCGGAGATCTCCCCGAGCGTGCAGCGGGCGCGGGCCGCGTCCACGGACAGGGCGAGCAGGTTGGCCTCGCCCCGCGCGCCTTCGGTCAGGGCGCCGAGCGCGGCCTGGACTCTGTCGTCGTCGCGCTCGGCGCGGAGCCTGGCCAGGCGCCTGATCTGGGCCTCCCGTACGGCCGTGTTGTCGACCTGCAGGATGTCGATCGTCTCGTCCTGCGGCGGCTGGTATTTGTTGACGCCCACCACCACGTCCTCGCCCCGGTCGACCCGGGCCTGACGCCGGGCCGCGGCCTCCTCGATGGCCAGCTTGGGCCAGCCGCTCTCGACGGCCTTGGTCATGCCGCCGTCGCGCTCGACCTGTTGGATGATCTCCCAGGCCTTCTCCTCGAGCTCCCGGGTCAGGGCCTCGACGTAGTAGGAGCCGCCCAGGGGATCGACCACCTTGGTGATCCCGGTCTCCTCCTGGAGGATCAGCTGGGTGTTCCGGGCGATCCGCGCCGAGAAATCGGTCGGCAGGGCGATGGCCTCGTCCAGGGCGTTGGTGTGCAGCGACTGGGTCCCGCCGAACGCCGCCGCCATGGCCTCCACCGTGGTGCGGATCACGTTGTTGTAGGCGTCCTTCTCGGTCAGCGAGACGCCGGAGGTCTGGCAGTGGGTCCTGAGCATCATCGAGCGGGGATCCTTGGCCCCGAACTCCGTCATGATCCGCGACCACAGCGTGCGCGCCGCGCGCAGCTTGGCGACCTCCATGAAGAGGTTCATGCCGATCGCGAAGAAGAACGACAGCCGCCCCGCGAAGGCGTCGACGTCCAGGCCCCGCGCCATCGCCGCCCGGACATATTCCATGCCGTCGGCCAGGGTGAAGGCCAGCTCCTGGACCTGCGTCGCTCCGGCCTCCTGCATGTGATAGCCGGAGATCGAGATCGAGTTGAACTTCGGCATCTTGGCCGAGGCGTAGGCGACGATGTCCGCGACGATCCGCATCGAGGGCCCGGGCGGATAGATGTAGGTGTTGCGGACCATGAACTCCTTGAGGATGTCGTTCTGGATGGTCCCGTCCAGCTGGTCCTGACCGACCCCCTGCTCCTCCGCCGCCACGATGTAGAAGGCCAGGCACGGCAGCACCGCGCCGTTCATCGTCATCGACACGGAGATCTGACCCAGCGGGATCCCGTCGAACAGGATCTTCATGTCCTCGACGCTGTCGATCGCCACGCCCGCCTTGCCAACGTCGCCGGTCACCCGGGGATGGTCGCTGTCGTAGCCACGGTGCGTGGGCAGGTCGAAGGCGACCGATAGGCCCCGCTGACCGCCCGCCAGGTTGCGGCGATAGAAAGCGTTGGACTCCTCGGCCGTCGAGAACCCGGCGTACTGCCGCACCGTCCAGGGGCGCACCGTGTACATGGTGGCGCGCGGGCCGCGGGTGAACGGGAAAAAGCCCGGCAGACCCGGGTCGATGTCGGCCGTGTCCTGCGCCGTATAGAGGGGCTTCACCGTGACGCCTTCGGGCGTCTCCCAGTTCAGGTCGGCGCCCTTCGCCTCCTGGGCGGCGGCGGCCCGCCAGTCGGCCTCCGTCTTGTCAGGACCGGCCACGGGGCGGCTCCATCAGCTCCACGAGCACCCCGCCCATGTCCTTGGGATGGACGAAGATCACCGGCGTGCCGTGGGCGCCGATGCGCGGCTCCCCCAGTACCTGGGCGCCCTTGAGCTTCATCTCTTCGGCGGCGGCCTGGATATCCTCGACCTCGAAGCAGATGTGGTGCTGGCCGCCCCTGGGGTTCTTCTTAAGCCACGCCGCGACCGGACTGGTCTCGTCCAAGGGCTCGATCAGCTCGATCTGGCTGTTGGGCAGGTCCACGAAACACACCCACACCCCCTGGGCCGGCAACGCGAACTTGTCGTGGATCTTCGTGGCCCCAAGCACGTCGCGGTAAAGCCTGACGCTGTCCTCTATGGAGGGCGTGGCGACGCCCACATGGTTCAGCCGTCCGATCATGCCCTGATCCTCCGGGGACCATTGAAACAGCTCACGCGAACTCCACCAGCACTTCGTCGGCCGCGACGTTGTCGCCCGCGGCGGCGCCCACCGCCTTCACCGTCCCATCCCGCTCGGCGCGGATGATGTTCTGCATCTTCATCGCCTCGATGACGCAGAGCACCTGGCCGGACTTCACCTCCCGACCCGGCGCCACGTCCATGCTGACCACCAGGCCCGGCATCGGCGAGAGCACTGTCCGGGAGGTGTCGGCGGGCGCCTTGGGCGGCAGCTTCTCGTGCAGCTCGGCCGACCTCGGGGTCAGCACCAGCACGTGGGCCTGCGCCGCCCGGTGGCGGATCGTGAAGCCCTCCGCCGCCGGCTTCACCCGCACCGTGAAGCCGCGCCCGTCCAGCGCGCCGGAGAAGGTCGGCAGCCCCGGCCTCCAGACGGCGTCGGTCAGGACCAGACTGCGGCCCTCGTCGGTGAACTCGACCTCCAGGGCCTCGTCGCCATTGGTCACCCGCACGGGGCGCCGCTCGCCGTTCTCCACCACCACCCAGTCCTGGCGCAGCAGCTGCGGCGCGGCCCTGCGGGTGATCACCCGATGCATGGCGCAGCCCACGGCGGCCATCACGTCCCGCTGGAATTCGGTGGGCGCGGTACCGTGGAAGCCGTCCGGGAACTCGTCCTTGATGTAGTTGGTGGAGAGCTCGCCGGAACGGAACCGGCCCTGGTCCATCACCGCCGCCAGGAACGGGATGTTGTGGCCCGGCCCCTCGATGTGGAACCTCTCGAGGGCCTCGCCCATGGCCTCTATCGCCCCTTCCCGGGTTTTGGCCCAGGTCGAGAGCTTGGAGATCATCGGGTCGTAGAACATCGAGATCTCGTCGCCCTCCCGGACGCCTGCGTCGTTGCGCACGATGGTCCCGTCCGCCCGTTCGCCTTCCGCGGGCGGCGCGTACCGGGCCAGCCGGCCGATCGACGGCAGGAAGCCCCGGTACGGGTCCTCGGCGTAGATCCGGCTCTCCACCGCCCAGCCGTCGATCTTCAGGTCCTTCTGGGCGAAGGGCAGCGGCTCGCCGGCCGCCACGCGGATCATCTGCTCCACCAGGTCGATCCCGGTGATCAGTTCGGTGACCGGATGCTCCACCTGCAGGCGGGTGTTCATCTCCAGGAAGAAGAACGAGCGGTCCTGGCCGGCCACGAACTCCACGGTGCCGGCGCTGTCGTAGCCGACCGCCCGAGCCAGGGCGACCGCCTGCTCCCCCATGGCCTTGCGGGTCTTCTCGTCCAGCAGGGGGCTGGGCGCCTCCTCGATGACCTTCTGGTTGCGGCGCTGGATCGAGCATTCGCGCTCGAACAGGTGGACCACGTTCCCGTGCTTGTCGCCCAGCACCTGGATCTCCACGTGCCGTGGGCGCTCGATGAACTTCTCGATGAAGATGCGGTCGTCGCCGAACGCGGCCTTGGCCTCGGCGCGCACGGCCGGGAAGCCCTCCTCCACGTCCCTGCGGCTCCAGGCGACCCGGATGCCCTTCCCGCCCCCGCCGGCGGAGGCCTTGATCATCACCGGATAGCCGATGTCCTCGGCGATCTTGATGGCGTGGGCGGCGTCGTCGATCTCCCCCACGTGGCCGGGGACCACCGAGACCTTGGCCCTGGCGGCGAATTTCTTGGACTCGATCTTGTCGCCCATCGCCTCGATGGCGTGGGGATTGGGGCCGATGAAGGCGATCTTCTCCTTGGCCAGCCGGCGGGCGAAGCCGGCGTTCTCGGAGAGGAAGCCGAAGCCCGGGTGCACGGCCTCCGCGCCCGTAGCCCTGCAGGCCTCCACGATCCGGTCGGCCTGGAGGTAGGACTCAGCGGCGGGCGGCGGGCCGATGAACACCGCCTCGTCGGCCATCTCCACCGCCAGGGAGTCCGCGTCCGCCTCGGAATAGACCGCCACCGTGGCGATCCCCATCCGGCGGCAGGTCCTGATGATCCGGACCGCGATCTCGCCGCGGTTGGCGATCAGGATTTTCGAGAACATGAGCCTGGCTCCTGCGGTCCGGGAGAAGCTTATCAGAGAGGGATGTTGTCGTGCTTCTTCCAGGGGTTCTGGAGCTGTTTGCCCTCCAGGTTGCGGAGCGCGCGGACGATCCGCCGGCGGGTGCCGTGCGGCATGATCACGTCGTCGATGAAGCCGCGCTGGGCGGCCACGAACGGGTTGGCGAACTGGGCCTTGTACTCGGCTTCCCGGACGGCGATGGCCTCAGGATCGCCGGTCTCGGCGCGGAAGATGATCTCCACCGCGCCCTTGGAGCCCATGACCGCGATCTCCGCCGTCGGCCAGGCGTAGTTGATGTCGCCGCGCAGGTGCTTGGAGGCCATCACGTCATAGGCGCCGCCATAGGCCTTGCGGGTGATCAGGGTGATCTTCGGGACGGTGGCCTCGGCATAGGCGAACAAGAGCTTGGCGCCGTGCCGGATCAGCCCGCCCTGCTCCTGCTTGGTGCCGGGCATGAAGCCTGGGACGTCCACGAAGGTGATCAGCGCGATCTCGAAGGCGTCGCAGAACCGCACGAACCGGGCCGCCTTGGTGGAGGCGTCGATGTCCAGCACGCCGGCCAGCACCTGGGGCTGGTTGGCGACGATCCCCACCGTCTGGCCGTCCATCCGCGCGAAGCCCACCACGATGTTCCGGGCGAAGTCCGGCGAGATCTCGAAGAAGTCGGCTTCGTCCACGACCTTCAGGATCAACTCCTTGATGTCGTAGGCCTTGTTGGGATTGCCGGGGATGAGGGTGTCCAGCGACGGCTCGTCGCGGACCGGATCGTCGCAGCTCTCGCGTCTGGGCGCTTTCTCCCGGTTGGAGGCCGGCAGGAAATCGACCAGCCGCCGGACCTGGGTCAGGGCCTCCAGGTCGTTCTCGAACCCGCCGTGGGCCACGCCCGACTTCATGGCGTGCACCCGGTAGCCGCCCAGGTCGGCGTGGCTGACATCCTCGTGGGTGACCGTCTTCACCACGTCGGGGCCGGTCACGTACATGTAGGAGGTGTCCTTCACCATGAAGATGAAGTCGGTTATGGCCGGTGAATAGACGTCCCCGCCGGCGCAGGGGCCCATGATCACGCTGATCTGCGGAATGACCCCGCTGGCCAGGGTGTTCTCCAGGAAGATATCCGCATAGCCGCCCAGCGCCGCCACCCCTTCCTGGATACGCGCGCCGCCGGCGTCGAACAGGCCGATGATCGGCGCGCCGACCTTCATCGCCTGGCGCTGCATCTTGAGGATCTTCTCGGCGTGGGCCGACGACAGCGAGCCGCCGAAGACGGTGAAGTCCTTGGAGAAGACGAAGACGGTCCGGCCGTTGATAGCGCCCCAGCCGGTGACCACCCCGTCGCCGGGAATCCGCTGGTCCGCCATGCCGAACTCGGTGATCCGGTGCTCGACGAACATGTCGAACTCCTCGAAGGAGCCCTCGTCGAGCAGCAGGTCGATACGCTCGCGCGCCGTCAGCTTACCCTTGGCGTGCTGGGCTTGGACGCGGGCCTCGCCGCCGCCCTGGCGGGCGCGCTCGCGACGCTTCCTCAGTTCTTCCAGAATCTGCTTCATCCGGAATTGATGGACCGAGCGGGGACTATCGCCAAGCGGCGCAGCGACCAACCGGCCGGCCGACGGCGCCCTACTTCGTCAGCACCATCGTCCCTTCAAGCATGACCAGGCGCTTGATCGCGGGCGGCAGGGCGCGGTCAAAATCGTCCAGGATGCGCCAGCCCCAGTCAGGCAGCTCGACCGCCTCACCGCCGGCTTGCTGGCCAAGCACGAGCTGGGCGAAGTCGCGATAGAGGCTGGCGTGGTCGTGATGGCTCACGAAATCGACGCAGCTGAAGCCGATCTGACGGGCGCCGGCGGCCAGGGACTCTCGGGAGAACAGCCACTTCTGGTCCATGTCGGCGAAGCCCGGGCGTAGGGGGTCGGGCAGGGTGCGCGCGCCGATGTCGTCCACGAAGGCGCCCAGCGCCGCGCGCATCGGGGGTACAGGGCCTCCCGGCGGATCTCCGCCTCCGCGGCGATGCGCTCGAAGGCCAGCCGCAACAGCTGTTGTCCCTCGAAGGGCTCAAGGAAGATGGCGTGTCCTCCCGGCTTGAGCGCCCGGAAGGCGCGGGCCATGGCTTCGTCCGGGTCCACCAGGCGGTGGAGCACGAAGGCGCCGGCGACCAGGTCGAAGTCCTGTGGCGTCGTGATGTCGGCGTCCGGCTCGCGCAACAGGCAGGTCACCCGCTCGGACGCGCCGCTGTCCCGCAGGTGAAACTGCAGCGCCGCAAGCTTGTGCGCGTCGCAATCCGTGGCCACGATCCGGGCGCCGTGGAATTGCCGCAGCAGGGGCGCGACCGTGCTGGTCCCCGTGCCGGCGCCTATCGCCAGGATCAGCGGGCTGTCTGGAACGACGACGTGGCAAGCCTCGATCGCGGAGCGGAACAGCGCCTCGAAATGGCTGACCTCCCGGAAACGGGCGAACATCTCGTCGGCCAGGACCTCATCGATCCTCGCGCTCGGTGTTTCGCTATCTGCGCAAGGTTGCTGGCGGACCGGCAGCTCATAGACCTGCCCAGCGACCGCCGCTGAATCTTCGAGGCTCAGAACGCCAGGGGCCGTAGAGACTGCTAACGCCGCGGCCAATTTGGTCTCCTGTCTCTTGGGCGGCCCTGGCGTCGAAGTCGTCCGGCCCCCCGCCGTCCTCCGGAGGCGGTGCTGGAACCGCGGCGTGCTTGGCCTGGAAGTCATGATTCATAAGATTCCGGCGCTGGCCGCTCATCAGGTGATGACCTGACCGCGCTCTATTTCTCCGCGCAGCTTAAGCAGAGATTTTGCCTTGGGAACTGCGGCATCATTCCCCCCGCGCCGGCCCGCCATGTCCCGGAAGCGAAACGGCCGGAGCTTGGAGCCCCGGCCGTTTCGACAAATCCGCTGCTGGCGATGGTACCGCCCCCCGGTCTCGAACCGGGGACCTCTAGATCCACAATCTAGCGCTCTAACCAACTGAGCTAGGGCGGCGCGCGTCGCGAGCGGTCCTTCTAGAGCGCGATCCACAAAAGTGGAAGCCGGTTTTGCGGCCGGATCGCCCGCTCAAACCTATGTATTGGCGCCGGTTTTACCAAGCCTCGGCGGACCCCCGAAAATCCGGCGGAGACCCCATAAGAAAAGGCCCCGGTCGCTTGCGCGGCCGGGGCCCGATCTTCGGCCGATCTGGCGTCCTAGTCCTTGGGGACCTGGAAGCTGATCGGGATACGCACCGTACCACCGGCGGTCGGCTGACCGTCCTTTTGTTGAGGCCGCATCCTGAACAGGCGCGACATCTTCACGGCGGCGTCGCCGAAACCGTAGTCACCGGGGTCTTCCGACACGATGTTACAGGTTTCCAGCGTCCCACGGGCGCTCACCTGGCACGAGAGGGTCACCCGGCCATTGACCTCCATCCGCAGGGCGCGGTCGGGGTAATAGCGGCTGTAGTCCTCAGCGCCCGGACGGCGGAGCCAATCCGGATTGGTGATCACCGACGGGCGCGGCGGCTCGGGCGGCGGGGCCCGCGGGGGCTCCGGTTGCTCGATCCGACGCTCTACCGGCGGAACCGGCAGCGGCGGGATGGACGGCATGTCCGGCACCGCGACCGGCGGCCTCGGCTGCAGCTTTGGCGGCGGCGGCGGAGGCGTGTTCGGCGGCGGTGGCGGCGGAGGCGGCGGAGGCGGCGGCGGAACGGGCTTGATAAGCGCCACGTCCGTCACTTCGTCCGAGTACTCCTTGTAGTTCGGTTCAAAACGCGCCTTCCACAGGTAGAGCCCGACCAGCGCGTGAGCGATGATCGAAACCGCGATCGCGACCGTGACACCCTTGCTACGCTTGGGGGCCGGATCGTCGAACGGGTTGTGGCGGACGTGGACCGCTTGGTTGGGTGATGTCTCAGCCATGGGTCATCACCTATTGGTCTTCGCCGACCAAGGCCACGCTGTAGAACTGATTGTCCTGCAGCATGTTCATGACGGCCATGAAATCCCCGTACATCACATCCTTGTCGGCGCGGATGAAGATCCGTTCCTTGGTCGGATTACGGCTCTCCCCGAGTTGGGCGCGAAGGTCGCCGCCCAGCGCTGAGAGGTCGGTCCGGAAGTCCTGGATGAAGAGGTTTCCATTTGGCTGGAGCGAAAGGTAGACCGGCTTCTGCGGGTTCTCCGTAGGCGGCGCGACGGCGGGCGGCAGAGCCACCTTGACCGTCACGGCCGCCATCGGGGCCGCGACCATGAAGATGATCAGAAGCACGAGCATCACATCCACGAAGGGGGTGACGTTGATCTCGGCGTTCTGCTCAGTCTGGTAGCGTCCGCCGCCGCCGGAACTGGAGAGTTTGGCGGCCATCTAGATTACGCTCCCTTGTCGAGCTGCCGGGAGATCGCGTTCATCAGCTCGGCCACGAACCCTTCCGACCGCGCCCCGAAGGCGGAGATGCGGGTCTGGAAGTAGTTGTAGAAGATAACCGAGGGGATGGCCGCGAACAGACCAAGGCCGGTCGCCAGAAGCGCTTCGGCGATGCCGGGCGCCACGACGGCCAGGTTGGTGGTGTTGGTGTTCGCGATCCCGATGAACGAGTTCATGATCCCCCAGACGGTGCCGAACAGGCCGATGAAGGGGCCGTTCGCGCCGATCGAGGCGAGGAACTGCATGCCGCCGGAAAGGCGACGAGCCAGCGAAGCCTGAACCGCGCTCACGGCCGCGTGGGCGCGGCTGAGCGTCGTGTCACGGTGTTCGCCGGTGACCTGCAGGCCCGCCTGACGGGAGAGCTCGATTTCCTGGGTCGCCGCGGCGGCCATATCGGCCAGCGGGTTGCCGTCGAACTCTTCGGTCAGAGCGATCCGGTTCATGTCGGGGATCGACTTGGCCGTCCGGAAGGTTTCGATGAAGCCGTCCGAGGAGCGGTTGAGGCCGCGGAACTCGATCATCTTCGTGGCCAGAATGGTCCAGGTGAAGACGGAAGCGAGGCCCAGACCGATCATGATGATCTTCACCACGATGTCGGCGTCCATGAACATGGTGCCGACGTTCAGTTGGCCGGCATGCTTCATGGTGGGGGGATCAGCCGGAGCGGCCGGATCGGCCGGAGCGGCGGCAGGGTCGGCGGGAGCCGCCATCGGATCCGCCGGGGCCGCAGCGGCCGCGGGGTCGACGGGAGTCTCTGGGGCCTGAGCAAAACTCGGGGCGCTCGCCAGCAGCGCGAAAGCGCCGACGAGGGCGATGAAAGGGGTCTTCAGTTTGTTGTCGAGCATCTGTCGCCAGTTCCTGGTTGGTCTAGCACGATTGGCCGGAGGGTCGTCGCGCGAGAGCGTCTCCACCCTAGTTGAAACATGCCCGACGCCCCGACCTGCTATTCGCATGTCCGGACATCAGACCGCTATCGCTGCGCCCGTTCCGGAACGCTTGACCCAACTTGATGTGGGCCTTGGCGTCTCGAAGCTCGGGCGACCCTGCGCTCCCCACAGGGGGAACCCAAAGTCTCGCCGCACTGATAGGCGTGCGGCCGTGGACCTTTGGCAACCCCTTCCCCCAGCGTCAAGGGGCAGAATCTTGGCGCGGCCGACGATATCCTTATCCATACGCCGTAATTGTGCAGCGCACACTGAATAGCCACCTGCGCCGGTAGGGAGCTGGATGTCATAAAGCCTTCGCTATGCTGCGTTGCAGCAATATAACCGCTCCGGGGTTTGGCGAGGGTTGTCGGGTCCGGCCGCGCTGTGTCCGCCGTCAGCGCCAATGAGACAGATTCAGGGTTCCAGCTAGCGGAGGGTTTTGGTCTCATCGCAGTGACGTAGGAACGAAGATGAGATCAAAACCCTTGCCCTCGAAGGCGACCCCCGGCGAGCGGGTGGTGAAGGATA
>CANJRI010000060.1 GCA_947476555.1 Caulobacteraceae bacterium
GCCGCGGCGGCGTGGTCCTGGGTGGAGAAGATGTTGCACGAGGCCCAGCGCACGTCCGCGCCCAGGGCCTGCAGCGTCTCGATAAGCACCGCGGTCTGGATGGTCATGTGCAGGGAGCCGGCGACGCGGGCGCCCTTCAGCGGCTGGTCCTTGCCGAACTCGGCGCGCACGGCCATCAGGCCGGGCATCTCGGTTTCGGCGATGTCGATTTCCTTGCGGCCCCAGTCGGCGAGGGCGAGGTCCTTGACCACATAGTCGGGCATTGCGGGCGATCCTTGGAAAACAGGCGGTTGGCCGCTCTATAGCTCTCCGGCCGCCCCCGGGCAACTGGGACATAAAGAAATCTTTATATGCTCTGCCGCGACCTTTCGGCCATAAAAGCCCTGATGAACGCGCCCGTGCAGATCGCCGACCCCGCCCAGCCCCGCCACGACTGGAGGCTGGAGGAGGTCGAAGCCCTCTTCGACCTGCCCTTCGCCGAGCTGGTGTTCCGGGCCGCCGAGACCCATCGCCGCTGGTTCGACCCGACCGAGGTCCAGATGTCCCAGCTGCTGTCGGTGAAGACCGGCGGCTGCGCGGAGAACTGCGGCTACTGCAGCCAGTCGGCGGCCTTCGACACCGGGGTGAAGGCCGAGAAGTTGATGGCCGCCTCCGACGTCATCGCCGCGGCCATGCAGGCCAAGGCCGGCGGCGCCCAGCGCTTCTGCATGGGCGCGGCCTGGCGCGACCTCAAGGACCGCGACCTGCCCAAGCTCGCCGCGATGATCTCCGGCGTGAAGGCCCTGGGCCTGGAGACCTGCGCCACCCTCGGCATGCTGCGCCCCGACCAGGCCGCAGCCCTGAAGGACGCCGGCCTCGACTACTACAACCACAACCTCGACACCGGCCCGGACTACTACGACCAGGTGGTCACCACCCGCACCTACCAGGACCGGCTCGACACCCTGGCGGCCGTGCGCGACGCCGGCATGTCCACCTGCTGCGGCGGCATCGTCGGCATGGGCGAGACCCGACGCGACCGGGCCGGCCTGCTGCACCAGCTCGCCACCCTGCCGGCCCACCCCGACAGCCTGCCGATCAACGACCTGATGCCGGTCCCCGGCACGCCGCTGGCCGACTCCAAGGCCATCGACCCCCTGGAGTTCGTGCGGATGATCGCCGTCGCCCGCATCGTCTGCCCCAAGGCCGTGGTGCGGCTCTCCGCCGGCCGCGAGCACATGAGCCGCGAGCTGCAGGCCCTCTGCTTCCTGGCCGGGGCCAACTCGATCTTCGTGGGCTCCAAGCTGCTCACCACCGCCAACCCCGAGAAGAGCGACGACGAAGCCCTGCTGGCGGATTTGGGCATGCGCCCAATGACGATGTAGGCCCTTCTCCCCTCGCGGGAGAAGGTGGGAGCCGCAGGCTGACGGATGAGGGGCCGCGTGGCGGTCAGCTGCGGAAATTTTCGGCCTAGGCGGAGAGGTCAGCGCGACCCCTCATCCGACCCTGCTTCGCAGGGCCACCTTCTCCCGCAAGGGGAGAAGGGTCAGCCCAGAACCTTCCGCATCGCCCCGGTCAGCTTCGCCAGTTCCGCATCGCTGACCACATAGGGCGGCGTGAGATAGACCACCTTGCCCATCGGCCGGATCCAGACGCCTTCGTCGGCGAACTTCCGGCACAGGTCCCCGGCCTCCACCGTGCCCGGAAACTCCACGACGCCGATCGCGCCCTTCACCCGGACGTCAACGGAAGCCCTGCGTAGCGGACCGAGTCCCTCGATCAGTCCCGCCTCGATCCGCGCCACGTCCGCCTTCCAGCCGCCATCTTCGAACAGGTCGAGACTGGCGCCCGCCGCCGCACAGGCCAGCGGATTGGCCATGTAGGTCGGCCCATGCATCAGAGCCGCGCCCGGATCGTCCGACCAGAAGGCCTGGAACACCTCCTCCGAGGCGATCGCCGCCGACAGCGGCAGCGTCCCCCCGGTCAGCGCCTTCGACAGGGTGACGATGTCTGGGACCACGCCCGCGCCCTCGCAGGCGAACAGGTCGCCGGTCCGCCCGAACCCCACGAAGATCTCGTCGAAGATCAGCAGCACATCGTGCCGATCCGACAGCCGCCGCAGGACCCGCAAGGTCTCGTCGTCGTGGAACAGCATGCCGCCGGCGCCCTGCACCCGGGGCTCCACCAGGATCGCGGCGATCTCGCCGGCCTTCTCTCCCAGCAGACGGTCCAGCGCCGCCTCGGAGGGCCCGTCCACCGGCAGATCGGCGATGACCTGGCTCGGCATCACCCCGGCGAACAGGGCGTGCATCCCCTCCTCCGGATCGCAGACCGTCATGGTGGCCAGGGTGTCGCCGTGATAGCCGCCTCTGAACGCCAGGAACCGCGTCCGGCCCTTAACGCTCCGATTGATCCAGAACTGCAGCGCCATCTTCATGGCGATCTCCACCGAGACCGACCCGGACTCGGCGAAGAACACGCGGTTGAGGTCCCCTGGCAGCAGGTCCGCCAGCCGTCGCGCCAGCCGGTAGGCCGGTTCATGCGCCAGGCCCCCGAACATCACGTGCGGGGCCTTCGCCAGCTGAGCCTCCACCGCCGCGCGGATGTGCGGGTGGTTGTAGCCGTGGCAGGCGGTCCACCAGCTGGCGATCCCATCCACCAGCTCGCGCCCGTCCTCCAGGATCAGCCGCGCCCCATCCGTCCGCGCCACCGGCAGGGGCGCCGGCGCGGTCTTCATCTGGCAATAGGGCCGCCAGACGTGCGCGGCCCCCTCGGCGTACCAATCCGGCTCCATCTAGTCCTTCCGTCGCACGCCCGGGTGGGGCATAGGCCGCTCCGTGAACGACACCCTCTCGGCCTTCGCGCAAGGGAAAATCGAGGCGCTCGCCGCCAGGAGCCTGATGCGCGCCCTCAACCCGACCCACCGGCTGGACGGGGTGTGGGTGGAGCGGGCCGGCCGGCGGCTGGTGTCCTTCTCCTGCAACGACTACCTCGGCCTGACGCACCATCCCCAGGTCAAGGCCGCCGCCAAGGCCGCCATCGACGCCTACGGGGCCGGCTCCGGCGCCTCGCGCCTGGTCACCGGGGACTCACCCCCCATCGCCGCCCTTGAGAAGCGCCTCGCCCGCTTCAAGGGCGCCGAGGCCGCCTGCGTTTTTGGCTCCGGCTACCTGGCCAACACCGGGGTGATCCCCACCTTCGTCGGCCCCGGCGACCTGGTGCTCGTCGACGAGCTCTCACACGCCTGCATCTGGGCCGGCGCCAAGCTCTCCGGGGCCGAGGTGGCGCGGTTCCGCCACAACGACATGGCCGATCTCGCCGCCACCCTGGCCGAGCGCCGCGCCCGCGCGGGCCACGCCCTGGTGGCCACCGACGGGGTGTTCTCCATGGACGGCGACATCGCGCCGCTCGACCAGATCTCGCGCCTTTGCGTGGCGCACGACGCCTGGCTGCTGGTCGACGACGCCCACGGTCTCGGCGTGGTGGCGGGCGGCGCGGGCTCGACAGCGCTCTTCCCGGAGGCCAGGGTGGACCTCGCCATGGGCACGCTGTCGAAATCGTTGGGCGGTTACGGGGCCTACGTCTGCGCCACGCAGCCGGCCGTGGACCTGATGAAGGCCCGCGCCCGCACCCTCGTCTATTCCACCGCCCTGCCCCCGGCCAACGCCGCCGCGGCCCTGGCGGCCCTGGATGTTATCGAGGGCGATCCGGAGCGGGTGGCCGCGCCGCTGGCCCACGCCCGCCGCTTCACGGCCGCGCTGGACCTGCCCCAGGCGCAAAGCCCCATCGTCCCGATCATCCTCGGCGAGGCCGAGACTGCCCTGGCCGCCGCCGCCGAGCTGGAGACGGCCGGCCTGCTGGTCGTCCCGATCCGCCCGCCCACGGTGCCGCCGGGCACCGCCCGCCTCAGGATCGCCTTCAGCGCCGGCCACACCGCCGAGCAGGTGGACCGCCTGATCGAGGCGGCCCAGCCATGGGTGGACCAATGAGCAGCGCCTTCTACATCGCCGGGGCCCACACCGACGTCGGCAAGACCTATGTCGCCTGCGCCCTCCTGCGGGCCGCCCGGGCCCGGGGGCTCACCGTCGACGCCTTCAAGCCGGTGGTCAGCGGCATCGACCCCGACGACTGGGCGGACAGCGACCCGGCCCGCCTGCTGGACGCCATGGGCCGCGAGCGCACGCAAGCCGCGCTGGAGGCCATCTCGCCCTGGCGGTTCGGCGCTCCGCTGTCGCCGCCCATGGCCGCCAAGCTGGAGGGCCGCCAGCTCCCGCTCGGCCCGGTCATCGAGGCCGCCCAGGCCTTCCTGACCAGCTCCAAGGCCGATCTCGCCCTGCTGGAGAGCGTCGGCGGGGTGATGTCGCCGATCGCCGATCGCGCCACGGGCCTGGAGCTGATGCTGGCCGCGCCCCTGCCGGTGATCCTGGTCGGCGGCGGCTACCTGGGCGGCATCAGCCACAGCCTGACGGCGCTGGAGGTGCTGCGCCAGCGCGGGCTGCCGGTGGCGGCCTTCGTGATCTCCCAGGTCGAGGCGGCCGACGCCCCCGACTTCGCCGAGACCGTCGCCCTGACCCGCAGTTTCTCCGGCGACACGCCGGTGATCTCCGCCCCCCGGGGCGCGCCGGGCTCCTGGCCCGAAGCCCTGCTGGGCGCGGTTTCAGCCAAGGCCTAGCTCGAAGGCCCATGGGCCGCTATCTCCAGCGCTCGGGAGACGCGCGTGCAGCCGATCATATCCATCAAGGGCCTGACCAAGACCTACGCCGGGGGCTTCACCGCCCTCAAGGGCGTCGACCTGGACATCCGCCCCGGCGAGATCTTCGCCCTGCTCGGCCCGAACGGCGCGGGCAAGACCACCCTGATCGGCGCCGTCTGCGGCCTTGTGCGGATCACCTCCGGCCAGGTGCTCGCCGACGGGCACGACGTGACCCGCGATTTCCGCGCCGCCCGCCGCAAGATCGGCCTGGTGCCCCAGGAGCTCTCAACCGACGCCTTCGAGAAGGTGTGGGACACGGTCAAGTTCTCCCGCGGCCTGTTCGGCCTGCCGCCCAATCCGGCCCACATCGAGAAGGTCCTCAAGGACCTGTCCCTCTGGGACAAGAAGGACGCCAAGATCAACACCCTCTCCGGCGGCATGAAGCGCCGGGTGATGATCGCCAAGGCGCTCAGCCACGAGCCGCGCATCCTGTTCCTGGACGAGCCCACCGCCGGCGTCGACGTCGAGCTGCGCCGCGACATGTGGGAGATGGTCCGTGGCCTTCGCCAGGACGGCGTCACCGTCATCCTCACCACCCACTACATCGAGGAGGCCGAGGAGATGGCCGACCGGATCGGGGTGATCACCGGCGGCGAGCTGATCCTGGTGGAGGACAAGGAGGCCCTGATGCGCAAGCTGGGCCGCAAGCAGCTGACCCTGCACCTGGCCGAGCCGCTGAAGGCGATCCCCAGGGGCCTAAAGGGCGATCTCGCCCTCGCCGACGACGGCGGCCAGCTGATCTACACCTTCGACGGCCAGGCCGAGCACACCGGCATCGCCGAGCTTCTCAAGGCCCTCGACGAGAAGGGCGTGGCCTTCAAGGACCTGCAGACCGCCCAGTCCTCGCTGGAGGAGATCTTCGTCAGCCTGGTGAGGAAACGCCCGTGAACCTGCACGCCGTCCGGGCCATCTATTTCTTCGAGATGCACCGTTGGGTGCGCACCATCGTCCAGTCGGTGGCCGCCCCGGTGATCACCACCTCGCTTTATTTCATCGTCTTCGGATCGGCGATTGGCCGGCGCATGCCCGAGATCGACGGGATCGGCTACGGCGCCTTCATCGTGCCTGGCCTGATCATGCTCTCGGTCCTCACCGAAAGCATCCAGAACGGCTCGTTCGGCATCTACATGCCGAAGTTCGCCGGCACCATCTACGAGCTGCTCTCGGCGCCGGTCTCCACCATCGAGGTGGTGCTGGGCTACGTCGGCGCCGCCGCCACCAAATCGGTGGTCCTGGGCCTGATCATCCTGGCCACCGCCCGGCTGTTCGTGGACTTCCAGGTCGCCCATCCCCTGTTGATGGTGGCCTTCCTGGCGCTCACCTCGGCGACCTTCTCGCTGTTCGGCTTCCTCTCCGGGGTCTGGGCGGATGGTTGGGAAAAGCTCTCCATCGTCCCGGTCCTGGTGGTCACGCCGCTCACCTTCCTGGGGGGCAGCTTCTACTCCATCGACATGTTGCCGGGGGTCTGGCGCACGATCGCCCTGTTCAATCCGGTGGTCTATCTGGTCAGCGGCTTCCGCTGGAGTTTCTACGGAATCTCCGACGTGGGCGTCGGCATAAGCATCGCCGCCACCCTGGGGTTCTTCGGCCTCTGCCTGATCGCGGTCACCTGGATCTTCCGCACCGGCTGGCGGCTGAAGGCGTAACTACTCGTCTTCCTCGAACCTTGCGGCCACCAGATCGGCCAGGGCCTCCAGCGCCGCGTCGGCCTCCGGCCCCTCGGCCTCGATATCGATGTGGCAGCCGGGCGAGGCGGCCAGCATCATCAGGCCCATGATCGAGCGCGCGTCGACGGTCTGGCCGTCCTTGGAGACCTTCACCTCGGCGTCGAATCCGGCGGCGGTCTTGACGAATTTCGCCGAGGCCCGGGCGTGCAGCCCGCGCTTGTTGAGGATCTCGACGGTGCGTTGGCTGGATTCGCTCACTTTTCTCCGGCCAGGACGTAGGAGGCCACGGAGATGTACTTTCGCCCGGCTTCCTGCGCCGCCGCAACAGCCTCTTCCAGGCTGGCGCGGGTGCGGACGCTGGCGAGCTTGATCAGCATGGGCAGGTTGAGGCCGGCGATCACCTCGGCTCTCGTCTGTTCCATCACCGAGATCGCCAGGTTCGACGGTGTGCCGCCGAACATGTCGGTGAGCAGCACCACGCCCTGACCGCTGTCCACCCGGCTGGCGGCCGCCAGGATGTCCTTGCGCCGGCGCTCCATGTCGTCCTCGGGGCCGATGCAGATGGCCTCGACGGCGGCCTGGGGGCCGACCACATGTTCCATGGCGAAGATGAACTCCTCCGCCAGTCGCCCGTGCGTGACGATCACGAGCCCGATCATGAGATCCGATCCAAGGGTATCCCCACCCTGCGGCGCCCCTCGCGTAACGCGAGCGGAGCTACATACGCCTGTGGCGGCCGGCGTCAACGCGCTCCAGCGCGCGAACCAGCTTCGCGGGCGTCGATGCGTCCAGCGGTGACATTTCCACGACAGGCGTCGTAACGCCCAGGAAGTCCCGCGCCTGCGTGTCGGGCAGCCGGTCCGGCGTCCCGGGACGCGCCGCGAGCCCCACCTCGCAGAGCCGCAGGGGGTCCAGGCCCAGGATCCCAAGCCCGCGCGCCTCCAGCAGGCCTAGGAGCGCATCCGGCGCGCGTCCGAACAGCCGGCCCTCCGAGACCCACAGCAGCGTCCGGTCGTCGGCCACCAGCCGCCAGCCCTGGGCCAGGGCCCGCAGGGCCAGGTCGCTCTTGCCGGAGCCCGAGGGGCCCTCGATCAGCACCCCCAGCCAGCGACCCTGGAGCCGGCGGGCGATCAGGCCGGCGTGGACGATCATCCCGCGGCCAGCGGCAGGGAGAGGATGAAGGAGGCGCCGACCACCTTGCCGTCCCGCTCGATGCGGTTGGCCGCCCGCAGCACGCCCCCGTGCGCCTCGGCGATCTGCCGGGCGATGGACAGCCCCAGGCCCGAGTGGCCGCCGAACACCGCGCCCTTCGGCCGCGAGGTGTAGAACCGCTCGAACACCGTCTCCAGGTTCTCCGGCGGGATGCCGGGCCCCTGGTCGCTCACCACCACCACCGCCCGGCCCCGCGCGGGCTCCAGGCCAATGGTCACCACGCCCCCCGGCGGGCTGAAGGAGCGGGCGTTGTCGATCAGGTTGCGGAACACCTGCCCGAGCGGCCCCTCGCGGCCCATCACTACCAAGGGCTCCGGGGCCTTCGGCGCCTCGAAGCGCACCGTCACCTCACCCGGCCGGGCGGTGACCTCGTAGAGGCCCGCCACCTCGGCGGCCAGGTGGGCCAGGTCCACCGGCTTGGGCTGGTCGCGCGAGAGCTCGGCGTCCAGGCGCGAGGCGTTGGAGATATCGGTCACCAGCCGGTCGAGACGCTGCACGTCGTTCTTGAGGATGCCCAGCAATCGGTCCCGCTGCCCTGTGTCCTTGACCAGGTCGAGGGTCTCCACCGCCGAGCGGAGCGACGTCAGGGGGTTGCGGATCTCATGGGCCACGTCGGCGGCGAACGACTCGATGGCGTCCATCCGCTCGGACAGGGCGTGGGTCATGTCCTCCAGGCTCCGGGTCAGGTCCCCCACCTCGTCGTCGCGTTTGGCCAGGTCCGGCAGCAGGATCGCCCGCGCCCCATCCAGCCGCACCCGGTCGGCGGCCCGCGCCAGCCGCCGCACCGGCTGGGCCACCAGGCTGTTCAGCAGCAGGGACGAGGCCAGGGTCACCGAGACGGCGATCAGGATGAAGGGGATCAGCGCCGCGCGCTCCGCGGCGACGATGGCGTCGACGTCCCGCGCCTCCAGCGTGACCACCCCCAGCACCGCCCGCACATGGCGGATCGGGATCGAGACCGAGACCACCCGGTCGCGCCCCCCGCGCCGCACCCCGGCCACATGGCGGCCGGAAAGCGCCCGGCGCACCTCCGCGGCCAGGGCCGAGCGGGCCTCCACCGCGGTCGGCGGATCGGACTTGGGCAGGATGTCGAGCCGGAGGCGCTCGTCGCGGGCGCGGGCCGGGGGCAGGTCGCGGGTCTCCACCCGGTCGGCGAGGAGGTCGCTGTCGGCCACCAGCCGGCCGGAGGCGTCGAACAGCCGGGCCCGCTGGGCCTGGGGATTGGAAAGCGTCTGCAGGATCTCCGCGGCCAGGGCCGCGTCCATCGCCGGATCGGGCTCGCCGGCGGTGGCGTATTCATTGATCAGGCTGGCGATCAGCTCCCCCTGAGTGGAGAGGCTGTCGATCCGCGCGTCCACCAGCCCGCGGCGCAGCTCGTTCAGCACCAGCGCCCCGCCGATCAGGATCGCCAGGCCCAGCAGGTTGAGGCCGATGATCAGCCGTCCGAGCCGGGAGCCGGGCAGCCAGGAGAACCGGGGCGACCCCCGGGTCGCCCGCTCAGCTTTCGCGGTATCGGTAACCGACGCCATAGAGGGTTTCGATCGCGTCGAAATCGGGGTCGACCTCGCGGAATTTCTTGCGCATGCGCTTGATGTGGCTGTCGATCGTGCGGTCGTCGACATAGACCTGATCTTCGTAGGCCGCGTCCATCAGGTTGTCGCGGCTCTTCACGAAGCCCGGGCGCTGGGCCAGCGACTGCAGCAGCAGGAACTCGGTGACGGTGAGCTTCACCGGCTTTCCGTCCCACAGGCTGTCGTGCCGGGCCGGGTCCAGGGTCAGCTTTCCGCGCTTCAGGGGCCGGGCCGATTCCAGGGCCGGGCCGGCCGCGTCGTCGGCCTCGCCCCGGCCCGCCCTGCGCAGCACCGCCTTCACCCGCTCGATCAGCAGGCGCTGACTGAACGGCTTGTGGATGTAGTCGTCGGCGCCCAGGTTGAAGCCGAGGATCTCGTCGATCTCCTCGTCCTTGGAGGTCAGGATGATCACCGGGGTGTCGGAGCTACGGCGCAGGCGGCGCAGCACCTCCATGCCGTCCATGCGCGGCATCTTCACGTCGAGGATGGCCACGTCGGGCGGATCGTTCTCCAGCGCCGCCAGGCCCGCGGCGCCGTCGTAATAGGCTTTCACGACGTGGCCGTGGCTTTCCAGGGCCAGGCTGACGGAGGTGACGATGTTCTCGTCGTCGTCGACCAGGGTGATCTTCGCCATCTGAAGTCCAGGTCTCCGCGTGATCCAGTTACGCCAGGTGGGGCCGCGCCGGTGGCCTCAATGGGGCGAAACCGTAGCAGCCCGGCAAAGTCAACTCACCCTTAAGCTTGTTGCCTCAACGTATCAGCGTCCGGGGGGATGCTGGCATGGATGGATTTAGCGTGCATTTCGAGGTCTTCGTCCGCCGCGCCCCCGGCGGCTCCTGGTGAACTAGCGCGCCCTAGGCCGCCGCCGCATCCATGATCCTCGCAAGCTCGACGTCCAGCGTCGTCACCCCGTCGGCGTCGTGGGTGGCCAGGATCACCTCCACCCGGTTGTAGACGTTGAACCACTCCGGATGGTGGTCGAGCTTCTCGGCGGCCAGCGCCACGCGGGTCATGAAGGCGAAGGCGGCGGCGAAATCCTTGAACCGGTAGGTCCGGGCGATGGCGTCGCGGCCGTCCACGGCGGCCCACCCCGGAAGCTGCGCCAGCGCCGCGGCGGCGCCGATCTTCTCCGGACGGCTCATTCGGGATCCCTCACGCGGCGTTCCCGGACGCTAGAGACGCGCCGTGCGACGTGCAAGTAAGGGCCATGCGCCTTGACCGCCTGCCCCGGCCGCTTCGGCTCGCGACCTTCGCCATCGCCACCGGTGTGGTGCTGATCACCTGCCTGGCGCCGCCGGATCGGCTGCCCGACCCCGGGACCTCCGACAAACTGGAGCACGCCCTCGCCTGGTTCCTGCTCACCGGGCTTGGCCTGATCCTGTCGCCGCGGCGGCGATGGGCGATCCCGGCGTTCACCCTGGCGCTCGGCGGGGCGATCGAGCTGCTGCAGGCCGGCCTCGGCTTCGGACGCCACGGCGACTGGCGCGACCTGGCCTTCGACGCCCTCGGCGTGGGCGCGGCCCTCGCCATCCGCCTCGCCTGGCGGCCGCGCGCCGGATGAGCCTGCGGCACGCTCCGTGGGAGACGGCGGCCGAGTTCGCCATCGGGCTCCGGCCCATCGCGCCCGAGGACTGGCTGGAGGGCGGTGAGGCCGATCCCGCCCTTCGCAAGGACCCGCTCCTGGCCGCCCATCCCCACCTGGTCTGGGCCGAGGCGCCAGGCTCGCGGCCGGCCCAGACCGAGGCCCTGGAGATGGTCGCCGAGGCCCTCCAGGCGTCCATCGACCCAGAGCATCGCCCGCCCCTGCTCGCCGCTGCCCGCAAGGTGGCCGACGACCTCTGCCTCATGGAGAAGCGCGCGGGCGCCTGGCGGCTGACCGCGCTTTCGCTCAGCGCCGGGACCTTCTTCACCGCTTCCGAGGTGGTGGGCCGCAGCCTCGCCGAGCTGCACGGCCCGGTGCCCGGCTTCGAGGCGAGCCTGCTGGCGCGCGTGGCCCGCATCTTCGACGGCCTGCGCGAGGGCCTGATCCTTGAGCGCCGCAACTGGACGGTGGTCAATTCGCCGGCGCTGTTCGCCCCCTCGTCCGCCCCGATCCGCGCCCGGATCGGCGATATCGACCCGGATCGCGCCGGCGAGGCCCTGTTCGGCCGGGTGGAGCGCCAGACCCTGCGCCGCCTGCCGCGCACCGGGGCGGCGCTCTTCACCATCCGTGTCTGGACCGACCCCTTGAGCCGGATCGCCGCCGATCCCACCCGCCTCGAGGCCTTCGCCAAGGCCTGGCGGGCCGCCACGCCGGAATTCCGCGCCTACAAGCGCCTGGATCTCTACGACGCCCTTGTCGCGCGCCTGATCGACGGGCCATGAGCAGGGCCCTATCCTCGCCGCTTCGGAGGTCCCCATGAGCCAAGCGCCCGGCGCGCCCCACATCTACCTGGCCGCGCCCTGCTATGGCGGCCAGATGCACATCATCTTCGCCAATTCGGTGATGCGCCTGAAGGACGCCTGCCGCGAGCGCGGGGTCGGCCTGACCGTGGATTTCATGGGTGGCGAGGCCCTGATCACCCGCGCCCGCAGCCGCCTAGCCGCCCAGTTCCTGGCCCACGCGGAGGCCACCCACCTGCTGTTCATCGATTCCGACATCGGGTTCGCGCCGGACGACGTCTTCCGCCTGCTGGCCGCCGACCGCGAGGTGGTGGCCGCCGTCTGTCCCCTGAAGAAGATCGACTGGGAGAAAACCCGGGCCGCGGTCAAGGCCGACGTGGCCGATCTGCAGCAGGCGTCCATCGGCTACGTCGTCCGCTTCCTGCCGAACGCGGAGAGCAGCGTCGAGGTGAACGCAGGCTTCGCCAAGGTGGCCTACGCCGGGACCGGCTTCCTGATGATCTCGCGGCCCGCCCTGCAGCGGATCGTCGACGCCCATCCCGAGCTCCGGGCCCGGATGGGCGACATGGCCGACCCCCTGGCGGCCGAGGCCGTGATGGTGTTCGACACCATGATCGAGCCGGAGACCGGCCAGTACCTCTCGGAGGACTACGCCTTCTGCCGGCGCTGGCGCGACCTGGGCGGGGAGATCTGGGCCGACTTCGAGGCGCGGCTCACCCACGTCGGCCACGCCACCTATACCGGCAGCCTGCTGGGGGCTCTGAGGCCGGGCTAGGCTGGGCGCTGGCCCTCGCCTGGGGGCATGCTAGGCTTCCGACGATCAACGGGGAATTGGGCATGGGCGAGAGCGGACGCGGGATTTCCCTGCAGCTTCAGATGCTGGTGGGGTTCCTCATCGGCCTGGTCGGCGGCCTGATCGTCCACGCCACCGCAGGCGCCGACGCCCCCTGGGTGGTCACGCTCACCACCTACGTCACCCAGCCCGGCGGTCAGATCTTCCTGCGCCTGATCTTCATGCTGGTGATCCCCCTCCTGTTCGCGGCCCTGGTGATGGGGGTTTCGGAGATGGGCGACCTGAGCGCCCTCGGCCGGACCGGCTGGCGGACGCTGCTGCTCACCCTGCTGCTCTCCGGCGTGGCGGTGATCATCGGTCTGGTGGTGGTCAACGTCTTCCGGCCCGGCGACGGCGTCGATCCGGCGGTCGTCCAACAGCTGCTCGCCGACGGGGCCGGAGGCGCCAAGGCCATCCTGGAGCGCTCGCCGCCCAGCGGGACCAACGCCCTGGTGGAGATCATCCCCTCCAACGTCATCACCGCCATGGCGGAAAACCAAATCCTGCCGGTGATGTTTTTCTCGCTGATGTTCGGCATCGGCCTGGTGATGATCCAGAACCGCACCGGGGCCGGCAAGACCCTGCGGGACGCCATCGAGGGCCTGTTCGAGGTCTCCATGGTGCTGATCAACCTGGTGATCCGCCTGGCGCCCATCGCCATCGCCTGCCTGATGTTCAACCTGGCGGCCCAGTTCGGCTGGGATTTGCTGATCCGCCTGGGGGCCTACGCCGGGGTGGTGCTGCTGGCGCTGGGCATCCACTTCGTCGTCGTCTATTCGGCCGCCGTCTGGGGCCTCGGGGGCATGACGCCCTGGGCCTTCTTCCGGGGTTCGCAGGAAGCCATCCTGATGGCCTTCTCCACCGCCTCCAGCAACGCCACCCTGCCCACCGCCCTGCGGGTGGCCGAGACCAAGCTTCACCTTCCGCGCCGCATCTCCCGCTTCGTGCTGACCGTGGGGGCCACGGCCAACCAGAACGGCACCGCCTTGTTCGAGGGCGTCACCGTGCTGTTCCTGGCCCAGCTGTTCGGGGTGGACCTGTCGCTCTTCCAGCAGTTCATGGTGATGCTGGTCTGCATCCTGGGCGGCATAGGCACGGCGGGCGTGCCCGCCGGGTCCCTGCCGGTGGTGGCCATGATCCTCGGAATGGTCGGTGTGCCGCCGGAGGGCATCGGCCTGATCCTCGGCGTCGACCGCTTCCTCGACATGTGCCGCACCGCGCTGAACGTCACCGGCGACCTGGCGATCGCGGTGGTGGTCTCCCGCGGCGAGAAGCCCGACGAGGCCTAAACGTCCGGGCTCGTCCGGTCGGCGGCAGGCCGCTTGTCGTCCGACGGCGGGCTGCATTTCCCCGCCCGGGCCTGGACCACGTAGAACAGCGCCCGGCCCTCCGCGAACCGGCCATTGTCCGCCGTCAGCGCCAATGAGACAGATTCAGGGTTCCAGCTAGCGGAGGGTTTTGGTCTCATCGCAGTGACGTAGGAACGAAGATGAGATCAAAACCCTTGCCCTCGAAGGCGACCCCCGGCGAGCGGGTGGTGAAGGATATCC
>CANJRI010000061.1 GCA_947476555.1 Caulobacteraceae bacterium
AGGTGGCCTCGTTGTTCCCGTGGTCCTGGTGCATGCAGATCGGGATGTCGGGGTACATCTCGGCCATGGCGTCGATCAGGTGCTTGAGCACGATGTCGTTGGCGTAGGACCTGGCGCCCCGCGAGGCCTGCATGATCACCGGCGAGTCGGTGGCCTCGGCGGCCTCCATGATCGCCAGCGCCTGTTCCATGTTGTTGATATTGAAGGCCGGCACGCCGTAGCCCTGCTCGGCGGCGTGGTCGAGAAGCTGCCTCAGGGTGATCCGCGCCATTCGTCCTAAGCTCCGTCTACCGACCGGTCCTGGCCAGGAGCGCGGCGACGCCGGGCAGCTCCTTGCCTTCCATCCATTCCAGGAACGCGCCGCCGGCGGTGGACACGAAGGTGAAGTCTTCCGCCACGCCGGCCGCGTTCAGCGCCGCCACCGTATCACCGCCGCCGGCCACCGCCACCAGCTTGCCCGCCCGGGCCAGCTCCGCCGCATGCCGCGCCGCGGTCATCGTGCCCTTGTCGAAGGGCGGCATCTCGAACACGCCCAGCGGCCCGTTCCACACCAGGGTCTTGGAATTGCCCATCGCCCGGCACAGGCGCTCCACCGTCTCCGGCCCGGCGTCGAGGATGCGCTCCTCGTCGTCGATGGAGCCCACGTCGCGGATCCGCGCCGGGGCGCCGGGGGCCATCTTCTCGGCCACCACGATGTCGAGCGGTAGGAACAGCTTGCAGTTGTTGCGGCCCGCCAGCCGGATGATCTCCCGCGCGGTCTCGGCCAGGTCCTTCTCGCAATAGGAGGCGCCGACGTCGTGGCCCTGGGCGTAGAGGAAGGTGTTGGCCATGCCGCCGCCGATGGCCAGCTTGTCCAGCTTGACCACCAGGTTCTGCAGGAGCTCGAGCTTGGTGGAGACCTTCGAGCCGCCGACGATCCCCATCACCGGCCGGTCCGGATTGCCCAGCGCCCGGTCGAGGGCGTCCAGCTCCAGCCGCATCTGCTCGCCCGCATAGGCCGGCAGCAGGCGCGCCAGGCCCTCCGTCGAGGCGTGCGCGCGGTGCGCCGCCGAGAAGGCGTCGTTCACATAGAGGTCGCCATTGGCCGCCAGATCATTGGCGAAGGCCTTGTCGTTGGCCTCTTCGCCGGCATGGAAGCGGACATTCTCCAGCAGCAGCACCTGGCCCGGCTGCAAGGCGTTCACCGCCTCGCGCGCCTTGGCGCCCACGCAGTCCCCCGCGAAGGCCACCGGCGCGCCCAGCACCTTGCCGAGCGCCGCCGCGATGGGCTTCAGGCTCATGGACGGCACGACCTTGCCCTTGGGCCGGTCGAAGTGAGCGAGCAGCACCACCTTGGCGCCGCCGGCCCGCAGCTTCTCAATGGTCGGGACCACGGCCCGCAGGCGGGTGTCGTCGCTGACCTGGCCATCGTCCATCGGGACGTTGAGGTCCACCCGAACCAGGGCCCGGGCGCCCTTGAGGTCGGCCTGGTCGAGGGTGCGGAACGCCATCTTGCCTAGATCAGGCTCGCCATCAGGACGGCGGTGTCGCTCATCCGGGTCGAGAAGCCCCACTCGTTGTCGTACCAGGACAGCACCCGGCCGAGCGTGCCGTCGATCACCTGGGTCTGCGGCAGGGCCACGGTGGACGAGGCGGCCACATGGTTGAAATCGGTGGAGACCAGCGGCTCCTTGGTCACGGCCAGCACGCCCTTCAGCGGGCCCTTGGCGGCGGCGGCCTCCATGGCGGCGTTGATCTCGTCCACGCTCACCTTGCGGCCGGCGACGAAGGAGAGGTCCACCACCGAGACGTTGGGGGTCGGCACGCGGATCGACGAGCCGTCCAGCTTGCCGGCCAGGGCCGGGATCACCAGGCCCAGGGCCTTGGCCGCCCCCGTGGAGGTCGGGATCATCGACATGGCCGCCGCGCGGGCCCGGTAGAGGTCCTTGTGCATCGTATCCAGCGTCGGCTGATCGCCGGTGTAGGAGTGGATGGTGGTCATGTAGCCGCGCTCGATCCCGCAGAGCTCCTGCAGGACCTTGGCGACCGGGGCCAGGCAGTTGGTGGTGCAACTGGCGTTGGAGATGACCAGGTCGTCCTTGGTCAGGGTGCCGTGGTTCACGCCATAGACGATGGTCTTGTCGGCGTTGTCGCAGGGGGCCGAGACGATCACCCGCTTGGCGCCTGCGGTCAGGTGGGCGCTAGCCTTCTCCTTGGAGGTGAAGAGGCCCGTGCACTCCAGGGCGATGTCGACGCCCAGGTCCTTGTGCGGCAGCTCCGCCGGGTTGCGGATGGCCGTCACCTTGATCGGTCCCATGCCGACGTCGATGGTGTCGCCGCTCACGGTGACGACGCCCGGGAAACGGCCGTGCACGCTGTCGTAGCGCAGCAGGTGGGCGTTGGTCTCCACCGGCCCCAGGTCGTTGATCGCCACCACCTCGATGTCGCGACGGGCGTGCTCGGCGATCGAACGCAGCACGAGACGGCCGATGCGACCGAAGCCGTTGATGGCGACGCGGACGGTCATGGGGCGGGAATCCCTGAAAATTTTCGGTGGCCGGTTTCTTCCGGGCAGGGGACCTGGAGTCAAGCCCCAGGCGCTGCTTTGCCCCTAGAGCTGGGCCCGCGCGGCGGCGACCACGGCCGCCGGCGTGACGCCGAAGTGCTCGTACAGCGCCTTGTCCGGGGCCGAGGCGCCGAAGCCGGTCATGCCCACGAAAGCCCCGTCGGAGCCGATGAACCGATCCCAGCCCTGGCGCACCCCGGCCTCCACGGCCACTCGGGCCTCGGTCTCGCCGATCACCGCGTCCTGATAGTCCTTCGGCTGGTGCGCGAAGTGCTCAAAACAGGGAACCGAGACCACCCGGGTCCCGATCCCGTCCGCCTGAAGCGTGTCGCGGGCGGCCAGGGCGATGGGCACCTCCGTGCCGGTGGCGAAGATCGTCACCCGCGCCGGACCTTCCGCCGCCGCCAGCTGGTAGGCGCCGCGGGCCGACAGGTTCTCGCCGGCCGGCTCGCCGCGCACCGCGGCGGTCTTCTGCCGCGACAGGGCCATGACCGAGGGCGCCTTGCGGCTGTCCAGGGCCAGCTTCCAGCACTCGGCGGTCTCGATGGCGTCGGCCGGGCGGAACACGTGCAGGTTCGGCATGGCCCTTAAGGAGGCCAGGTGCTCGACCGGCTGGTGGGTCGGGCCGTCCTCGCCCAGGCCGATGGAGTCGTGGGTCCCGACGAAGATGGTGCGGATCCCCATCAGCGCCGCGAGCCGCAGCGCCGGCCGCGCATAGTCCGAGAACACCAGGAAGGTGCCGCCGTAGGGGATCACCCCGCCGTGCAGCGCCATGCCGTTCATGGCGGCGGTCATGCCGAATTCGCGCACGCCATAGTTCACGTAGCGGCCGGCGTAGTCCGGGGCGTCCAGCACCTGGGTGTTCTTCACATAGGTGTTGTTGGAGCCGGTCAGGTCGGCCGAGCCCCCTACCAGCTCGGGGATGTCGGCGAAGATCTTCTCCAGGGCGGTCCCGGAGTGCTGCCGGGTGGCGGCGGCGGGCTTGGAGGCCGCGGCCTCGGCGATCCAGGCGTCGAGCCGCTCATAGGCGTGGGCAGGCAGGTCGCCGGCCATGGCGCGCTCGAAGTCGGCCTTCTGGTTGGAGGCGGAAAGCCGCGCCTCCCAGGCCTTGCGGGTCTTGGCGCCCTTGCGGCCGGCGGCGCGCCAGGGCTTCAGGGCCTCGTCCGGGACCAGGAACGCCTCGTGGGGCCAGCCCAGGTTCTCGCGGGTCTTGACCACCTCGTCCTTGCCCAGGGCCTTGCCGTGCACGTCGTGGGTGCCTTCGAAGGTCGGCGAGCCCTTGCCGATCACCGTCTTGCAGGCGATCAGGGTCGGTTTGTCCTGGCGAGTGGCCCACTTCAGCGCCCGCTGGATCTGGCCCAGGTCGTGGCCGTCGATCCGCTTCACCGCCCAGCCGGAGGCCTTGAAGCGGGCCAGCTGGTCGGTGGCGTCCGAGAGGCCCACATGGCCGTCGATGGTGATGTCGTTGTCGTCCCACAGGACGGTCATGCGGCTCAGCTTCAGGCGGCCGGCGATCCCGATCGCTTCCTGGCTGATCCCCTCCATCAGGCAGCCGTCGCCGGCCACCACCCAGGTGCGGTGGTCGACGATGTCCTTGCCGAACCGGGCGGCCAGGTGGCGTTCGGCGATGGCCATGCCCACGGCGGTGGCCAGGCCCTGGCCCAGCGGGCCGGTGGTGGTCTCGACGCCCGGCGTGTGGCCGTACTCCGGGTGGCCGGCGGTGTTGGAGCCCAGCTGCCGGAAGTTCCTCACCTGCTGCATGGTCATGGCCTTGAAGCCGGTCAGGTGCAGCAGGCTGTAGATCAGCATCGATCCGTGGCCGGCCGACAGCACGAAGCGGTCGCGGTCGGCCCAGTCCGGGCGGGCGGCGTCGTACTTCAGGAATTTCGCCCACAGCACGGTGGCGACGTCGGCCATGCCCATGGGCATGCCGGGGTGGCCGGAGTTGGCCTGCTCGACGGCGTCCATCGAGAGCGCGCGGATGGCGTTGGCCATGGTCTTTAGCGGCGCGGGCATGGGCTCCTGCGAGTCGGCGGCGGGGAATGCCGGGCGGCCTCGCACGCGCACGCGGGGAGGTCAAGGAAACCTAAAGCTCCTCCCCCGCAGGGGGAGGGGGACCCCGAAGGGGTGGAGGGGGTTCCAGCCGCCGAGTCCGCGGGCTTCAGGCCCCCTCAGTCGCTTCGCGACAGCTCCCCCATGTCGCGCTGCGCGCTGGGGGAGCACCGGACGGATTCACAGGGCCCGCGACGCAGCGTAGAGATGGCCGTGACGCCAATCGGGAGGGCATCGCATGAACCCCGCCGACAGCACCCTGGAGATCGCGGCCAAGCGCCTTGAGCGCGCGGTCATGGCCCTTGAGCAGCGCCTCGCCGCGCGGCTGAAAGAGGCCGGCGCCGAAGCCGGTGGCCTGTTCGACCAGGACCGCGCCAATCTGGCGACCCAGCTTGACCAGTCGAGAGCCCGCGAGCGTGAACTAGAGGAGGCCGGCGCCGCCGCCTCCGACGCCCTCGGCCGGGCGATCGTCGAGATCAAGGCCGCCCTTCAGAACCAGGCGGCTTGAGATGGCGCAGATCCACATCGAGGTGAACGGCCGGCCCTACGCCGTCGGCTGCGAGGACGGCCAGGAGGCTCACTTGCAGGAGCTGGCCCGGCTGTTCGACATCCAGGTCCGCCACGTGGCCGCCGACATGGGCCAGCTCGGCGACACCCGCCTGTTCCTGATGGGCGCCCTGCTGCTGGCCGACGAAGTCGCCGACGCCCGCACCCGGCTGGCCACCGCCCAGACCGAACTCGCCAAGCTTCAGGCCGATCGCGCGCGCTTCGAGACCCGCGCGGTGGAGGCGCTGGAAAACGCCGCCACCCGGATCGAAGGCCTGGCGGGGGCTTAGGGGTTGGAACGACCGCGGGCGTCACACGCAAGCATTTCGCGATCTATGCTGCCATCGGATTGGTATCCGCTGGCGGCGCCTGGGCCTTTGCGGGGCCTGGGCTAGCCGCGCTCACGGCTATGATGCTCGCCGGGATTTTCGCGCCAATGCTTAGCTCTCGTCTTCGACGCTGGGCCATCGCGCACCCGAAGGCGATGTTAGCGGCTGGCTGTCTCGTTGGGCTGCTTGCCTTTATCCTTATCGGCATCGGTGTCTCTGCGGATCTCGACACCGAGTTCGTCGGCGGAGTCGCGGGCGCTCTTCTCATTGCGGGTCTGCTGACCGCGATGGCGCCGTGGAATGCGCGCCGCTACGAGGAGTCTGTGGCGGACCTGGCGGCGGCAGCGACGCGGCCACCGCAATCGTCCGGGAGTGGTGCAGCCTTGGCCGCGGACGTGATCGGGACGCTCCGCCACGAGCGCATGGCCTTCGTCCGCCTCCTGGGACCGTGGCTCGCAATCTACGGCCTAGCGCCGCTTTCCCTTCCGCTGGTGATGGACGACGATCTGTCTCGCTTGGACGCCCTCTGGGTGCTGGTCGGGGCCATCGTCTGGCTTCTGATCCTCCCCCTGGCCGGGGTCATCTGGTCACGGTTCCTTCTGAAGGACCTCGCGCTAGGGGCCGTTCCAAACGCCGCGAGGGCTCTATGGAGCTGGGTTTGGCGCATCGGGCTCACGCTCTCGATCGTCTCCCATATCGAAAAGGCCGAGCCCTACCTGGCGCGACTGCTATCGGTTCTGGGTGAGGCGGCCTCTCCGACGGCTAAGGTGCTTCTGGAAATCGTGGGGGGCCTCATGCTCCTGGTTTGGCTCACATTCGCGCTTGTGCTTCCGGCTCGCGCGATCGGCGACCGGGAGATGACGATGTCCAAGTCGATCGTCGAGATCACTTCATTCCGGTTCCGGTTCATGGGCGGCGCCTTGCTTCTCGCCCTGCCCAGCGCGCTGATGGGATTGGCGTACGGCCTCGCGGAAACCCCCGGCATGACGACGTTCGCGGGTGCGGGATCGATGTCCGCCTTCTCGATCCTTCAATTTCTCACATTCATTGCGGTCGCGACGCTGCTGGCCGAGACCTACCGAAAAATTCTCGTCGCTCGGCCCTAGCGCCGCCGCATCTTCCCGATCAGGCGCCCCATGGCCGGAACCAGCTCCGTCTCCTCCGCTTCGCGATAGACGTGACCCTTCGGCATGACCTCGGCCAGCCGCCGGTGGGCCTTGCCGAGGTTGTGGTAGGGCAGGCGCGGCATCAGGTGGTGCAGGGCGTGGTAGCGCAGGCCCACCGGCGCCCACAGGAACGGCAGCAGGGCAGGCGGCGGCACGTTCACCGTGTCGAGGAACTGGTCCAGCGGCTTCATCGGCGCCCCGTCGTTCTCCCAGCGGTGGGCGACGGCGGTGCGGACCTGGTTGAGGAAGGCCATCAGGGCGTAGATCGCCGCGATCGTGGCCACCCAGCCCAGCGGCAGCCGGCCGGTGATGGCGAGGCCGATCAGCGTCCAGCTCCACAGCCAGCAGCCGATCTCCTGGGCCAGCCAGGGCGCGCGGCCGGCGCGGTCCAAATCCTCGCGGGAAAAACCCGTGTTGATCACCATCCCCGACGCCTTGGCGACGGTGAAGCGCCGCACGGCGGGGATTAGGAAGCCCAGCGGCGCCAGCACCGCGAACCGCAGGATCACGGCCACGGGCGCCAGCAGGGCCACCCCCAGGAACAACGCCAGCTCGGCCGGCGGCCGGCGCGCCAGCGGGTGGTACTCCGGGTCCCGCGCCGTGCCGTAGCGGTCCTTGGCGTGGTGCAGGATGTGCACGCCTTCGTACATCAGCGAAGGGGTCAGGAAGGGCACGCCGATCAGGAGGTTCCAGGCGAAATGGAACCCCGGAACCTCGTCGCGGCGCAGGTGGGTCAGCTCGTGGATGAAGCTGATCGCGCGGTAGAGGGCGAGGATGCAGACCGCGCCAGCCACGAGCTTCAGCGGCACGGCCGCGGTGAGGGCGAGCCACAGGCTCGCGTGGGTGACGGCGGCCGTCGCGGCCAGGTCTAGCCAATAGATCGCCGGCTCGGCCCGCGTCAGGTCGCGGGCCAGTTCGTTGGCCTGGCGGGAAAGGGCCGGTTCGGGCGCGATGGCGTTCACGAGGCCTGCTTAATCCGCCCTGTCGCGCGCCGGAAGGGTTTCCGGGGTCGCGCCTCCTCTCCCCCGCGAAGCGAGAGGGAGAGGCAGGGAGAGGGCCTGCGGCGGCGATGCGCCTTGAGATAAGGGGGCGGAGCGCCTACCTTAGTCCTCGGCGGGTCTGCTGCGGCCCTCGTCGAAGGCGACATATTCCAGCGACCTTAATTCACCTCTAGGGAGCTGTCCCTGGCCGGAACCGTGGTTCCGGGCACACGGCGCCCACCTGTTACTAACAGGTCGAGGGAATGAAACAGTCCTTCACGGCTCTCGCGGCGCCGCCACCTTCTTTCCGCTATAGCGGGGCGTGGACAAGATCGCCCTCAGATCCGAGATGCGCGCCCTGCGGCGGGAATTGGCCGCCGGCGCCCCCGGCGCGGCCGAGCGTGCGGCCGGCCTCATCCCCCTCGACGCTCTGCCGCCCTTACAGTGGTTCTCCGGCTATGTGGCCCAGGGCTCGGAGATCGATCCCGCCCCACTGATGCGCCGGCTGGCCGACGCCGGGGCTCAGGCCTGCCTGCCGGCCGCGACCTCTCGCGATGCGCCGCTGGACTTCCGCGCCTGGGATCCCCGAGACGAGATGGAGCTGGACGCCTTCGGCATCCCCGCGCCCCCGCCTTGGGCGGACGTGGTGCGCCCTGACCTGGTGATCGCCCCTCTTCTGGCCTTCGACCGCGCCGGCGGCCGGCTCGGCCAGGGCGCCGGGCACTACGACCGCACGCTCCTGGCCCTTCGGGCGGAAAAGCCGGTCTTCGTCCTGGGCCTGGCGTTTTCCGGCCAGGAGCTGCCCGCCGTCCCCACCGAGGCTCACGACCAGCAGCTGGATGCGATTCTCACCGAGACGGCGTTCATCCCTGTGGTTAGGACGTAGCGATGCGTTTCGCCTTCTTCGGAGACATTGTCGGCCGCTCGGGTCGCGAGGGCTTGGCCGAGCACCTGCCGGGCCTGCGCCGTGACCTGTCGCTCGAATTCGTGGTGGTGAACGCCGAGAACGCCGCCGCCGGCTTCGGCATCACCGAGAGCACGGCCCGCGAGCTGTTCGACGCCGGGGCCGACTGCCTGACCCTCGGCAACCACGCCTGGGACCAGAAGGAGGCGATGACCTACATCGTCCGCGAGCCGCGCCTGATCCGGCCGCTGAACTATCCCGCCTTCGCCCAGGCGCCGGGCCGCGGGGCCCAGCTCTTCGACACCCAAGGCGGCAAGCGGGTGCTGGTGGTGAACCTGATGGGCCGGGTCTACATGGACCCGCTGGACGATCCCTTCGCCGCCGTGGACGCGGAGCTGGAGGCTGCTCCCCTTGGCGCCGTCGCCGATGCGGTGATCATCGACATCCACGCCGAGGTCACCTCCGAGAAGATGGCCATGGGCCATTTCTGCGACGGCCGGGCCAGCCTGGTGGTCGGCACCCACACCCATGTCCCCACCGCCGACGCCCAGATCCTGCCCGGCGGCACGGCCTACCAGACCGACGCCGGCGCGTGCTGCGACTACGACAGCGTGATCGGCAACCAGAAGGAAGAGCCGCTGCGGCGGTTCACCACCCGCATCTCCGGTGGTCGATACAAGCCCGCCGAAGGCCCGGCGACGGTTTGCGGGGTCTATGTGGAGACCGACGATAAGACCGGCCTGGCGACGCGGGTCGAACCTATCCGCATCGGCGGGCGGTTGGCCCGGCAGGTGCCGGTTCCCTAAGCCGCCGCTTCCGCGTCCCGCCTGGGCCTCTCCACGCAGACCGCCACGATGGCGGCGATCAGCAGGCCGGGCTGGATAGGCTTGGGCTGCAGCGCGTCGAAGCCCAGGGCCTGCAGCCTCGCCTCCTCCCCCACCATGGCGTCCGCGGTCAGGGCGATGACCGGGATGTCGGCGCGGCCCGCCTGACCGGCGCGGATGCGCTGCACCGCCTCGATGCCGTCCATGTTGGGCATGTGCACATCCATCAGCACCAGGTCGAAGCGCTCGGCGGCCAGCCGCTCCAGGGCCTCGACGCCGTCGCCGGCCACGTCCAGCTCGGCGCCGGCGGCTTCCAGGATGGCCCGCGCCACCAACTGGTTGATTGGGTTGTCCTCGGCCACCAGGATGCGCAGCGGCGGCAGGGCGGCGGGGGCCGGGTCGGTGGCCTGCGGCGCCTCGGCGTAGGGCAGCGGCAGCCAGACCCGGAAGGTGGAGCCCGCGCCCGGCGTGCTCTCCACGCCGATCGAGCCGCCCATCATCTCGCAGAGCCGCCCGCAGATCGCCAGGCCCAGGCCCGTGCCGCCGAACCGTCGTGAAGTGGAGGCCTCGGCTTGGACGAAGGGCCGGAACAGCAGGGTGATCTGCTCAGGGGTGATGCCGATGCCGGTGTCGGTCACGACGATCTCGACGCCGCCGTCGCCGTCCGCCCCGGGCGCGGGGACAAGGCTCACCCGCACATGACCGGCCTCGGTGAATTTCAGGGCGTTGGAAACCAGGTTCAGCAGGATTTGGCGAACGCGGGTGACGTCGCCGATCACCCAGTCGGGCGTTTCCGGGTGAATATCGAGGATCAGCTCCAGGCCCTTGGCGCCGGCCCCGCCTTCCCACAGCGTCACCACCTGGCGGGCGGCGTCGGTCAGGTCGAAGGGATGGGCCTCCATTTCCAGGCGTCCGGCCTCGATCTTGGAGATGTCCAGCAGGTCGTTGAGGATCGCCATCAGCCCGTCGCCGGAGCGGATGATCGTGTCGACATAGGCGCCCTGGGCGTTGTTGAGGCGCGTGTTCCGCAGGGCGTGGGCCATGCCGATCACCCCGTTCATCGGCGTGCGCAGCTCATGGCTCATCATCGCCAGGAAGGAGGACTTGGCCTGGCTGGCGGCCTCGGCCTGGCGCTGCGCCCCTTCCAGGGCGGCGGCGGAGCGCATGGAGGCGATGGAGCTGGCGGTCACATAGAGGAGGGCTATGGCGGGGGTGAGCAGGACGCTGGCCAGCTCCACCGGCGCGTAGTTCCCGAAGAACGGCAGGACCAGCAACAGCACCCCCGGCGGGGCGGCCCGGGCGATGAGGGCGGAGGGCGAGCGAAAGCAGAAACCCTGGGCGTGGATCAGGACGCTGGCCAGGGAGACCATGCCGGCGAGCCGCAGGGCCTCCGAGCCGGTGGACCAGTAGAGGGGGGCCAGGGCCGACCACACCAGGCTGTAGACGAAGACCGAGCCCAGGAAGACGCCGCGCTCGTTGAGGGTGGCGGGCCGGTCCTCGGCGACCGAACGCGTCGCCCGCGTGGTCCAGAGCTCGGCCAGGCCGAACGCCGTCAGCCAAAGGACGGCCGAGGTGAGGTTCAGATTGAAGGCCAGAAACGGGAAGGTGATGGCCGCCAGCACCAGGCGCGCCCGTGTGGTCTGGCGCGTTGTCTTTGCGACAACGTCCAGGCGCGCATCGAGCAGCCGTCTTGGCTTGCAGCCCACTTCCCCGCCTCGCCTTTTGAGAAAGGTTGGCCCCGATCCTGCGCCCGATTGATGAACGGAGCCTTTTCGGTCCTACTGCCGCCCGTCGAATGGGAGGGACGCCATGCTCGCCAAGTTCATCGTACGGGCCATCTTCGCGGCCCTGGGCCTGTGGATCGCGGCGAAGGTCGTCCCGGGCGTGGCTATCCAGGGGACTGGCACGCTGATCTTCGCGGCGGTGCTGCTGGGCCTCGTCAACGCCTTCGTGCGGCCGGTGGTCTTCATCCTGACCCTGCCGCTGACCCTGGTGACGCTCGGCCTTTTCCTGCTGGTGGTGAACGCCGCCATGATTGGCCTCGTGGCCTGGCTGCTGGGGGATTTCCGGGTGGACGGCTTCGTTCCCGGGATCCTGGCTGCCATCGTCACCGGCGTGATCAGCTGGATCGGCCACGCGGTGGTCGGCGAAACGGCCAAATAGCCGGTCCTAACCGGCCAGGCGCCCCGGCGGGCCGCCGCGCCGCGCGCCGCGCGCCGCGCCGGGGGCCGCGCTCGCCCTCCGGCCGCTCGCGGATCAGGGCGGGCAAGCTCGTCAGCGTCAGTTGGCCGGCCTTGGCCAGATCCAGGTCCCTGAACCGGATCGTCATGGTGCGCCGCCACTCGGCCAGCGAGACCGCGCGGTCCACATCCAGATCCGCTCCGCTGACGGGCTCCGGGATATTCAGATGGGAGAAACGCGCCGCGCCCTGCCGCCCCGAGCGGCCGCCGCGCCTGGGCAGGCCGCCGCCGTCCATCAGGCCCGTGATCTCCGGCGCGACCTCGGTCTCGTAGGTCTGGAGTTCGATCCCCGAGAGGCGGCCATCCCCGTCCCCGTCGAGCGTGCGGAAGAAGCGCTGGCCATCGGTCTCGAACTCGGTGGCGCTGAGGGCGCCGTCGCCATCGGTGTCCGCCCCCGCGAACCACGCGGCCGGCCCTCCCTGGCGAAAGGGCTCACCCATCGGGCTGATGAACAACTCCGGGCGCGGGGATCGGTCCTCCGGTGGGCCACTCTCCCGGGGCGGCTGGGCCAGGACGGGCGAGGCGGCCAGGAGGGCGGCGATCAGGGCGAATTTCATGCGGTCGGGTTCCGGCGGACGGCAAGGCTTAGACTCGCTGTGAGGCGGGATTCCGTCGCTTTCCGGGCAAAGAAAAAGGGCGGGACCCTGCGGCCCCGCCCTCCTCATTTCTGCGATGGCTTTGGACTAGAAGTCCATGTCGCCCATGCCGCCGGGCATTCCGCCCTGGCCGCCGCCGCCGCTCGACTTCTTCGGCGCCTCGACCACCGCGGCTTCCGTGGTGATCAGCAGGCCGGCCACCGAGGCGGCGTCCTGCAGGGCCGTGCGGACGACCTTGGCCGGGTCGATGACGCCCGCCTTGACCATGTCCACATACTCTTCGGTCTGGGCGTTGAAGCCGAAGGTCGGCGAGGCGTTTTCCAGCACCTTGCCGACGACGATCGAGCCTTCCACGCCGGCGTTCTCGGCGATCTGGCGGATCGGCGCCTGGAGCGCGCGGCGCACGATGGCGATGCCGGCTTCCTGATCGTCGTTGTCACCCTTGAAGCCGTCCAGGATCTTGGACGCCTTCAGCAGGGCGACGCCGCCGCCGGGGACGATGCCTTCTTCAACCGCCGCGCGGGTGGCGTTCAGGGCGTCGTCGACGCGGTCCTTCTTTTCCTTCACCTCGACCTCGGTGGCCCCGCCGACGCGGATCACCGCAACACCGCCGGCGATCTTCGCCAGGCGCTCTTGCAGCTTTTCCTTGTCGTAGTCGGAGGTGGTGTCCTCGATCTGCTTCTTCAGCTGGGCGACGCGGCCGGCGATGGCGTCTTTTTCGCCGGCGCCGTCCACCAGGGTGGTGTCATCCTTGTTGATGGTCACCTTCTTGGCCTTGCCGAGCATGTCGAGGGTCACGTTCTCGAGCTTGATGCCGATATCCTCGGAGATCAGCGTGCCCCCGGTGAGGATCGCGATGTCCTCCAGCATGGCCTTGCGGCGATCGCCGAAGCCCGGGGCCTTCACGGCCGCGACCCGCAGGCCGCCGCGCAGTTTGTTGACCACCAGGGTGGCCAGGGCTTCGCCTTCCACGTCCTCGGCGATGATCAGCAGCGGACGCGAGGATTGCACCACCGCTTCCAGCACCGGCAGCAGGGGCTGCAGCGAGGTGAGCTTCTTCTCGAACAGCAGGATCAGCGGCTCTTCCAGCTCGACGATCATCTTGTCCGGGTTGGTGATGAAGTAGGGGGACAGGTAGCCGCGGTCGAACTGCATGCCTTCAACGACATCCAGCTCGGTCTCGGCGGTCTTGGCCTCTTCGACCGTGATGACGCCTTCGTTGCCGACCTTGTCCATGGCCTTGGCGATCATCTCGCCGACCTCGACGTCGCCGTTGGCCGAGATGGTGCCGACCTGGGCGATCTCGGAGTTGGCGCCGACCTTCTTGGCGGTGTTCTTGATCTCTTCGACAACCTTGGCGACCGCCTTGTCGACGCCGCGCTTCAGGTCCATCGGGTTC
>CANJRI010000062.1 GCA_947476555.1 Caulobacteraceae bacterium
AGCAGCCAGTCGGACGCGTAGTATATTTCGACCGCGCGGACGGTGTTTATTCATTCAGTAACTTCACCTCCGCCGCGCGTGTTATAGACAGAAGGGAACTCCACCCCGAGTACCTCATCAAATTTCTGGATTGGTGCTACGTCAGCGGCATGACGGAACGAATGCAAAGTCATTCTACTGGCATCAGAAACCTTGATTTCAATGCCTATAAAGCAATTGATGTTCCGCTTCCCGCGCCGGAAGAACAGCTTTTAATTGTATCGGTAATTGATGAAACCTTCTCCGCAATCGCTACCGCAACTGCCAATGCCGAAAAGAACCTCGCCAATACGAGAGAATTGCTCGATCGCGCTTTTCGCGAACGTTTCGACCACGTCGGCAATGGTTGGGCGGCTTATCGACTCCCTGAAATTTCAGAGAACTGGGATTCTAAGCGAAGGCCAGTCACCAAATCAGAGCGTGTTCCGGGTGACGTCCCCTATTATGGCGCGTCGGGCCCAGTTGATAGCGTTCGAGACCATCTTTTCGATCATGATTTGCTCCTGATCTCCGAAGATGGTGCCAATCTCCTAATGCGGACTTATCCCATTGCCTTCTCGATCAGCGGCAAGAGCTGGGTAAACAATCACGCGCACGTACTGAAATTTGCGGACAGCGCGACGCAGCGCCTTGTAGAGTATTACTTCAATTTCATTTCCATTGCGCCTTGGGTTATTGGAATGGCCCAGCCAAAGTTGAATCAGAAAGCACTCAACGACATTCCAATACCCCTTCCTCCGCCGGCCGACCGACATAGACTGGTCAATGAATTGGACGAACTGGCAAACCAAATAGGCCGTCTGGAAGAAATCCAGAGGGCAAAGGCAGCAGAATTCGCCGCGCTAAAGCAATCAACCTTGGCCACAGTCTTCGCTGATGAACTCACTTCCAGCGCGCGGGAACTCCTCCTCGCATGAATGAAGCCGAAACCCGCGCTGAACTGATTGATCCCGCGCTGCGCGAGGCCGGTTGGGGCGTGGCAGCGGAGAGCCGGACGCGGCGGGAAATGATCGCGCCGGGGCGGATCATGGGCAAAGGCAAGCGCGCGAAGCCGCTGAGCTGCGACTATGTGCTGGTCTATCGCAACACCAAGCTGGCGACGATCGAGGCCAAGGCGGCGACCAAGAGCTATACCGAGGGCGTCGGGCAGGCGAAGGACTATGCCACGCGGTTGCTGACCCGCTTCGCCTTCGCCACCAACGGCAAGGAGATCTACCAGATCGACATGCACACCGGCGCGGAAGCGCTGGTCGACGCCTTCCCCTCACCGCAGGACCTGTGGGACGCCACCTTCGCCAGCGCCAATGCCTGGCGCGACCGCTTTGCCGCCGTTCCCTATGAAACCAGCGGCGGCCGGTTCGAGCCGCGCTACTACCAGCACAACGCCATCGAACGCGTGCTGGAAGCGATCAGCCACAACCGCGACCGCATTCTGCTGACGCTCGCCACCGGCACCGGCAAGACCGCCGTCGCCTTCCAGATCGCCTGGAAGCTGTTCCATGCCCGCTGGAACCTGGGCGACTGGAAATCGGGTGTCGAGCCGACGCGCCGCCCGCGCATCCTGTTCCTGGCCGATCGCAACATCCTCGCCGATCAGGCCTACAACAGCTTCAGCGCCTTCGACGACGGCGCCCTGGCGCGGGTGAAGCCGGACGAGATCAAGAAGAAGGGCGCGGTGCCGAAGAACGCCAGCGTGTTCTTCACCATCTTTCAGACCTTCACCTCCGGGACCGACGCCGAGGGCGAGCCCGCGCCCTATTTCGGCGATTACCCTCCCGACTTCTTCGACTGCATCATCATCGACGAATGCCATCGCGGCGGCGCCAAGGACGAGAGCGAATGGCGCGCGATCCTCGAATATTTCGCGCCCACCGTGCAGATCGGCCTGACCGCCACGCCCAGGCGGACCAGCAACGTCGATACCTACCGATACTTCGGTGAGCCGGTTTACACCTACTCCCTGAAGGAGGGGATCAACGACGGCTACTTGACCCCGTTCAAGGTTCGCCAGATCGCCACCACCCTGGATGAGTACGTCTTCACGGCCGACGACCAGGTGCTCGAAGGCATGGCCGAGGACGGGCGGCGCTACACGGAAGGCGACTTCAACCGGAAAATCGAAATCCGCGAGCGCGAGGCCTATCGGGTCAAGACCTTCATGAGCATGATCGACCAGCGCGAGAAGACGCTGGTGTTCTGCGCGACCCAGGAACACGCCGGCATCGTCCGCGACCTGATCAACCAGGTGAAGACCAGCGCCAACCCGAACTACTGCGTCCGGGTGACGGCCGAGGACGGCGCGATCGGCGACCAGTGGCTGCGCACCTTCCAGGACAACGACAAGACAATCCCGACGATCCTCACCACCTCGCAGAAGCTCTCGACGGGCGTCGATGCCCGCAACGTTCGCAACATCGTGCTGATGCGCCCGGTCAATTCGATGATCGAATTCAAGCAGATCATCGGGCGCGGGACGCGGCTGTTCGAGGGCAAGGACTACTTCACGATCCTCGATTTCGTGAAGGCCTATGAGCATTTCCAAGACCCCGAATGGGACGGCGAGCCCTTGGAACCGGAACCTCCGGGCCAGCCGCGCCCGGCGCCGGAACCCGGGGCGCCCGACGATACCGACCTGCCACCCGATGATGACGAAGAGCCGAAGGGGAAGCTGCGCATCAAGCTGGCGGACGGCAAGGAGCGCACCTTCCAGCACATCAGCGCGACCACGTTCTGGGACGCCAGCGGCAAACCGGTTTCCGCGCAGCAGTTCATCGAGGCCCTGTTCGGCAAGCTGCCCGAGCTGTTCAAGGACGAGGACGAGCTGCGCGCCATCTGGAGCCAGCCGGATACCCGCCGCGGCTTGATTCGCGGACTGGCTGAACGGGGCTTTGGCGGCGAGCAACTAGACGCAATCCGCCGCGCGACCGATGCGCAGGAAAGCGACCTGTTCGACGTGCTGTCTTACATCGCGTTCCTGCGCCCGCCGCTAAGGCGCGCGGAGCGGGTCGAGGCGAACCGGGACTTGATCCTGTCCCACTGCGAACCGCGCCAGCGGGAGTTCCTGGATTTCGTCCTCTCGCAGTACGTCCAGGTGGGCGAAAGCGAACTGGACACCGACAAGCTGCCTGAACTGCTACAGCTGAAATATGGATCTCCGGCCGATGCCATGAAGGCGTTGGGGAGCGTCGCCGAAATCAGGAGCACGTTCCACGGCTTTCAAGGCGGGTTGTACGCACGAAGCGACTAGGGCGACCAAGCCTCAGTACGCCAACACCGGCCCCAACCAGCGCTCCGCCTCGCTCACATCCCACCCCTTCCGCCGCGCATAGTCCTCCACCTGGTCGCGGTCGATCCGCCCCACGCCGAAGTAGTGCGCCTCGGGGTGTCCGAAATAGAGGCCGCTCACGCTGGCCGGCGGGTTCATCGCATAGCTCTCGGTGAGCTCGATCCCCGTCGCCGCCGTGGCGTCCAGCAGGCGGAACAGCACCGCCTTCTCCGTATGGTCGGGCTGGGCGGGATAGCCGGCGGCCGGGCGGATGCCGCGATATTTCTCGCCGATCAGCGCATCGATATCGAACGGCTCGTCGGGCGCGTAGCCCCACAGCTCGGTCCGCACGCGCCGGTGCAGGGCCTCGGCGAAGGCCTCCGCCAGCCGGTCGGCTAGGGCGCTGGCGAGGATCGCGGAATAGTCGTCGCCGGCGGCCTTGAACTGTTTGGCCAGCGCCATCTCCCCGTGGCCGGCGGTGACGGCGAAGCCGCCGATCCAGTCGGCCTTGCCTGACCCCACCGGGGCGATGAAATCGGCCAGCGCCAGGTTCGATTTGTCGGCCCCGGTCTTGATCATCTGTTGGCGCAGGGTGTGCAGCCGGGCCAGCTCCTGGGTGCGCGCCTCGTCCGCCCACACCACCACGTCGTCGCCGTCGGCGTTGGCCGGCCAGAAGCCCACCACGCCGCGGGCCTCCAGCAAGCCCTCCTGGACGATGCGGGCCAGCATTCGTTGCGCGTCGGCGTAGAGGTCGGTGGCGGCCTTGCCCACCACGTCGTCGGTGAGGATGTCGGGGAAGCGGCCCACCAGCTCCCAGGAGGCGAAGAACGGCGTCCAGTCGATGTGGCGCACCAGCTCCGGCAGGTCGTAGGGCGCGAAGGTCCGCGTGCCTGAAAAGCTCGGCTGCGGCGGGTCATAGAGCGACCAGTCGATGGCGTAGGCGTTGGCCCGGGCGTCCTTCAGGGGCGAGCGGGCGCGGGCGCCCTGGCCCCTGGCGAACTGCTCGCGAACTTTTTCGTATTCGAGGTGGGTTGTAGCCAGCGCCGCCTTGCGCGAAGCCGGCTCCATCAGCCCCTGCACCACCCCCACCGCCCGGCTGGCGTCCAGCACATAGGTCGCCCCGCCGCCGCTGGGATACTTCCCCGCGATCTTCACCGCCGTGTGGGTCTTGGAGGTGGTGGCGCCCCCGATCAGCAGCGGCATGGTCATGCCCCGCCGCTCCATCTCCGAGGCCACGAACACCATCTCGTCGAGGCTGGGGGTGATCAGGCCGGAGAGCCCCACCATGTCGCAATTGTGGGCGATGGCCTCGTCCAGGATGCGGTCGGCCGGGACCATGACGCCCAGGTCGATCACGTCGTAGTTGTTGCACTGCAGGACCACGCCCACGATGTTCTTGCCGATGTCGTGGACGTCGCCCTTGACGGTGGCCATCAGGATCTTGCCGGCCGCCTCGCGCCCGCCGCCGTCCTTCTCGGCCTCCATGAACGGCATCAGCCAGGCCACCGCCTGCTTCATCACCCGGGCCGACTTCACCACCTGCGGCAGGAACATCTTGCCCGCGCCGAACAGGTCGCCGACCACGTTCATGCCGTCCATCAGCGGGCCTTCGATCACGTGCAACGGCCGGGCGGCCGCCAGGCGCGCCTCCTCGGTGTCGACCTCGATGAACTCGGTGATCCCGTGCACCAGGGCGTGGGCCAGCCGCGTCTCCACCGGGTTCTCGCGCCAGGTGAGGTCGGGGCCCTTCTGCTCGGACTTGCCGCCCTTGTACTTGGGCGCCAGCTCCACGAGCCGCTCGGTGTTGGTGAGATTTGGCAGCCGCTGTGGCCGGTTGAGGATCACGTCCTCCACCGCCTCGCGCAGCTCGGCCGGGATGTTGTCGTAGACCGGCAAATCCCCGGCGTTGACGATGCCCATGTCCATGCCCGCAGCGATGGCATGGTAGAGGAACACCGAGTGGATCGCCCGCCGCACCGGCTCGTTGCCGCGGAACGAGAAGCTGACGTTCGAGACCCCGCCGCTGATCCGCGCGTGCGGCAGCTCGGCCTTGATCCGCGCCGTGGCCTCGATGAAGTCCACCGCGTAGTTGTCGTGCTCCTCGATGCCGGTCGCCACGGCGAAGATGTTGGGGTCGAAGATGATGTCCTCAGGCGGGAAGCCCACCTGCTCGGTGAGGATCCTGTAGGCCCGCCGGCAGATCTCCACCTTGCGGTCCGCCGTGTCCGCCTGGCCCACCTCGTCGAAGGCCATCACGACGACCGCGGCGCCGTACCTGAGGCACGCCTTGGCCTGCTCGACGAACTTCTCCTCGCCCTCCTTCATGGAGATCGAGTTGACGATCGGCTTGCCCTGCACGCACCGCAGCCCGGCCTCGATCACCTCCCACTTGGAGCTATCGATCATGATAGGGACGCGCGCGATGTCCGGCTCGGCCGCCACCAGATTCAGAAATGTTTTCATGGCCTTGACGCTGTCGAGCAGCCCCTCGTCCATGTTGATGTCGATGACTTGGGCGCCAGCCTCCACCTGCTGCCGCGCCACGCTGAGCGCCGCCGGATAATCCCCGTCCGCCACCAGCTTCCGGAATTTGGCCGAGCCGGTGACGTTGGTCCGCTCGCCGACGTTTACGAAGATGGGTCTAGACAAGCTCGAAGGGCTCCAGCCCGGCCAGCCGCATGGCCGTGGGACGCTCGGGGACCTGGCGCGGCTTCAGCCCGCGCACCGCGTCCGCCACGTGGCGGATGTGGTCCGGCGTGGTGCCGCAGCAGCCGCCCAGGATGTTGACGATGCCGTCCTCCGCCCATTCGTGCAGGGCGTGGCCGGTCTGGTCGGGGGTCTCGTCGTACTCGCCCATGGCGTTGGGCAGGCCGGCGTTGGGATAGGCGCTCACCAGCGTATCGGCCACCCGCGACAGCTCGGCGATGTGCGGCCGCATCAGCTCCGCCCCCAGGGCGCAGTTGAGGCCCACCGCGAACGGCTTGGCGTGCCGCACCGAGTTCCAGAACGCCTCCACCGTCTGGCCGGACAAGGTCCGCCCTGACCGGTCGGTGATCGTCCCGCTGATCCAGATCGGGAGCTTCTCCAGCCCCTGATCCTCGAGGTCCAGGATCGCCTTGATCGCCGCCTTGCAGTTCAGGGTGTCGGTGATGGTCTCGATCAGGAACAAGTCCACCCCGCCGTCGTAGAGCGCCCGCACCTGCTCGGCGTAGGCCGCGTAGACCTGCTCGAAGGTCACCTTGCGCGCGCCCGGATCGTTCACGTCCGAACTCATCGACAGCATCACCGGCAGCGGCCCGATCGACCCGGCCACGAACCGCTGCCGGTCGGTGAACCGATCCGCCGCCGCCCGCGCCAGCTTCGCGCCCTCGTAGTTGATGTCCCAGACCGCCGACTGGCACTCGTACTCCGCCTGCCCGATCGAAGTGGCGGAGAAGGTATTAGTTTCAGATATATCTGCGCCCGCCTCGTAATAGGCCATGTGCAGATCGGTGATGATATCCGGCCGCGTCAGGCATAGCAGGTCGTTGTTGCCCTTCAGCTGCCCTGGCGCGTCCTTGAACCGCTCGCCGCGGTAGTCGGCTTCGGCCAGGCCGCGCTTCTGGATCATCACCCCCCACGAGCCGTCAAGCACCAGCACGCGTTCCTTCGCGGCGGCCTTCAGGGCGGCGATGCGTTCGGTCCGGGTCATTGTTCGCGCACTCCCAGCACCCGGCAGATGGCGTAGGTCAGGTCCGCCCGGTTCAACGTGTAGAAATGGAAATCGGAGAAGCCCTCCTCGGCGAGGCTGGCGCACATCTCGGCGGCGACGGAGGCCGCGATCAACCGCCGGGTCTCGACGTCCTTCTCCAACCCCTCGAACAGATTGCCCAGCCAGCCCGGCAACTCGATCCCGATCGGCCCGGCCATCTTCTTCAGGCCAGCATAGTTGGTCACCGGCATGATCCCCGGCGAGATCGGGATCGTGACGCCCGCCTTCCGCACCCGGTCGTGAAAACGCAGGAAAGAATCCCGGTCATAAAAGAACTGCGTAATCGCGCGTGTCGCGCCTGCATCCACCTTGGCCTTCAGCACGTCGATGTCGTGGTCGACCGACGGGCTCTCCGGATGCACCTGCGGATAGAGCCCGACGCTCACCTCGAACGGCGCGATAGCCCGGATGCCGGCGGTCAGCTCGGTGGCGTTGGCGTAGCCGTCCGGACGCGGCGTATAGGCGCCCCCGATCTGGCCCGGCGGGTCGCCGCGCAGGGCGACGATGTGCCGGATCCCGGCCGCCCAGTACTCGCGGATCACCTCGTCCACCTCGGCGCGCGAGGCCTCGACGCAGGTGAGGTGCGCGGCGGGCTTCAGCGTCGTCTCGGTGAGCATCCGCGTGACCGTTCGGTGGGTGCGGTCGCGGGTCGAGCCGCCGGCGCCATAGGTCACCGACACGAAGGACGGATTCAGCGGCTCCAGCCGGCGGATCGCCGCCCACAGGTTTTCCTCCGCCTCGGGGGTCTTGGGCGGGGAGAACTCGAAGGAGACGTTGGGGGCCGGCGCTGCGCCGGCGCCGGCGCGGGCCACGGGGCCGAAGGCGGTCATTGGGCGGTCCAGATCTTGACGGTAAGGCCGCCCTCGCGAGTCGGCGGGAGCGCGGCGACGGAGACGTCCTTCAGGCCTCCTTCGGCCAGCCACCGGGTGATCTCCCGATCGGAGAAGCCCAGTCGCCGATGCTGATGCTGCTCGCGCAGGAACTCCAGGGCGTGCGGCGCGAAGTCCACAATGATCAGGCTCCCTCCCGGGGCCGTGATGCGGGCGGCCTCCCGTACGGCGGCGCCCGGATCGCCGAGGTAATGCAGCACCTGATGGACCACCACCAGGTCGGCGCTGGCCTCGGGCAAGCGGGTGGCGAATATGTCGCCGTGGCGGAGCTCACAGCGTTCCAGGCCCGACTGGACGACTTCGCTGCGGGCGATGTTCAGCATCTGCTGGGAGAGGTCCAGGCCCAGGCAATGCTCGGCGCGCGGGCCCAGCAGCTTCAGCATCCGGCCGGTCCCGCTGCCCAGATCCACCAGCCGGCGGAACGGGCCCGGGCCGGCGGCCTCGAGGATCGCGACTTCCACCGCCGTGTCGGAGACATAGAGCGAGCGAATCTCGTCCCAGCGGGCGGCGTTGCGGGCGAAGTAAGCGTCGGCCTCGGCGGCGCGCTCGGCCTGCACGGCCACCAGCCGGTCGGCGTCGCGCAGGAAGACGGGATCGGCGCCGTCGGTGCGCGCCAGGATCTCGGACGCCAGATCGCCGGCCTCTCCCCCGCCGGTCAGGCGGTAGAACACCCAGGCGCCGTCCGGGAACCGCTCCACGAGCCCCGCCTCGGCCAACAGCTTCAGGTGCCGCGAGACGCGCGGCTGGCTCTGGTCGAGAACGCGGCACAGCTCCAGCACCGCCAACTCCTCGCGGGCCAGGAGCGCGAGGATGCGCAGGCGCGTCGGCTCGCCGGCCGCGCGCAACACCTCAACAGCCCGATCCGCCGAGAGCTTCATCGGCGGTATAAAGATATCTTTATGTCTTTATGTCAAGAAGCAGGAAGGGTCAGGCCCCGAAGATCCAGCCCGCGGAAAGCGAGGTCGATTGGACCCCGGTGAGGGTGAGCTGGTGGCCTCCGCCGAAGTCCAGCACGGCGTCCGCGCCCGACTGGACGACGGTGTAGACCGTTCCCTGCAGCAGGTACACCCGGTCGCCTTCGGCGGCGTTGAAGTCCGTCACCCGGTCCGCGCCCGAGACCTGCCAGGCGTGGAAGACATCGGCGCCGGCGCCGCCGGTGAGGATGTCGGTCCCGAGGTCGCCGCTGAGCCAGTCGTCGCCGTCGCCGCCGACGACGACATCGTCGCCCTGGCCGCCGCGGACGATGTCGTTCCCCGCCCCGCCATCGGCCGTGTCGTGACCGAGGTTGCCGAGGACCACGTCGCCGCCCGCCTCGCCCGAGAGGCGGTCCTGGTCCTTGCCGCCCACCACCCAGTCGCCGCCCTCGCCGCCGGAGACGGTGTCGTCGCCCATGTTCCCGTGCAGGTCATCGAAGGCCTCGCCGCCGGACAGGGAGTCGTTCCCCGCGTCGCCGCGCAGGAAGTCCTGGTCCGCGAGGCCTGCGAGCGTGTCGTTCCCGTCGCCGCCCCAGACCGAGTCCGCGCCGCCCCAGGGCCGGCCGCCGACCGTCCAATCCGGGATGTCGGCCACCACCAGGTCGTCGCCACCGCCGGCCTCGATCCAGTCCGCCCAGTAGTTGCCGTTGAACACCTCGGCGGCATCGCCGCCGTGCAGGCGGGCGGTGGTCTGGTCAAAGTCCACGGTCCGGAAGCCAAGGGCGACGACGCCGGGACCCGCATGGTCCTGGTTGAGCCAGATATCGGGGATGCGCCAGTCACGCAGCCAGAGGCTGTTCTCGCCCGCGCCCCCGTCGATGACGATGCGGTCAGTCTCGTTGAAGCCGCCGACCTCGATGCGGTCGTTTCCGGCCCCGGCGGTGACAGTGAGCAGGACCTGGGGGTCGTCCCACTGGTCGTAGTAGGGCCGGCCGATGTGGATGAAGTCGTTCCCATCGCCGCCGTCGACCTCGGCGTCGAAGATGCTGGCCTCGATGCGGTCGTCGCCGGCCCCGCCGCGCAGCCGGTTGCCGACCGAGACCCAGCCGATGTCATAGCCGGACTCGCTGATGAAGTGGCCGCCGAGATCGCGCAGGTTGTCGTTCCCGTCACCGCCTTCCAGGAGGTCGGCGCCGTCGGCGCCGATCAACGTGTCGTTCCCCGCCCCGCCCATCAGGGTGTTGTCGCCCGCCCCCGCCATGCGCGGATCGGTGACGTAGCCGCCGGTGAGCCAGTCGTTCCCGTCACCGCCGACGACGAGGTCGGCGCCGCCCTGGGCCGCCAGGATGTCGTCGCCGCCCAGGCCCGAGAGCGTGTCGTCTCCAGCGTAGCCGTAGAGGCGATTGCGGAGGTCATCGCCGGTCAGCCTATCGGCGAACGACGAGCCCCAGAGCTGCTGGGCGTTGAGCAAGGTGTCGAGACCCTCGCCCATGTCCTGCGCGCCGGTGAGGGCCAGCGATACGGCGACCCCCTGGGCCGCGCCCTCGTAGCTGATGGCGTTGGAGCCGGTGAACGGATCGGTCCAGGCCGGGCCGGTGAGCGGATCCCACTGAGCGCCGGACACCGGGGCGACGGCGCCGCCGTCCATGAGATCGTCGCCCGGCCCACCGATCAGCAGATCGGCGCCCTCCTGACCGAACAGCCGGTCGTTCCCCGCCTCGCCGCGGAGCGTGTCGGCCTCGGCGCCGCCGTTGAGGGTGTCCGCGCCCGCCGTACCCGTGAAAACGCCCATCGCCTCGCCTACGCCCATGCAAACGGAGGCGCGCACGCCCCCGAAAGGAGCGCGCGTTTATACGTCGCAAGATGACTGGAAGATGACCGAGCTTGGCCTTAAGTCTCTGAAAAGCTGCCGCTTCCTACCGCGTGAACTTCTGGAACTTGATCCGGTGGGGGATCAGGCTGTCGGAGCCGAGGCGGCGCTTCTTGTCGTCTTCGTAGGCTTCGAAGTTGCCCTCGAACCACTCGACCTTGCTGTCGCCCTCGAAGGACAGGATGTGGGTCGCCAGGCGGTCGAGGAAGAAGCGGTCGTGGCTGATGACCACGGCGCAGCCGGGGAAATCCTCCAGGGCGCTTTCCAGGGCGCCAAGGGTCTCCACGTCCAGGTCGTTGGTGGGCTCGTCGAGCATCAGGACGTTGCCGCCGGCGGCCAGGGTCTTGGCCAGGTGCACGCGGTTGCGCTCGCCCCCTGAGAGCAGGCCGACCTTCTTCTGCTGATCTGCGCCCTTGAAGTTGAAGGAGCCGACATAGGCCCGCGACGGGATCTCTCGGGCGCCGACCTTCATCACGTCCAGGCCGCCGGAGATCTCCTGCCAGACGTTGTTGGCGGGATCGAGGGTGTCTCGACTCTGGTCGACGTAGGCCAGCTTCACCGTCTCACCAAGGCGGACCGCGCCCTGGTCGGGGGTTTCCTGGCCGGTGATGATCTTGAACAGCGTCGACTTGCCGGCGCCGTTGGGGCCGATCACGCCGACGATGCCGCCCGGCGGCAGCTTGAAGGAGAGGTCCTTGAACAGGACCTTATCGCCGTATTCCTTCTCCAGCCCCTGGACCTCGATGACCAGGCTCCCGAGACGCGGACCGGGCGGAATCTGAATCTGGGCGAAGGTCTGTTTGGCGTTGTCGGCGGCGTTCTGCAGCTGGTCGAAGGCGGCCAGGCGGGCCTTGGACTTGGTGCGCCGGGCCGAGGGCGAGGAGCGCACCCAGGCCAACTCGCGCTCGATGGTGCGCTTCTTGCCGGTCTCCTCGCGCTCTTCCTGCGCCAGGCGCTTGGTCTTGGCCTCCAGCCACGAGGAGTAGTTACCCTCGTGCGGCAGGCCCTTCCCGCGATCCAGCTCCAGCGTCCACTTGGTCACCTGATCCAGGAAGTAGCGGTCGTGGGTGACCAGGATCACGCAGCCCGGGAAGGCTTCCAGGTGGTGCTGCAGCCAGGCGACGCTCTCAGCGTCCAGGTGGTTGGTCGGCTCGTCGAGGAGCAGCATGTCGGGCTTGGCAAGCAGCAGGCGAGCCAAGGCCACACGGCGCTTCTCGCCGCCGGAGAGCTTGTCCACCGGCCAGTCGTTGGGCGGGCAGCGCAGGGCGTCCATGGCCATCTCGATGCGGCTGTCGATGTCCCACAGGTCGCCGGCGTCGATCTTCTCCTGAAGGGCGGTCATCTCCTCCATCAGCTCGTCGGAGTAGTCCTCTCCCAGCTGAGCCGCGACGGCGTTGTACTTGTCGAAGATCTGCTTCTCTTCGCACCACGAGATGACGTTGCCCCAGACGTCGAGCTTCTCGTCCAGCTGCGGCTCCTGTTCCAGGTAGCCGCGCTTGATGCCGTCGGCGGCGAAGGCCTCGCCGGTGAAATCCTTGTCCAGGCCGGACATGATCTTAAGCAGGGACGACTTGCCCGAGCCGTTGACGCCGACCACGCCGATCTTGGCGTCGGAGTAGAAGGAGAGCCAGATGTTCTCGAACAGCTTCTTGGGCGCGCCGGGATAGGCCTTGGTCAGGCCCTGCATCTGGAAAATGTACTGCTGCGCCATGGGGCGTCGGCTCACTCTGTCTGAGGGCGGAAGATCGGGGCGAGCAGATAGCCGCCGCCCGGCTCCTGCGCAACGGCGGCGCGCATGGAACGATTGACGAAGGGCCACGTTAACGGTTGGGAATAGGTGCGCGTACGCGGGGGTCGAGCTGCAGTCCGATATACCCAAGGAGCAGGAGAACCGCGCCCTGCTCAATAGCGAGCAGGGCTTCCGGCTGCTCGTCGAAGGGGTGATCGACTACGCCATCTACATGCTCGATGTGAACGGCACCGTGGCCAGCTGGAACCGCGGCGCCGAGCGGATCAAGGGCTACAAGGCCGACGAAATCATCGGCCGTCACTTCAGCCAGTTCTACACACCGGAAGACCGCAAGGCCGGGTTGCCGGCGCAGGCCCTGGAAGCCGCCCACACGGAAGGCCGCCACGAGGCCGAAGGCTGGCGAGTGCGCAAGGACGGCGGGCGTTTCTGGGCAAGCGTCGTCATCGACGCGGTCCGCGACGACGAAGGACGCCTGATCGGCTTCGCCAAGATCACCCGCGACGTGTCCGAACGGCGTGAGGCCGAGAACGACCTGCGGGAGAGCGAACGCCAGTTCCGCCTGCTGGTGTCCGGCGTCACCGACTACGCCCTCTACATGCTCGACCCCAACGGCATCGTGACCAACTGGAACGCGGGCGCCCAGCACATCAAGGGCTACGCCGCTGACGAGATCGTCGGACAGCATTTCTCACGGTTCTATACCGACATCGACCGGGCCTCCGGGGCGCCCATGCGGGCCCTGGGCATAGCCCTCAGGGAGGGTCGATACGAGGCCGAGGGATGGAGGGTGAAGAAGAACGGCGAGATGTTCTGGGCCAGCGTCGTCATCGACGCGATCCGCGACGAGACCGGCCAACTGGTCGGTTTCGCCAAGATCACCCGGGACATCACGGAGCGCCGCGACGCGCAGCTGAAGCTGCAGAAAGCCCACCAGCAGCTCGCCCAGGTCCAGAAGATGGAAGCCCTC
>CANJRI010000063.1 GCA_947476555.1 Caulobacteraceae bacterium
AACTGCAATCCGGAGACGGTCTCCACCGACTACGACACCTCCGACCGCCTCTATTTCGAGCCGCTGACGGCCGAGGATGTCCTGGAGCTGATCGCCGTCGAGCAGTCCAAGGGCGAACTGCTCGGCGTGATCGTCCAGTTCGGCGGTCAGACGCCGCTGAAGCTGGCCGCGGCCCTGGAAGAGGCCGGCATCCCGATCCTCGGCACCAGCCCCGACGCCATCGACCTGGCCGAGGACCGCGAGCGCTTCCAGCAGCTGCTCCACAAGCTGAAGATCGCCCAGCCGGTGAACGCCATCGCCCGCTCCCGCGACGAGGCCTTCGCGGGCGCGCACAAGGTCGGCTATCCGGTGGTGATCCGTCCCTCCTACGTCCTGGGAGGCCGGGCCATGGAGATCGTCCGCGACGACGAGCAGCTCGAGCGCTACATCACCACCGCCGTCCAGGTGAGCGGCGACAGCCCCGTCCTGATCGACCAGTACCTCTCCAGAGCCACCGAGGTGGACGTGGACGCCCTCTGCGACGACGACGGGCAGGTGTTCGTCGCGGGCGTCATGGAGCACATCGAGGAGGCCGGCGTGCACTCCGGCGATTCCGCCTGCTCCATGCCGCCCTTCTCCCTGACGCCCGAGACCATCGCCGAGCTGAAGCGCCAGACCGAGGCCATGGCCAAGGCCCTTCAGGTGCGTGGCCTGATGAACGTGCAGTTCGCCATCGAGGAGCCGCACAGCGCCAGCCCGAGGATCTACGTCCTCGAGGTCAATCCGCGCGCCAGCCGCACCGTGCCTTTCGTGGCCAAGACCATCGGCCAACCGGTCGCCGCCATCGCCGCCAAGCTGATGGCGGGCAGGAAGCTCAGCGAATTCGGCCTGACCGACCGGCCCTACGACCACGTCGCGGTGAAGGAGGCGGTGTTCCCCTTCGCCCGCTTCGCCGGTGTCGACACCATCCTGGGCCCGGAAATGCGCTCCACTGGCGAGGTCATGGGCCTGGACTGGATCCGGCCCGGCGAGAGCCCGGGCCCCGCCTTCGCCCGGGCCTTCGCCAAGGCCCAGCTCGGCGGCGGCACGGTGTTGCCCGCCAAGGGCTGCGTCTTCGTCTCGGTGCGCGACGCCGACAAGGACTGGATCGTCGAGCCCGTGCGCCTGATGTTGGGCGAGGGCTTCCGCGTGCTCGCCACCGCCGGGACGGCCGATTTCCTCGCCGGCCAGGGCCTGAAGGTCGAGCTGGTCAAGAAGGTGCTGGAGGGCCGCCCGCACGTCGTCGACGCCATGAAGAACGGCGAGGTGCAGCTGGTCTTCAACACCACCGAGGGCAAACAGTCGCTGCTGGACTCCTTCGAGATCCGCCGCAGCGCCCTGATGATGAAGATTCCCTACTTCACCACCGCCGCCGGCGCCCTGGCGGCCGCCCGGGCCATCGTCGCCACCGCCCAGGCCCCCCTCGAGGTGCGGCCCCTGCAGAGCTACGCCTAGCCACCTTCGCCGCTCCTCCGCGAAACAGAGCGCGGGAGGGCGAGCGTTGCCAAAAAGCGCAACCGTTAATTGACCGTTCGTCTATCCGGGAGCAAGCTCTCCGCATCGCCTGACTGAGACAGGCGGCAAGGGCGCCCCCGGCGGCCCAAAAACTTCCGGGGACGCCTCTGGCGTCTGCCGCACTCCGGCGTGGAACGCATGACGTCCACAACAGATTGCGAGGAAGCATTATGCATACCGAGTCGCATCACGGCGAAGTCCACCACAAGCCTCGGCACCTGGCCGAGCGCTTCGAGGGCTTGCTGGGCTACGCCATGGTTATCGCCGTCGTACTGCTGGCCATCGGCCTGATCATCGGCGTCATGAGCGGCGGCGACGGCACGCCGAAGTATCTGCAGTAGCATCGGACGGCCCGTCGAGTTAAGCGACGGGCCATGTCCGCCATCTTGCACGTGATCTTCGGCCCGTCAGGGGCCGGTAAGACGACCTATGCCCACGCCTTCGCCAGGCGCGAGGGCGCCGTTGCGTTCATCCTCGACGACTGGATGGCGCGGCTGTTCGCCCCCGACATGCCCCAGCCGCTCGAATACGAGTGGATGATCGAGCGGGTCGGCCGGTGCGAGGCCCAGATCTGGTCCACAGCGGCCGGCGTCCTGGCGGCCGGGACTTCGGTGATATTCGACATCGGCCTCATGCGCCGCGCCGACCGCGCGCGGGTGCGCGAGATCGCCGAGGCTTCGGGCCTGCCGCTGCAATTCCATTTCGTCACCGCGTCCGCCGAGGCCCGCCGGGCGCGGGTCGCCGAGCGCAACGTGATCCGCGGTGAGAACTTCGCCATCGAGGTCCCGCCGGACATGTTCGACTTCATCGAAGGGGTCTTCGAACCCCCCGAACCGGGCGAGTTGCAGGGGGCGATTGTCAGCGAAAGCGCCTGATCAACCTGCGCACTTGAATTTTGCAGCGCAAAATTCTAGACTTTTCGCCCCCGGACGCCTCCGCCCGCGGCCGGTTCCGAGGGAAGATCACAGGGCGAACTTCGAGTCACGATGGAAAAAGTCCCGATGACCGCCGAGGGCTATAAGGCCCTCGACGAAGAGCTTAGGCGTTTGAAGACGGTGGAGCGACCGGCGGTGATCGCCGCGATCGGCGAAGCACGCCTGCATGGCGACCTGTCCGAGAACGCCGAGTACCACGCCGCCAAGGACCGGCAGGGCTGGATCGAAGGCCAGATCGCCGAGATCGAGGACAAGATGGCCCGCGCCCAGGTGATCGAGGTCGGCAAGCTTTCCGGCAGCCAGATCAAGTTCGGGGCCACGGTCTCCCTGGTGGACGAGGACACCGAGGAAGAGGCGCGCTACCAGATCGTCGGCGAGCACGAAGCCGACGTGAAGGCCGGCCGTGTCTCGATCACCTCGCCGATCGCCCGCGCCATCATCGGCAAGGAAGCCGGCGACCTGGTGGAAGTGAACACCCCCGGCGGCGTCAAGGCCTACGAGATCACCAAGGTGGAGTGGGTCTGATCCCGGGAGGGACCTCAGACGCACTCACCATCTGGGCCGTTTCGGACGGCCGCGCCGGCATTGAGGCCCAGGTCCTGGGCCTGGCCGAGGCCGTGGCCCGTCTCCGACCCGCCAATATCGTCGTCAAGCGGATCGGCTGGAGGGCGGGCCTTGGCCGGCTTCCCTGGCGGCTGATCCCTCCGTGGGCGCGGGCCGGCGCCGCCATCGCCCCGCCCTGGCCGGACATCTGGATCGCCGCGGGTCGCGCCACGCTGCCGCTCTCCACCCGCGTTCGTCTCTGGAGCGCCGGCGCCACCCTGGTGGTGCAGACCCAGGATCCCCGCACCGGCCTGGCCCCCTTCGACCTGGTGATCCCGCCGGAGCACGATGGCCTTGTCGGTCCCGATGTCCTGCCCCTCGTCGGCGCGCCCAATCGGCTGACCGAGGCCCGCCTCGCCGCGGAACTGGCGCGGTTCGCCGACCGCCTCGCCTCCCTCCCGCACCCCCGCGTGGCGCTGATCGTTGGCGGCCGGTCCCGGGCCTTCGCCCTGCCGACCGCCCACGCGGCCCGACTGGCGGACCAGGTGGCCAAGGCCGTGCAGGCCATCGGGGGCTCGGTGCTGGTCAGCTTCACCCGCCGCACGCCGCCGGCCGCCGCCGAGGCCATGCGCGCGCGGCTGTCCGCCTTGCCTGGTCTGATCTGGGACGGCGGGGGCGAGAACCCCTACTTCGCCTTCCTGGCCGCCGCCGACCACATCCTGGTGACCGAGGACTCCACCAACCTCGCCGCCGACGCGGCCGGGACCGGCAAGCCCGTCTTCATCCTGCCGATGGCGGGCCGTGGAGGCCCTCGGCTCCGGCGCTTCCACGCCGACCTGGAAGCCCGCCGAATCACCCGGCGATTCGCTGGCGAGCTTTCGAGCTGGGTTTATCCCCCTTTGCGGGAGACCGACCGGGCCGCCGCGGAGGTCCTGCGGCGCCATGACGCGCGAAAATAATCCATCGAAAGCAAAGACTTCTTGCTCAGGCTCTCCGGGCGGCTAACCTAAGCAAGAAAATGGCAATACCCTAAGTTCAGGGTCGTGCTGATTCGCAGCGGGGAACTCCACAGTGGCCACCTATATCTTTGAAGAAATCACCGCCGCTCAGGCGCTCGCCTACACGGCGGCCGATCGGCTCATCTTCACGACCACGACGGCCACGGCCTCGCAGGTTTCTGTGCAGTTCGTCCCCTTCACGCTCAGCACGCCAGACTACATCAACCTCACCGGCCTGGGCCGGGTGGTGACCTTCGTGGATCCGGGCGGCTACCGCGGTGAACTCGACGCGGTGTTCCCCGACGGCTCGCTGCTGTGGGCCGGCGAAACCTCCAGCCAGGCCACGGCTGGCACGGCCCGCGCCGACGGCATGTACGGCGGCCTCGGCGACGACAGTCTGACCGGCCTCGCCGGCGACGACGTCCTTCAGGGCAACCAGGGCGCCGACACGCTGAACGGCGGCGAGGGCTACGACGTCATCTACGGCGGCCAGGGCGACGACAACATCGACGTCGGCGTCGGCACCAGCGCCGATGTCCGCCAGTTCGCCCAGGGCAACCTCGGTAACGACAGCATCACCGGCAGCGCGCTGGGCGACCTGCTGCTCGGCGGCCAGGGCAACGACACCATCACCGGCGGCACGGGCGGCGACTACATGCTCGGCAACCTGGGCGATGACAATGTCACCGGCGGAACCGGCAGCGATACGCTCGACGGCCAGGACGGGTTGGACAGCCTGAACGGCGGCGCCGGCGGCAATGACAGCCTGAACGGCGGCGCGGGCGACGACACCATCACCTCCACGACCGGGGCCGACACCATCGACGCCGGATCCGAGGACGACGACGTCGACGCCGGCGACGGGAACAACATCATCAGCCTCGGCGCGGGCGCCGATTCGTCCATCTCGACGGCCGGCAACGACACCGTCACCGGCGGCGCCGGCGCCGACACGATCACCGCTGGCGCGGGCGCCAACAACATCACCGGCGACGACGGCGACGACAACATCACCTCGACCACCGGGTCCGACACCATCACTGGCGGCGCGGGCAATGACGTCGTGATCGCCGGCGCGGGCAATAACTCGATCGACCTCGGGACCGGCGACAACTCCTCCACCACCCTCGGCGGCGACGACGTCATCGTCGGCGGGTCGGGCACGGACAGCATCAACAGCGGCGCGGGCACCGACACCATCACCACCGGCGACGGGTCCAACACCGTCACCATGGCCGGCGGCGGCCAGGTGACCGGCGGCGCGGGCGCGGACAGCGTCACCTCGGTCGACGGCACGGTGATTTCCCTGGGGGCCGGCGACGACTCGGTGAGCTCCGGCGCCTCGGCCGACACTGTCGAGCTCGGTGACGGGACCAACACCCTGAGCGACTCGGGCGGCAACAACTCCGTCACCGGCGGCTCGGGGGTCGACGACATCACCCTGGTCGGCGGCAACGACACGGTCACGGCCGGCGCGGGCGCCAACGACATCGACGCAGGCGCGGGCAACAACTCCGTCACCTCCACCACCGGCGCCGACATCATCGTCACCGCCGGCGGCAACGACACCGTCAGCTCCGGCGACGGCGCCGACAGCGTGACCACCGGGGCCGGCCTGGACCTGGTGGACACCGGGGCCGGGAACGACAGTGTCGGTGGCTCAACCGGCCGCATCCAGCTGACCGCCGGCGACGGCGACGACCGTCTTGCCGGCGCTGGCCTGACGTTGTCCTCAATCGCCGATGGCGGGGCCGGCAATGACAGCCTGACCACCGGCGGGGGCGACGACACCATCAGCGGCGGTGACGGGAACGACACCCTCGCCAGCGGCGCGGGCCTCAACAGCCTGAGCGGCGGCGACGGCGACAACAGCCTCACCGGCGGCACCGGGGCCGACACCATCGTCGCCGGTTCGGGCGCCGATACCATCGACTCCGGAGCCGGGCTCAACAGCATCTCGGCCGGCGCGGGCAACAACAGCCTGACCGGCGGCCTGGTGGCCGACACCATCACCTCCGGCGCGGGCCACGACACCGTCGTCGGCGGGGACGGAAACAACTCCATCACCCTGGGCGATGGCACCAACAACGCCACGGGCGGGGCCGACAACGACACCATCACCGGCGGCGCCGGGCAGGATTCGATCACCGGCGCGGCTGGCGATAACAGCATCAGCGGCGGCGACGGAGCCAACACCCTGAACGGCACGGTCGGCAACGACACCATCACCGGCGGCGCGGGCGCCGACACCATCACGGGCGGCGCCGGGAACAACTCGATCACCACCGGCGATGGCAGCAACAGCGCCACGACGCTGGGCGGCAACGACACCATCACCGGCGGCACGGGCGCCGACGCGATCACCACCGGCGACGGGGCCAACAGCGTCACGGCCGGCGACGGGGCCAACACCATCACCGGCGGCACCGGGGCCGACACCATCGTCGCCGGTTCGGGCGCCGACAGCATCGCCGCCGGGGCCGGGGCCAACTCGATCACCACCGGGGACGGCGGCGGCACCGTCACCTCCGGCGCGGACGCCGACACCATCACCGGTGGCGCCGGGACCGACACGATCAGCAGCGGCGACGGCAACGACACCGTGGTCGGCGCCGCCGGGGCGGACAGCCTCAATGGGGGCGCCCTCGGCACCGACACCCTGAATGGCGGGACCGGCGCGGACACCCTGGACGGCGACGCCGGCGCCGACGTCTTCGTCTTCGCCAGCGGCGATAACGGCATCACCGCCGGCACGGCCGACCAGATCAACAACTGGAACGCCGTCGACACCTTCGACTTCGGAAGCATGGCGGCAGGCTCGGTGACCAACTACGGTGAAGACGCGGCGACCACGGACTACGCCACAGCCCTTGCAGCGGCGAACACGGCGATGAACGGCACCGTGCTCTACTTCGCCGCTGACGCCGGCGCCAACGTGGTGGTCTTCGCGGACTTCGACGGGGACGGCACGGCGGACGCCTCGGTCATCCTGAACGGTATCGCCGACGTCACCACGATCAGCTCGGCCAACTTCGTCTAGCCTACGGCCACTCTCCGGCCAGCGGGGCCGCCCTTCGGGGCGGCCCTTTGCTTTTGGGGCGCATCGGGGTCTGATCCCGGCGATGAGTCCCGTCGTCCTCCCGCCGCGCCCCGACCTCGCCCCATTCGCGGGCGAACCAAGGCCATGAGCGGGCCGAAGATCCTCTTCGTGGTCGACGCGGGCCCGCAGGTCGGCGGCGGCCACGTCATGCGCTCCCTCACCCTGGCGCGCACCCTGGAGGCGCAGGGGGCCAGCTTCGCCTTCCTGGGGCCTCCCGCCGCCCACGAGGTCCTCGACGCCTTCGCCCCCGGCGCCGCGCGCCTCACCGCCCCCTCCAACCTCGCCGCGGACCTTTCCGCGGCCGCCGCCCGCGAGCCCTTCGACGCCATCGCCTTCGACCATTACGGCCTCGCCGCCGCCGACCATGCCGCCATGGCGCGCGGCAAGCCGGTGCTGGTGATCGACGACCTCGCCGACCGTCCGCTGGGCGCCGACCTGGTCCTGGATCCCGGTCCCGCCCGCCGGGCCGCCGACTACGAAGGCCTGACGTCCGAGACCACCCGCCTGCTGCTCGGTCCGACCTTCGCCCCGGTGCGACCGGAATTCGCCGCCCTACGGGAGCCGGCCCTGGCCTGGCGTGGCCAATCGGTCCACCGCATCCTGGTGTCCATGGGCCTTACCGACGTCGGCGGGATCACGGCCAGAGTGGTCGAGCGCCTGCGCCCGCGCATCGGCGACGTGGGCATCGACATCGTCATCGGCGCGGCCGCTCCCAGCGTCCCGGGACTGACTAGGGTGGCCCGGCGCGATCCGCGCCTGATGCTGCACGTCGACACGGCCCACATGGCCCGCCTCACCGCCGAGGCCGACATCGGTATCGGAGCCTCGGGCTCGTCCACCTGGGAACGCTGCGTCGTCGGCCTGCCCTCCGTCATGGTCATCCTGGCCGAGAACCAACGGCCCGCCGCCCTGGCCCTGGCCGAACACGAGGCCGCCCTGGTGGTGGACGCCGCCGATCCGCGGTTCGAGGACACCCTGGACCGGGCCCTGTTCCGGCTGCTCCACGACGACGCCCTGCGCCGCCGGCTGGCGGCGCGCAGCGCCGAGATCTGCGACGGCCTGGGCGCGGGGCGCACCGCCGAGGCGTTCCTCGGCCTCATCGCCGCCGGGCGGGCCCTTGAGCCGCCAACCTAGCGTGCCCCTTGGCCGGCCTTGCTTCAGCGACGAAAGATGGCCGCCCTAGACGATCACCCCGCCAGGGCTCATCCGGTCGAACAGCGCCTCCAACGCCCCGATCTCGGCCTCCTCGCTGTTCATGTCGATGTGGAGGAAGGCGATCCGCTCCGGCGAAGCCACGGCGAGGCTTTCAGGAACACGGCCCTGGGTGATGATCACATTGTCCAGCCCGGCGAACCTGGCCCGGACCTCCGCCGCCAGATCTGGCCCGTGTGCGGGCATGGCGTGGTCCGCGACGTCTTCGGCGCCCTCGAAGACGTCGTACAGATAGAATTTCCGGTCGCTGTCCGACAGATTGGCGATGTCGTAGAGGATGCGGGCCGTCGTGCCGCGATAGCAGCCGCATTCCGCGAAATCTCCCTCGATCTTCAAGGCGTGGCGCACCGCCCAGGCCAGCGTCGCGGTGCGCCAGACCACAGATCGCTCGGTGAGGTTCGTGGTGTGGGTCGCCGCCGCCCGGGCCAGGGCGGCGTCGCTCTTCCAGTGCAGCGCCTTGCCCCAGGTCAGGAGATTGTCACTGAAGAAGACGACGGTGTCGTCCTTGAGGCTTGCGAACATCGCTTGCAGCGCCGCCCAGAAGGCGGCCGTGTCGTTCACGCCATAGGCGAGGAGCGAGACAAAAGATCGGTTATGCATGGAGGTCCGCTACGTGGCTCGAGCCCGCCTTAGCAGGTGGTCGGCCGGGGACCTAGACGGTCCTAGTCCAGCATGTCCCAGGCCAGTGGCTCGCCGCGCGCCAGGTCGCGGAGCGCCCGGCGGCCCAGCACCTTGTCCAGCTCCACCGGCGGCAGGCCGGCGCCCGGACGGATCGAGCGGATGTTGGCGGCGCTCAGGGCCTCGCCCGCCTTCACGTCGGCTACGACATAGAGCGAGCGGCGGTAAAGCAGGCTGGCCCGCTCCGAGCCCAAGGTGTCGTAGTGGGCCCGGCCCAGCGCCGCCCAGGCGTCCTTGCAGTCGCGCGTCAGGGCCGCGAACTCGGCAGGCTCCAGCGAGAAGGCCGCGTCCGGTCCCCCGTCCGCCCGCGCCAGGGTGAAATGCTTCTCGATGACGCTGGCGCCCATGGCCACGGCGGCCACCGAGGCCGCCGTCCCGGGGGTGTGGTCCGAGAGCCCGATCGGGCAGCCGAACCGGCCCATCATGTCGGCCACCGTGCGCACATTGGCGTCGGCGAAGCTGGCCGGATAGCTGGAGACGCAGTGCAACAGCACCACGCCGGGCGCCCCGGCCTCCAGGGCCGCCGCCTTGGCCGCCTCGATCTCGGCGAGGTTCGCCATGCCGGTGGAGATGATCAGCGGCTTGCCCTTGGCCGCCGCGTAGCGGATCAGCGGCAGGTCCACGGCCTCGAAGGAGGCGATCTTGTAGGCCGGCGAATCCAGGCCGGCCAGCAGGTCCACCGCCGTCTCGTCGAAGGGGCTGGAGAAGATCGTCACCCCCCGCTTCCTGGCCCGCTCGAAGATCGCCCCGTGCCATTCGAACGGCGTTTGGGCCTCTTGGTAGAGTTCGTAGAGGCTGCGCCCGTCCCACAGCCCCCCGTGGATGCGGAACTCCGGCCGGTCCACGTCCAGGGTGATGGTGTCGGCGGTGTAGCTCTGGATCTTGATGGCGTCGCAGCCGGTGTCGGCCGCCGCATCCACCATCGCCAGCGCCCGGTCCAGGTCGCCGTTGTGGTTCCCCGACAGCTCGCAGATCACATAGGGCGCGTGCCCTGCCCCGATCTTGCGGCCGGCGATCTCGATCTCGGGAAGCGGATGGATCATCGGGCCAGCCTAATCCCGCACGCTGAAAGGGTCGTTAACCAAACGCCATGGAGCGGCTCAGGAATCTTCACTACATAAGGCCAATGACCGAACCCCGCTCCGTCCGCTGCCTGATCGTAGGCTCCGGCCCCGCCGGCTACACCGCCGCCGTCTACGCCGCCCGCGCGTTGCTGAATCCCGTGATGATCCAGGGCATCCAGCCCGGCGGCCAGCTGACCATCACCACCGACGTGGAAAACTATCCGGGCTTCGCCGAGGTCATCCAGGGCCCCTGGCTGATGGAGCAGATGCAGGCCCAGGCCGCGCACGTGGGCACCGAGATCGTCAACGACATCGTGCTCAAGGCCGACCTCTCCCAGCGCCCCTTCCGGCTGGAGACCGACAGCGGCCAGGTCTGGCTGGCCGAGACCCTGATCATCGCCACTGGGGCTCAGGCCAAGTGGCTGGGCATGGAGTCCGAGCAGCGATTCCAGGGCTTCGGCGTCTCGGCCTGCGCTACCTGCGACGGCTTCTTCTACCGGGGTAGGCAGGTGGTCGTGGTGGGCGGCGGCAACACCGCGGTGGAGGAGGCCCTGTTCCTCACCAATTTCGCCTCCAAGGTCACGGTCGTGCACCGTAGAGACGAGTTCCGGGCCGAGCGCATCCTGCAGGAGCGCCTGTTCGCCCATCCCAAGGTCGAGGTGATCTGGGACACTGCCATCGACGAGGTTCTGGGCCAGACCGATCCCCTGGGCGTCACCGGCGTACGGCTGAAGAACGTCAAGACCGGCCAGACCACCGCCATCGAGGCCGACGGGGTGTTCATCGCCATCGGCCATGCCCCCGCCTCCCAGCTCTTCCAGGGTCAGCTTGAGGCGGATGCGTCGGGCTACCTGAAGGTCAAGGCCGGGACCGCTTCGACGGCCATCCCCGGGGTCTATGCGGCCGGGGACGTCACCGACGACGTCTACCGCCAGGCCGTCACCGCTGCCGGGATGGGCTGCATGGCCGCCCTTGAGGCCGTGCGCTTCCTGGCTGAGGAAGACCACGCCAAGGCCCACCATCCCATCGCCCACGAAGAGGCCCAGAAGATCGGGGTCTGGTAGGCCCGTTCGCCCGGCCTACCAGATTTTGATCGTCAACCCACGGTGGCGCTGAAACCGCCTTGCTATTTCGTGGGTTGGGCGGGCGATGCAGGACAGCACCCGTTACTTCGACCAGTCAGAGGCCATCCGCCGCCTCGCCGTGAAGGCCGAGAGTGATGCCGAACGGCAGGTCTACGACACCATCGCCCAAGGCTGGCGCAGGCTTGGCGAGGAGGCCCGCCGCAACGAACTCCGCGCCGCCCTTGAGCCAAGGTCCTTCAGGCGGGATTAGCCGGCCGCTGGCGCGCCGCTGGCCGCCACGGGCGCCGCGGCGTCCATCGATTTCTCCAGGGCCTCGAGCTTCGCGTTGATCGCCTTGATCTCGTCCGGGGTCGCCTTGCGGCGCGGAGCGTAGAGCACACCCTTCACCCGCGTCCGCTCGCCGTCCGCCGCCTCCGGGTCGGCGATGGTGTAGGTGCGCACCTCGCCGGCCACCGCCAGGGTGAAGGTCCGCGCCGCCGGTATGCCTTGCAACTCGGGCGACAGCAGGCCCCCCTGGGTGCGGGAATCCAGCCCGGTCAGGACCGCCGGCGTTAGCACCGCCTCACGGCCGGCGTAACGGCCGGTGAAGGCCGCCGGCTCGCCCCACGGCCCGGTCCAGCGATAGAAGATGTGGGCGCCGAGCTGGGTCATCTTCACCAGGGTCGGGGCCCAGTACGGGGCCACATAGGCCGCGTGATAGTGGGTGGCCGAGCCCACCTGTTTCGCCACGTGACCGGCCAGCGCCCGTTCGGCCACCGCCTTCGCCTGGCGCCACAGCCCCGGCTCCGGCGCCCAACGCAGGGAACCGTCGCAGGTGAAGGTGAACTGGCAGCCGGTCACTCGGGCCGAGCCCTGGTAGACCACGCCGCAGACCGATTTCGGATAGGCCGGGTGGCGCACCCGGTTGAGCACCACCTGGGCCACCGCCTCCTGCCCCAGGGTGGGTTCGCGCGCCGCCTCGTAATAGACCGCCTGGCTCAGGCACTGGACGGCGCGGTCGCGGTCCTCGCCCTTGGCCGGCGCCATGAAGGGCTTCATCGGCCGGATCGGCAGGTCGGCGAACGGACGCAGCGCGTTCAGGTGGGCGGCGTCCTCGCCTTCGACGGTCTGGTGACCCAGCACCGGGCCCAGGTCGGGCACATCGGTGATGTCCAGGTTTTCCCAGCCCTCGGGGCGGTTCCACAGGTCGGCCTGGCGCACGCCCGGGTCATGGCGGACCGCCAGCGCCCGCATGGCCGGGTCCATCCGCGACGCTAGGTGCGTCAGCGCGATTTCCGAGAGCCCGGAGGTCAGGGACGCCCCGCCGACGAAGACCCCTCCGTTCGGCGCGCAGGCGGGCATGACCAGGCCCAGCAGCGCCAGGGCCGCCGTCGCCCGCGCCGGAAGCCGGCCAGGCTGTCTGTCACGCGCTCGGATCAGTGGATCCTTCCCCTACGTCGAACCCGCCATATGGGGTTCCAGGACACCCTTACGACTCCAAACAGGCGAAAAAGTGAACGCCGGGTCCCTTCTCCACGAGGGGAGAAGGCTCCCGCAAACCCAAACCTCTTGCATCCGCTCGCCACAGGTCTATATGTGGTCCTGTCAGTTTTGCTCCTGGTGAGCAAAAGGGATGGCGCCCAGGGCTCGACCCCTCGGCGCGTTTTTAAAGACCTATGAAATGCTCACTTTGAGCATAAGGGAGGGTTCAGTGGCCGACGGTTTCCACTTCACCCCTGAGATCGAAGCTCAGACCACGTCCGCGTGGGAGAAGGTCAAAGGCCACGTCACTCCCATGGAGTGGCGGCTGCAGGCGCCGCTGATCGCCGAGATCAACCAGCTCAAGGCGGCTAAGAACGCCGTCATCCTCGCCCACAACTACATGACGCCCGAGATCTTCCACGGGGTCGGCGATTACGTGGGCGACAGCCTGGGCCTGGCCAAGGAGGCCGCCCGATCCAAGGCCTCGATCATCGTCCAGGCCGGCGTGCACTTCATGGCCGAGACCTCGAAGATCCTGTCGCCGGAAAAGCGCGTTCTGATCCCCGACCTGCGGGCCGGCTGTTCGCTCGCGGCCTCGATCACCGGCGCCGACGTGCGGCTGATCAAGCAGCGCTACCCCGGCCTGCCGGTGGTCACCTCCGTCAACACCACCGCCGAGGTGAAGGCCGAGACCGACATCTGCTGCACCAGCGCCAACGCCGTGCAGGTGGTCGAGGAAGCCGCGCGCCTGTGGGGC
>CANJRI010000064.1 GCA_947476555.1 Caulobacteraceae bacterium
CTGGTGCAGTTCGAGGACGGCACCGGCGCCGAAGCCCTGCCGAAGGAGTACGGCCTCGGCCTGGTGTGGCGGGCCGTGGTTCCCTAGTCCAAGGGCGCTCGCTAACGACCATTCTTCCAACCGGCGGCCCTCGGGCCGCCGGTTTTGTTTTGGGATGTGGCAGGGCCATGTCCCCTCCCCCGGGGCGTCGCGGAAGTGATAGAGGTCCGCCCGGCTTTGAGGGGAACGGCATGGGCGGCGAGATGGGCGACGAGACCTTTGTCTATGACGAGGCCTCCGGCGAATGGATCAGCGCGGGCCAGGCCGCCGCGGGCCCGGAGGCGGAGGCCCGCGTCGAGGTCCGCGATTCCGCCGGCACGGTGCTGGCCGACGGCGACAGCGTGACCCTGATCAAGGACCTGAAGGTCAAGGGCGCGGGCCAGACGCTGAAGCGCGGCACGGTGATCCGCTCGATCCGACTGACCGGCGACGCCCAGGAGATCGACTGCCGGCACGAGGCGATCCGGGGCCTGGTGCTGCGCGCGGAGTTCGTGAAGAAGGCCTGAGCCGCGCCTCAGCCGCCGGTCTCGTCCACGACGATAGTGACCACCTTGCCCCGGGAATGCGGATCCCAGCCCGCCGCCATGGCGGAGGCGATCGCCTTGGCGACAACGGCCGCGGGGATCTGCGAGGCCTGAAGTTTCGGGGCGCCGTACCTGGGCTGGCGGCCCGGCGGAAACTCGATCACCGCCTCGCGCTTGCCCTCGGTGTGGCGCACGGCGATGGCCATGCCGCGCCAGGCGGCGGTGTCGCTGGACCACGCGGGCTGGCGTTGCAGCCGCCAGACATAGGCCTCGCCGTCGACGTCGATGGCTAGATCGGGGGCGGTTTTGGCGGCCATGACGGGGGAGTTAGCGCGGTGGGGGCGTGGGGGGAAGAGCCGGCCGGGTCGGATGGAGGCGCATGTGACCCGCGATCCTTCGGCTAGGGGCGCCAGGAGCGGTCTCTCGCCGCATAACCGCAAGCGGACATTAGCCAATAGGCGGCCGTTGACCGGGCTATCCGTTTGCCCCACCACCAACCGATGACCGACCTCACCCGCCTCAAGGGACCGCAGGCCGCTCCGGCGAGCGGCCGAGATCCGCAATCGATCGTGATCCTGCTCCACGGGTACGGCTCCAACGGCGCCGATCTCATGGGGCTCGTGCCCTACTGGCGCCGCAGCCTGCCCGATACCCTCTTCATGGCTCCCAACGCGCCGGAGATCTGTCCCGGCGCCCCCGGCGGGTACCAGTGGTGGGCGCTCACCGACCTTGGACGCGAAAGCCGCGCTGCCGGCGTGCGACAGGCCGCGCCCCTGGTCGACGCCTTCATCGATATCCACCGAACCGCGTACGACTTGCCGAACAGGAAGGTGGCGCTCGTGGGGTTCAGTCAGGGCGCCATGATGGCCCTGCATGTGGGGCCCAGGCGGTCTGAGGTGCTTGCGGGGGTCGTCGGCTATTCGGGCATGCTGGCCGACGCCGAAGCGCTCCAGGTGGAGGTGAAGACCAAGCCGCCCCTGCTACTCGTACACGGCGACGCCGACCAGACGGTCCCGTTCGCCGCGCTGGGCCAGGCGCACGTTGAGCTCAACCGCATGGGGTTCGAGGTCAGCACACATGCGTCGCCCGGCCTGGGCCACAGCATTGACGAGGCGGGACTGCGACTAGGCGGGGAATTTCTCGCCCGTGTGTTGGGGGCTTAGTTTAGGGCCGACGACACGTTGGGCGCTGCGAGGCTACGGCAGGTGACGATGATGACCACTCGAGGTGAGACCCCCACGGCCCACACGCCTTCGCCGCTCGCCGAGCATTCGCGCCGCGTCGGGCTGTTCGGGCGGCTCGCCCTCGCCGTCAGGGCGGTGGCGGTCCTCGCGGTCCTCTGGGCTGGCCCGGCGCTGGCCGCCGACCCGGCGCCGCGGTTCGCGGACGCCCGGCCCGGCGAGGTGCGGATCTTCGTGACCAACGCCCTGATGTCGCTGTTCAAGGAACTGGAGCCGGCCATCGAATCTGCGACCGGCCGGAGCGTGCTGATCCAGTACGGTGGATCGTACGAATTGCCGCAATTCCTGGCGTCCGGAGAGCCGTTCGAGCTGGCCGTCGTGACCGGAGCGGCGATCGACCGGGGGGTGGGCGCCGGCCAGATCGTCCCGGGAAGCCGGGTGGATATCGCCAAGGTGGCCATCGAGATCGGGGTGAAGGGGCGTGGCCCGGCGCAGGCGCCGGACTCGCCGGAGCGGTTGCGGACGCTGTTCACCGAAGCCTCGGTGTTCCGCCGCTCGATATCAGGCATGTCGTATCCGATCGTCGAGGCCATGCTGCAGGACCTGAGGGTGGCGGACGCGGTCAAGGACAAGACCGTGAGCGGCGGCGACGAGGAGATCAACCCGCGCATCCGGCCCGGCTCCTACGGGTTGATCGTCACCACGGCGAGCGAGATGTACCTCTATCCGGGCGTGACCATACTGGGCACGGTCCCGGCCCGGTATGGCGGTCCGGTGCCCCTCTCCGCGGGCCTGGGTCCCCGCGGCGACGCCGTCGCGGCGCGGGCGGTCATCGACTTCCTCCGCAGCCCAGCCATCGATTCCCAGCTGCGGGAGCACAGGCTGCTCAGGTAGAGGCGCGGGACGGGCGGCCGGCACGAGGAAGGCCTCCCAGGCGGAACCGTGTTATCTTTTGGCATCGACTTGGCCGCCCGCGAGGCCGCGGATTAGAGCCAAGCTCCGCCAAGGGAGAACCGCATGAGGATGTTGGCAAAAGCGACCCTGGTCGCGGGGCTGGCTTTTGGCGCGGTTGGCGCGCCGGCGGCGGCGCAGCCTACGAACGCACCCACCCTGATGCTGGGTGGCGACCTGGCCTCCCCCTGCTACGAGGCCGCCCGCGAGGCCGAAAAGACCAGCGGGTTCCAAGGTCCGGTGCCCCTGACCGGCTCGCGGATCGGCATGGATCCGATCCAATACTGCACGATGATCATCGACCAGGGCACCCTGGTGGGGCAGGCCCTGCTGGGCGCCCATGTGAACCGGGGCGTGCTGTTGTTCGCCGAGGGGGCCCATGAACGAGCGCTGGCGGATTTCGACGCCGCCGTGCTGGTGAACGAGGCCAGCCCCGAGGCGCAGGTGGACCGGGGCTTCACCCTGATCGCCATGAAGCGCTGGGCGGAAAGTATTCCGGCGCTGACCAGGGGCATCGAGCTGGGGGCCACCAAGATGGCCGAGGCCTACTACCACCGCGGCGTGGCGTACGAAGAGACCGGCGACATCCGGAAGGCCTATTACGACTACCGTAAGGCGGCGGAGCTGAACCCCGAATGGGAAGAGCCGCGCGTACAGCTTTCCCGGTTCCAGGTGACGACCAAGGCGGCGCCGAAGTAGGTCCGAACGGATACGCCCCGCCGATCGCGGGGCGTCGACCTGACCTCCATACCCATTCACGGCCCCTCCCCGCCTTGCGCGGATGAAGCGGCGCGCCTGCGGGAAGCGGGGGCTCCTAATACGAAGCGGCGGCGCTGGCTTTAAGCCAACGCCGCCGAGTTCACCAGGGAGCGGAAGATCAGAGGTTAGAAGTCGAAGCGCAGACCCAGCTTCCAGCTCATGCCAACCCAGTCGTACACGTTGCCCCCGGCGCCGTTGAGCGCGGCGAGCGACAGGTACGGCGGGTCCTTGTCCTGGAGGTTGTTGATCACGCCGTAGACCTGGAACGTGTCGTTGATCTGGTAGGACGCGTTCACGTTCACGTAGATGATCGGCTGGAACTTGCGGATGTTGATGCTGTTCGGGAGGGTCGGATCGTAACCCGCCTCGTCCGGACCGATGTAGGCGTTGTCGTACTTGAACGCCGAGAACGACCGGAGCTGGACGCCCATGTTCCAGGCGTCCTGGGTGTAGTTGAAAGTCAGCTGTCCGGACCAGGTCGGCATGCCGGGCTCGCTGCCGCTCGCGCCCGCCGAGCCCTTCGTATCGATCAGGTCTCCTCGTTGATGGCGCCGCGCGCGATCACGCAGGTTCCGGCGCAGCCCTCGACTGCGGCCACAGTCTCGAAATCCATGGCCCGCACCGCCCCCGCAGGCGCGACGACGCACATCATCGCCAGGAGCGATAGCGACAGTCGGTGCTGAGCCAAATCTCCCCCCAATATGCGGCATCGTTGACCTCAGGGTTCCTAAGGTCAAGCTCCCATCCCAGCGTCGGGGCGCTTAGGGAATCCATCCGGGAAGCGTCGCCGCCTGCCTGATCCAGTCGGCGAGTTGCGCCGCGTCGAACTCGCCTTCGCGCAGGTCGATCCAGCGGGCTTGACCGCTGCGCGGCGTGCCGCCGGGCGGCAGGGGCTTCAGGGAAAGCCCATCGAAGAAGGTGAGCTTCACGTAGTGGTTGAAGACATGGAAGGAGAGGAACCAGCCCTGCCCTTCCACGCGGTAGAAGGGCGAGTTCCATTTCACCGCCTTCCGGACGCCGGGGACGACCTCCTCGATCAGCGCGTCGAGGCGTCGGCCGAGGGCCTGCTTCCAGCCGGGCATGGCGGCGATGTAGGCCTGGACCGGCGCGTCGCCGTCGCCCTTGGCGATCTGAGGATTGCCGCCCGAGAGCAGGCGGACCGTGGGCGTTTCGTCGGGCACGTTCGGGGCTCCGGGCGCCAGCGGAGGTTATCCTCGGAGGTGGGGATCGTGAAGAGGCGCGAGCCGCCCGCTAGAGCGCCTCGAGGGCGCGGCAGACCCGGGCCACCTCCTCGTCGGACAGGTGCGGATGCATGGGCAGGCTGAGGATCTCGGCGACCAGGCGTTCCGTCGCGCGGCAGCCGGCCGGACCCACGGCCACGCGCCCCCGGTAGGCGGGGTGGAGGTGCGCAGGGGCCGGGTAGTGGATGGCCGACCCTATGCCGGCGTCGCGCAGGGCCGCCTGGACCCGATCGCGATCCGGCCGGCGGATGACGTACTGGTGGAAGACGTGGGTGCGATCCGCCGCGCGCGCCGGCGCGCCGGCCCCGAGGGCCCGGTCGTAGGCGCGGGCGATCTCGGCCCGGCGGGCGTTGTCGCGGGTCAGGGTGGCGAGCTTCACCCGCAGGATCGCGGCCTGGAGCTCGTCGAGGCGGCTGTTGACGCCGGGCAGTTGGGCGAGGCGCTCACGGTCCCAGCCATATTGCCGGAGGGCGCCGATGCGGGCGGCGAGGTCGGGATCGTTCGTGGCCACCGCGCCGCCGTCGCCGAAGGCGCCCAGGTTCTTGGTCGGATAGAAGCTGAAGGTTCCGGCTGCGCCCCAAAGGCCGACCGGGCGGCCAGCGACCTGAGCGCCGTGGGCCTGGGCGCAGTCCTCGATCACCAGCACGCCGTGGCGGGCCGCTTGCGCGCATATCGCGTCCATCGCGGCCGGCTGGCCGTAGAGGTGGACCGGGATGACCGCCCGGATCGGCGGCAGGCCGGGGGGCGGGGCGGCCAGGACGGCGCCAAGCTCGGCCGGGTCGAGGGTGAACGTGGCTTCGTCCACATCGAGCAGGATGGGCGCCGCGCCGGTCATCTCGATCGCCGCCACAGTGGCGATGGCCGTGTGGGACACGGTGGCGACCGCGTCCCCCTTCCCTATCCCCGCCGCCCGCAGCGCCAGGACCAGGGCGTCGGTGCCATTGGCGCAGCTGACCACGTTGGGCGCGCCCAGCCAGGCGGCGAACTCGGATTCGAAGCCGGTGACTTCCTGGCCCAGGACGTAGTTTCCCGAGCCCAGCACGCGGGCGACCGCGGCGTCGATCTGCGCTTGCGCGGCGCGGTAGCCCGCGCCCGGATCGCTCTGGAGGATTGGCTTCACGACGTCAGATGTAGGCGGGAAGGCGCGGTGCGTACCAGTCCAGGGATCGTCGGAGCCCCTCCTCCAGCGGCACCGTCGGCGCCCAGCCGGTGGCCGCCCGGAAGGCCCGGTCGTCGGCGTAATAGCTGCCGATGTCGATGCGGGCCCGGTCCTCGGGGAACTCGCGGGTGACGTAGCCGGCGCCGCCGCCGGCCAGACCCACGAGTGTGTCGGCGATCTGCGTCAGGCTGGCGGGTGGAAAGCCGCCGACGTTGAACACCCCGCCGTGGCAGGCGGGGGTCTCGGCCGCGAGCAGAAAGGCCCGGGTCACATCGTCGACATAGGTGAGGTCGCGCAGCTGCGCCCCGCCCCAGACCTCGAAGGGCGTGCCCTCCAGCGCCTGGCGCAGCCATATGCCGATGAAGTTCTGGCGGGCGTCCCGCACCCGCTGGCGCGGTCCGTAGCAGTTGGTCAGGCGCAGGGAGACCACGGGGCGGTGGTGGATGCGGTTCTCCAGCATCCAGAACTGCTCGCCGGCGAACTTGGAGATGCCGTTGGAGTCGGGCGGCGCCACGGGATGGTTCTCGTCGACCGGCAGATAGCGCGGCCGGCCGTAGAATTGGCGGCTCGAGGCGTGCACGACGATGGCGTCCGGCGCCGCCTCGCGCGCCGCATGGATCAGGCTGAGCTGGGCCGTGGCGTTGATGGCGATGTCAGCCAGCGGATCGCGCTGACCGCCCATGTGGCTGGTCTGGGCGGCGAGGTTGAAGATCACCGCGGCGTCCTCACAGAACGTGCGCAGGTCGATCTCCCGCAAATCGCCGCGCACGAACTCGACGTCGGCGCCCTCCAGATTGGCCATGTGGGCGCCCCCACCGAACAGGAAGGCGTCGAGGGCCGTCACCCGGGCGCCCCGCCCGGCCAACTCATGACAGAGGCTCGAGCCGAGGAACCCGGCCCCGCCGGTCACCAGGACTTTCCGGTTTCGCCAATCCACGTCAGGCGGATCCGACGGCGAGGACGACGGCGCCGAGGCAGATGACGCCCACCCCGGCCAATTGCACGGCGCTCAGCCGCTCGTCGAAGGCCAGGCGCCCGAGCAGCACCGCGGCGCCGTAGGTGACGGCGGTGAACGGCAGGGCGACCGACATGGGCAGGCGACGCAGCGCCAGCATGTAGAGGACCGCCGCGACTCCGTAGAAGACCAGGCCGCCGAGGCTCCGGGGGTCGAAAAGCTGAGAGCGGAAGTCACCGGCGGCGGCCCCAGCCTTGAGCAGGACCTGGCCGGCGATGCTGGCGGCGATGGACAGCAGCAGCGCCGCCCAGGAGAGCTGAACCGTACTCACAGGCTGACCACCCGCGGCTGGCGGGCGATCCGCGCCAAGTGCTCGGGATGGCTGGGCACCACCGAGCGAATGGCCGATTGCGGCTTGCCGTTGGCCGACAGGAAGGTCCGGCCCACGTATTCTCCAATCACGCCCAGGATCAGGCACTGCAGGCCGCCGATCAGCAGCATGATGACAGCGATCGAGGCCCAGCCGGAAGGGGTTCCGAACAGCATGGCCTCGACGGCGACGGCGACGGCGCCGATCAGCCCCGTGAGCGCCATCGCCGCGCCGGTCAGGATGGCCAGGCGCAGGGGCGCCAGCGAGAAGCTGGTGGCAAGGTTCAGCCAGAGCCGCGTCAGCCGGCGCAGGTTGTAGTTGGACACGCCCTCGGCGCGCGGAAGGTGGCGCACCTCCAGGGAGCCGATCCGCTGGGTGACCTGCATCAGCAGGCCGTCGATGTAGGGATAGGGGCCGCGATAGTCGGTCACCGCCCTGGCGGCGGCGGCGGACATGCAGCGGAAGGACGAGAGGTAGAGGCCGCGGGGCTTGTCCAGCAGGCGGTCGGCGACCCGGTTGGCGAAACGGCTGCCCAGATTGCGCCAACCCGCGTGCGCCTTGCTGGCATAGCGGGTGTAGACCACGTCGAAGCCGTTCTGGCGGGTGTAGTCGTAAAGCCGGAGCACTTCGTCCGGGGGGTTCTGCAGGTCGTCATCCATGGTGATGACGTGGGCGCCGGACGCGTGCCGCAGTCCGGTCATGACCGCGTTGTGCTCGCCGTAGTTGCGCATGTGCTCGACGTAGATGGCCCGGACCGGGGCGTCCTCCACCAGCCTCGAACAGACCTCATGGGAGCTGTCGGAGCTCCCGTCGTTGACCAGAATGATCTCGATCCCGCCGTCGAGCCGGAGCCCGGCCAGGGCCCCGAACAGCTCGGCGATCGTCGCCACGCTATTGTAGACCGGGATGACGATCGAAAGGCTCGGGCCAGGGGCTATGCTCACGTGACCGTCCTGCTCATGGCGCATGGGCGACCACCATCACGGAGCCTCCCACGGGCATTGGAATGGGCAGCCGCCGTTCGACTTCGGTGGCGGCGAAAAAAAGGGCGTCTGCCCAGGGATGGAAGGGCCTGACGTCGGAGCCCGCGGTCGGGCCCCGAGCCAGCAGCTTGCGCTCGGCGATCATCAGCGGAAGCAACAGGCCGTTCCAGTGTGACGCCGCGACGCGGGTGTAGCCACATCCGGCCATAAGCTTGCGCAGGCCGCTCGCGGTGCTGCGACGGGCGGTGTGGACACGGGCGTCGTGCGCCGACTTCAGCCATTCGTAGGCGGGCAGGTTGAGGACCAGGCGTCCCCCGGGGCGCAGGACCCGGGCGATCTCGGCCAGGGCGCGGGGCGGATCGACCGCCTGATGGCACAGCACGTCGGCGGAGACGACCGCGTTGAACGACTTCTCGGGAAACGGCAGGGCCTCGACGGAAGCGCAGGCGACCGGAGCGCCAGACTTGATCGCCGCACGGGCCGCGGCGGTTGGCGAGACGTCCACCGCAAAGGTCGCGATCTCCGGACGGGCCGTGGCTATCCGCCGCAGCAACCCACCGGTCCCGCATCCCGCGTCAAGCACCTCCCCGCGAACGCCCTCGAGGGCGCCAAGCAGCCGCCGATGCAGAGCCCGGTACCACCACATGCCGTCCTCGGCCGCGTCCATCAGGCCGTATTCAGTCGCTTCCATAAGATCCTGTGGCCGAATCCATAGTTTGGATTTTCGCCTTTATTTTCAATTGCATCGCAACCCGATGCGGTGGTCTATTCGAGATAACGCGATTATACGAGGCATTTTACCTCGGAAGACAACCAAAACTCGGGGGGAATCAGGTGCACGACGGGGTGGCGGATCAACTCAGGCTACGCGATGAGGATGCGCAGCAACCTATAGTGGCGTCAAGTCCGCGCACTTCCCGAAATATTCTTAGCATATTCTTGGCCTTATCTGTTCTCGCGCAGATAGGTCTATTTATATATTTCGCTTATGAAACTCGCATACTTAGACCTTACTCCGATATGTTTGATCTGGTCTCATTTTATTTCCAACACGTAACTAGTGGAGATTGGCTCGATTACCTTCTGGCTCCGCATAACTACCATAGGTTGGTGTGGTTCCGTCTTCTACTCGCTCTTGACGTGCAGGTATTCAAAGGCACCGGACTGCCCTTCGTCGTCGTAGCGGTTTTCTGCCTCACTGGCGGGGCGCTGCTCCTGGCGAGGGAAGCGCAGCGGACATCGACCGCCGGGCTGGGCCTCCCGGCCGCCGCCCTGGCGTTGATGCTGATCCTCTCCACCGCGAACGCAGCCGGCGTGAGCGTGCCCGCCAACACCCCCCACATCCACACGTTCCTTTTCGCGATCCTGGCGATCTTGCTTGCCGAGCCAGGGGCACAGAGCGACGGCGCTTCGCTGGCGACGCGGCGTGCGGCCGCGATCGGCTGCGCCATCGCGGCGGCGTTCAGCCTCGCCGTGGGGCTGGTGCTCTGGCCGGTGCTGGCATTCATGGCCTGGCGCGGCGGCAAGGCGGACAGGCGCTGGCTGGGCGCGGTGCTGGCCGTGGGCGCGACCTTCACCGCAGTCTATGTCTACGGCCAGATCAGCGGCGGCCAAGGCCCGTCCCTGTCGGCCCAGTCCCTGGCGAAGTCGGTCGAGTACTTTTTCGCCTATCTCGGATTGCCCTGGGTGCGGGCCTGGCCCCCAGGCGGGCTGGCGATCGGGGTGGCCTTGTTCCTTCTGGCACTGATCCCCATCGCCCGGCCCCCGCGAACGGCGTCGCGAAGATCCGACCAGATCGCGACGGGCCTTATCCTCTTCACCCTGGGCACCGCGACCCTCGCGGCCTTTGGCCGGACCGACATCACCCCCGAGGTGGATATCCCGATCCGCTACGCCATCCTGACGGCGCCGCTGCACACCGGCCTCTTGCTCTTCACCCTGCCCTGGCTGGACCGCCAGTCGAGCCAGCGGAAGCGGCTGCTCCAGGCAGGCGTGGTGATGGGATGCTCGGTCCTGCTCGTACAGCAGGTGTTGATCGGCCACGTGGCCGCCCAGGCGGGCGCTCGCACGCGCGAAACCATTGCCCAGTTCGAGCAGGGCCGCCGCACCCCCGCCATGATGCCGACCATCCACCCCAACCTGGCTCGCGCCGAGGCGGTCAGCCGGGAGATGCGGGAGCGGGGCGTCTATCAGCGCTGATGCATGGCCGCCCGGCGCCGGGCGTGCTAGCCGCCGGCCATGACGGCTCCCGTACGGATCTGGCTTGAGACCTCGCACCACGCCGCCTTCCAGGTGGGCGGCTGGGCCTGGGTGCGCGACGAGGCGGGCGCGGTCAGCGGCGCGGCGGGCGGCGGGCGGCGGATCGGAGCGGAACGGGCCGGCCTGGCCGCGCTGGCGGCCGCCCTGGCCGGGCTCCCTAAGGACACGGCCATCGAGCTGTGGTCGGCTTCGGCCCCGGTGCTGGCGATCCCGCGCCGGATCGCGGCGGCCCAGGCCGGCGAAGCGGCGCCCGAGGAGAACCTCGACCTGTGGGCGCAGGCGATCACCCTGCTGTCCGCGCCGGGGCGTGGAATTCGGGCCGGGAGGTCGGCGGCCGGGACACCAGGAGCGTTCGCGGCGGCCTGGGCGGAACTGGCGCGGGACCGGGCCAAGGACCGGGGCGACTTCACGGCGCCGATCCCCAAGCCCAACCTGGCGAAGGCGGGCGTCCCTCCGCAGCCCTGACCGCATGGACTCGCCACGCGTGCTAGGCTGACGCTCATGAACACGGACTCACCCCGGAGCGCCCCGACATGGCCGGCCTGAAGGACAAGCGCGGCTTCATAGACAAGGAGCGGCTCGACCTGACCGAACGCAAGGCGGTCGAGTACTGGATGAAGCGCTGGGGCGTGACCAGGGACCAGATCACGGCGGCCCACCGCAAGGTCGGGCGGCTGACGAAGGACATCGCGGCGGAGTTGGGCAAGCGAAGGTAGCGGCCAGGCCCGCGCCCTGCCCTGGTTGGGCCTAGGGGATGTACAGCCGCCCCGCCCGAGGCCAAGCTTCGCCATAACGGCGCAAAGCCCGCCGATCATAATCAGGAGGACCCCATGAACGCCGACCGGCTCACCGCCTACCAGCCCCAGGCCCTCGGCCTGCTGCGCATCGTCAGCGGCCTGATGTTCCTTGAGCATGGGAGCCAGAAGTTCCTGTCGTTTCCAGCCGGCGAGCGCGCCGGAAGCGGCCTGGCGTTCGATGGTCCGAGCGCCTGGGCCGGCGTGATCGAGCTGGTGGCCGGGCTCCTGCTGGCGCTGGGGCTCTTCACCCGCCCCGCCGCCTTCGTGGCCTCCGGAACCATGGCTGTCGCCTACTGGCTGGCTCACGGGCCGCGGAACTTCTTCCCCGTGAACAACGGCGGCGACGCGGCGATCCTCTATTGCTTCGTCTTCCTGTACCTGGTGTTCGCCGGGCCGGGCGCGTTCAGCCTCGACGCCAAGCTGCGTCGCGGAGCGGCGTAGGGCGGCACGGAACGCGGGGGGCTGTCCGCCGGTTCTGAGGCCGGACCTGTGAAGGAACGGCACGATGAAACACCTTGCGATCCTGCTTGGCGCCGGCGCTCTGTCGATCGGCCTCGGCGGCTGCGCCGGCGACGGCTACTACGGCTCGGACCTCGGATACGGCTATGGCTCAGGGTATGGGCCTGGGGCCGTGTACGGGGCCGCGCCAGCCTATGGATATGGCGTTGACGCCTCGGCCTATACCCGCACCTGCGTGCGGCGCGAGCGGGCCTGGGACCCCTACGCCCGCCGGACGGTGACGGTGCGACGCACCTACTACTGCTAGCGGCGGCCACAACCCAGCAGGTGGGGGGCCGCCACATAGGCCATGACAGCCACCAGGACCATCAGGGCGAGCTGGCCGGCGTCACGGATGTTGGCGCGAACCCTGCGTAGCATCTTGGCCTCCTCCGGCTTTCAGGAGGCCATCAAGCGCCGCCGTGGCTGAGCCCCGGCTGAGGGCGAATGTCAGCCGGCATTCATGAGGCGGACCGGGGCTGGCGCTTCCCGCCGCCCGTCGGGGTTCGGCCCGATCCACATTCCCGCCGGCCGCCCGGAAGATGCGGCGTCCCAGGGAGAGGGTCATGGCGGATTCAGAGGACGCCCGGCGCCGTAGGGCGGCCGTCAGCCAGGCGCGGGAGTTCACGCGGACCACCGTCATCGGCGGGGCGCTCTTCCTGCTGCCGATCTTCGTGGTGCTGCTCGTCCTCGGCAAGGTGTTCGGGCTGATGGGCGCCCTCACCGAACCGCTGGTGAACGTCATGGGGGTGAAGACCGTCGGGGGGATCGCCGCCAGCAGCCTCCTCACGGCGTTCGGCGTGATCCTGGCGGCCTTCCTCGCCGGACTGTTCGCCCGCACCCCGGCCGGCCAAGCCGCCCTGACCTGGATCCAGGACGGGGTCTCGGCGACCCTCCCGCAATTCAGCCTGATCCAGGGCGTGGCCCGGAACATCGGCTCCGACCACGAGGACGCCGAGCTGCCGGTGGTCCTGGTCCCCACCGACGCTGGCTGGGCCCTGGGCCTGCTGCTGGAAGCCGAGGGCGACTGGCACGCCGTCTACCTGCCAGGAGCGCCGGACATGTCCTCCGGCTCCGTCGCCTACGCCCATGCTGACCAGATCCATCGAACGGATCTGACGCTCAAGCAGCTCTGGATGGTCCTGCGCGGGCGCGGGAAGGGCTCGGCGAAGATCTACGAGCTGTTGGGCGTGCTGCGCGCCGCGGGAAAGGCCTGAGACCGCGCGCCGATCTCCGCCAGCAGGATCCCGCCCAGCACCAGGCCGAGGGCGGTGGCGTGGTGCGCGGCGAACGGCTCGGCGAGCACCGCCACCGCCAGCAAGGCGCCGAACACCGGGATGAGGTTGATAAACAGGCCGGCGCGCCCCGGCCCGATCAGCTCGACGGCCCGCATGTAGAAGAGCTGGGCCAGGAACGAGGGGGCCACAGCGACGTAGGCCAGGATCGCCCAGCC
>CANJRI010000065.1 GCA_947476555.1 Caulobacteraceae bacterium
GGAAGAGCAGGTCGTTGCGACGGCGGGTCTCGATGACGGCCGGTCGGGTGAGCGAGAGCCTACGCCCTGTTGGCTCAAGGGCACGATTTCGCGCGCCACAATCAAGATTTAGACGGACCAGTCCACGACGTACCTCGACGTAAATTCGGTAATTATCTCGTTATAACTCGCTATATGCAAATAATGTCGCCTTCCACATTCAATATGTGGTACGATGACATCGTGTGTATGTTGACAACAATACGGATGCGTAAATACGATTATTTTGACAATTCCAAACCAAATACTTTGGATTTGCGCCTCCCCGTGCGCAGGGTCCGGCTCGAGGGGAGCGAGTCGCGTGCAGGCCGGAGGCGATGAAGTTTCGGAATTTCCTACTTGCCGCCCTGAGGTCTGAGGACGCCAACGCGCTGTCCCCCAGTCTCCGGGAAGTCACGCTCACCAAGGGTCAGGTCCTCTCCGAGCCGGGCGACCGCGTCAACATCCTCTATTTCCCCAGCAGCGCCTGTATCTCGGTGGTCGAGGTCATGCGCGACGGATCGGCCTTCGAGACCACCACCATCGGGCGCGAGAGCGTGGTCGGGCTGCTGGACGTGCTTAGCGGCCAGCCGGCGGCGAGCCGCACCTTCGTGCAGGTGGCCGGCGCGGGGCTTTCCCTGCCCGGAAATGTCTTCGTGGACCGGCTGCGGGATAGCCCAGAACTCATCCGGCTGGCCTTCCGACACATACACGCCATCGCCCGCCAGGCGGAGCGGGGGGGTGGCCTGCAACCTGGCGCATTCCGCCGACAGCCGGCTGGCCCGCTGGCTGTTGATGACCCAGGACCGGATAGGCGCCGACAGCTTCGATCTGACCCAGGACTATATGGCGGTGATGACCGGCGTGCAGCGCACCACGGTCAGCACCATCGCCGCGGGGATGAAGAGGGACGGCCTCATCGACTATTCCCGCGGGCGGCTGGTGATCAGCGACCGCGAGGGCCTGATCGCCCAGGCCTGCGAATGCTACCGCCCGGCCGAGGAAGAGTTCGAGCTGCTCCGCGCGCAGACCTAGAGCGCCGGCCGATAGCGGGCGCCGGGACCTGGTCCGCCCTCCGCCACGATGCGGCCCTTCCGGACCAGATGGATCATCGCCGCCAGCATGGAGCGGGCGGCGGCCGGGTGAAGCCGGGGATCGACGTCCGTATAGAGCCGGGGGACCAGCTCGCCGATGGTCGCGGGCCCGGCCTCCAGCGCCGCGAGGATCTGGTCGATGCGTTCCCGGCGGTGCGCGGCGTAGGCGTCGATAAAGGGCGCGACCTCGCGGATCGGCGGGCCGTGGGTGGGCCAGAGGGTCTCGAAGCCGGCCCCCCGCACGGCCTGCAGGCTGGAGAGGTAATCGGTCATGTCGCCGTCGGGCGGGGTGATCACCGTGGTGGACCACCCCATGATGTGGTCGCCGGAGAACAGGCAGTTCTCCTCGGCCAGGGCGTAGCAGATGTGGTTGGAGGTGTGGCCGGGGGTGGGCAGGGCCGAGAGGGTCCAGCCCGGGCCGGCGGCGGCCGGGCCAGCCGAGCAGAGGGTGATGTCGGGGCGGAACGCCAGGTCGGTTCCCGCCTCCACCCTGGGCCCCTCGTCAGGCTGGGCGGACGGCAGGGGACAACCGATCACCGGAGCCCCGGTGGCGGCCTTCAGGGCGGCGGCCAGGGGCGAGTGGTCCGCGTGGTGGTGGGTGACCAGGATGTGGCTGACGGTCTCGCCCGCCACCGCCGCCAGCAGGGCGGCCAGGTGCGTCTCGTCGTCGGGGCCCGGGTCGATGACCGCCACCTGACCGTGGCCGACGATGTAGGTCCCCGTGCCCGTGTAGGTGAAGGGACCGGGATTGTTCGCCACCACCCGGCGGATCAGCGGCGAGACCTGGTCGCAGCGGCCGTATTCGAACTCGATCCGCCGGACGTAGGGAATCATCCGCCGAGGACGCCCGACAGGTCGTAGCCGGCTTCGCGTCCCTGGCGGACCAGTTCGCCCCGGTCGGCGCCGTCCAGCGCCTGGCAGATCGACCAGGTGACGATGGAGCGGGTGCCGGAACGGCAGAAGGCCAGGATCGGGGTTTCGGCCTCGGCGAGGACCCGTTGTGTCGCCTCGACCTGATCGGGGCCGGGGCCGCCGAGGACGGGGATGTGGTGGTAGGCCAGCCCCGCGGCGTGGGCGGCCGCCTCGACCTCGGCGCTGGTGGGCTGGCCGGGCGCCTCGTGGTCGGGTCGGTTGTTGATGATGGTCCGGAAGCCCTGGCGCGCGGCCTCGGCGACGTCGGCCAGTTCGATCTGCGGGCTCACGGAGAGCGCCTCGGTGACGTGGCGGAAATCGGTCATGGGGTACTCGCTGGGGCTTTCGTTGACATCATCGGGGGCGGGTGAAACTTTCGCAACGCCCGGCGGCCCCGGGCCAAAGCAAGGTTTGCGATGTTCCGCTTTATAGGCCGGCGCCTTCTCGTGGCGATCCCGACCCTGTTCCTGGTGATCACGGCGGCCTTCTTCATGATGCGCGCCGCCCCAGGCAGCCCCTTCGATCTGGACCGCAAGCTGTCACCCGAGATCGAGGCCAACGTCCTGGCCAAGTACGGCATGGATAAGCCGCTGGGACAGCAATACGCCGACTACATCGGCGGGGTGGTGCGGGGCGACCTCGGTCCCTCGTTGAAATACAAGGACAAGGCGGTCCTCGACATCCTGAAGGAGAACTACGCCGTCTCCCTGAGGCTGGGCCTGTCGGCGATCCTGATCGCCTCGATCATGGGGGTGAGCCTCGGGGTGATGGCCGCGCTGCGTCAGAACCGGGCCACCGACTATTGGGTGATGACCGTCGCGGTGCTGGGGGTCTGCATCCCGACCTTCGTGACCGCGCCCCTGCTGGTGCTGCTGATCGCCTCCAAGCTGGGCTGGTTGCCGACGGCGGGATGGAACGACGGGGCGCTCGCCAACATGATCCTGCCGATTACGGTCCTGGCCCTGCCGCAGATCGCCATCATCTCGCGCCTGACCCGGGCCGGGATGATCGAGGTGCTGCACTCCAACTATGTCCGCACTGCCCGGGCCAAGGGCCTGCCGGAGCACCGGATCGTCGGCAAGCACGCTCTCAGGGCCGCCATCCTGCCGCTGGTGAGCTATCTGGGCCCGGCCTGCGCCGGCCTGATCACCGGCTCGCTGGTGGTGGAGAAGATCTTCAACCTGCCGGGGCTGGGGAAGTTCTTCGTGATCAGCGCGCTGCAGCGCGACTACACGGTGGTGATGGGGATGGTGATCTTCTACGCCGCCCTGATCCTGGTCCTCAACCTGATCGCCGACCTGCTCTACGCGGTGCTCGATCCCCGCGTGAGGTTGGTATGACCGGCGCTATCCTGACTCCCGGGTCCCGCAAGGGCGCGGCCGCCATGGAGGTCGCCGCCGTCAAGGGCCGCAGCCTGTGGGACGACGCGCTCCGCCGGCTTTTGCGCAACAAGGCGGCGGTGGCCGGCATGGTGGTGCTTGGCGTCCTGGTGGTGCTGGCGGTGGTGGGGCCGCACGTGACGCCCTACGCCTACGACCAGATCAACAAGGACGACGTCTGGCTGGGGCCGCTGACCAACGGCCACCTGATCGGTTCGGACTCCCTGGGCCGGGACCTCCTGGCGCGCCTGCTGATGGGCCTGCGGGTCTCGCTGGCCATCGGCCTGGTGGCGACCTTCGTCTCGCTGGTGATCGGTGTCGCCTGGGGGGCGGTGGCGGGCTACGTCGGCGGCCGGCTGGACGAGGTGATGATGCGCATCGTCGACATCCTCTACTCGCTGCCGTTCATCTTCTTCGTGATCCTGCTGATGGTGACGTTCGGCTCGAACATCATCTTGATCTTCGTGGCCATCGGGGCGGTGGAGTGGCTGACCATGAGCCGCATCGTGCGCGGCCAGACCCTGACCCTGAAGCACAAGGAATTCGTTGAGGCGGCCCGGGCCGCGGGCCTGAGCCAGGGGGGCATTATCGGCCGGCACATCGTCCCGAACCTGCTGGGGCCGGTGGTGGTCTATGTGACCCTGACCATCCCCGCGGTGATCCTCGCCGAGAGCTTCCTGTCGTTCCTGGGCCTGGGGGTGCAGCCGCCGATGGCCTCGCTCGGCACCCTGATCGCCAATGGGGCGCAGGACATGGAGCTGGCGCCCTGGCTGCTGGTCTTCCCGTCGCTGGTGATGGTGGTGACGCTGATGAGCTTCAACTTCATCGGCGACGGCCTGCGCGACGCGATCGACCCGAAGGATCGATAAGGGCCTCGTTCAATCCTCGCGGTGCACGCGGATCGCCGCCGCACCGACGGTGCTGAGCTTGTAGCTGCCCAGCGAGGCCCGCTTGATGGTCACGCTGGAGCCGGCCCGCGGCTCGCGGGGCAATTCGACGGTGTCGATCTGCCGCCAGACCTGGCCGCCCTCAAGCCGGACCACCCATTTGCCGTCGCCGCCCCTGCGCGCACTTTCCACCTTCAGGATGATGGTGTCGGCCGCCTCGGCGGGCTGGCCGCGATCGAAGATGGACACCGCAGGCATGGCGAAACCGAACGCCTGGCGGCGAACCTTTTCGGCGCTCGCCCGATCAACCACCACCACGTCGCCCTTCTGCTCGGCGATGTCCAAGGCGGCGGCGGCGGCGTCGTAGCAGGCCAGGCGCTGGGCGCCGTCGGAGACCTTGCGGCAGTCCGCGAGCTTCTGCACCAGGGCGGTCCTGGGTTCCTGCGCGTGGGCCGGCAGCGCCGGCGCGAGGCAGGCGGCGACCAGGAAAACAGCGACGCCGGGTCTTCCGCGCGCCTCAAAGATGGTCATTGTGCGATCATGTCCTTGCGAACGCCCATTCAAGCCCTCGCCGCCGCGCTTCGCAATCTGCTGCTTCTGCTGGCGGGGGCCGTCCTGCTGCAGGCCTGCGGCCAGAAGGCGCCGCAGCGGGCGGCCTGCCCGGCGGGGAAGGTGTGCATGAGCCAGGGGATCAACGCCGAGCCGATCTCGCTCGACCCGCACATGACGACGTCCACCACCGAGCACCGGATCCTGCTGGACACCTTCGTCGGCCTCACCCAGCCCGACCCCAACGGCAAGCCGATCCCTGGCATGGCCGAGCGCTGGGAGACCAGCACCGACGGCAAGACCTGGATTTTCCACCTTCGCGAGGCCCAGTGGTCGGACGGCGTCCCGGTGACGGCGGACGATTTCGTCTTCGCCTACCAGCGGATCCTGAAGCCCGAGACCGCGGCCGAGTACGCCTCACTGCTCTATGTCATCGCCGGCGCGCAGGCGGTGAACGAGGGCAAGGCCCCGCCCGAGACGCTCGGCGTCCGGGCCCTGGGGCCGCGGACTCTGGAGATCAAGCTGGAGCGGCCGGCGGCTTTCCTGCCGGAACTGGCCCTGCACCAGACGATGTATCCGGTGCCCAAGCACGCCGTGGAGAAATTCGGCGCGGCCTGGGCCCAGCCGGCCAACTACGTCTCCAACGGGGCCTATGTCCTGAAGTCGTGGCGTCTGGGCGACCGGATCGTTTCGGTGAAGAACCCGAGGTTCTGGGACGCGGACAAGGTCTGCGTCGACGAGATGTCCTACTACCCCAGCCCCGACGCCATATCCGCCGAGCGGCGGGTGCAGCGCGGCGAGCTGGACGTCCACTGGGACATGCAGTCGAACCGCATCTCCCACATCCGCGAGGCGATGCCGGGCTACGCCCGGACCCACACCTGGCTGGGGGTCGCCTACCTGGCGTTCAACAGCGAGATCGCGGCCTTCCGCGACAAGCGGGTGCGGCTGGCGCTGACCATGGCGATCGACCGGGACTTCATCGCCAACAAGCTGCTGCGCGGCGGGCAGAAGCCGGCCTACACCTTCATCCCCCCTGGCATCGCCAACTACAGCCCGATCGCGCCGCCGGCGTGGGCGGCCTGGCCCCTGGAGCGGCGGCAGGCGGAGGCGCGGCGGCTGCTGGCCGCGGCGGGCTACGGGCCGGGGCGGCCGTTGAAGGTCGAGATCAAGCACCGCAACACCGCCGACCCAATGCTGTTCATGCCGGCGATCCAGGCCGACTGGAAGACCATCGGGGTGGAGGCGACGCTCGCCCAGAACGAGGCGCAGATCGCCTATGCGGCCTATCGGTCGCGGGACTTCGAGGTGGCGGACGCGGCCTGGATCGCGGACTTCGACGACGCGGAGAGCTTCCTCTACCTGCAGAAGTCGAGCACCGGCGCGCAGAACTACGGCGACTACAAGAACCCCGCCTTCGACGCCCTGCTCGATCGCGGCGCCAACGAGCCCGACGCCAAGGTGAGGGCGGGGATGCTGGCCGACGCCGAGACCATGATGCTCGAGGACGTGGCGGTGGCCCCCATCTACTTCTACATCAACAAGAATCTGGTGAGCCCGCGGGTGACCGGCTGGACCGACAACGTCAACGACTATCACCTGGCCCGCTATCTGTGCCTGAAAGGCGCGGATAATCAGCGTTAACAAATGATTGATACATGGGGCGCCGAACGGCGGGATTAGGCGGGTTCTCGGCAATATTCGTCCCCTACCATCGGGCGCCTGCAACAATCTGTGACCAAAAAACGACAGGCCGGCGTTCGTTGTCCCGCGTCGGCGCAATGGGCGTTGACCCTCCTCAAGTAACCCTCGCAACTCGACCGTAACCGGGCGCCTCGCGCACGGGACCGACTCATTTGTGGGGAGCGGCCGCCTTGAGGGGCGGGCCGCTGGAGGATCTAAATCGTGAATTCCATATCCATGCGAAAGCGCCTGATGGCGTCTTCAATGATCTGTGGCGCGGCCTTCGCCGTGCTTTCGACCGCTCCGGCATTCGCCCAGGAAGTCGAAGAAGTAGTGGTCACCGGCTCGCGCATCCCGCAGCCGAACCTGACCAGCGTCAGCCCGATCCAGGTGGTCGGCGCCGCTGAAATCTCGCAGGGCGGCCGTCCGGTGACGGCGGAAATCCTGAACCAACTGCCGCAGACGTTCCAAAACCCGGCCAGCGGCCTGGGGTCGACCTCCAACCCGCTGTCGGGCCCCGGTGGCGTCGCCACCGTCGACCTACGCGGCATCGGTCAGACCCGCACCCTCGTGCTTGTTGACGGTCGCCGCCTCGGCCTGGGCGATCCCAACACCGGCAACTCCAACCCGGCGCCCGACCTCAACCAGATTCCCTCGCAGCTGATCGAGCGCGTGGACGTGGTGACCGGCGGCGCCTCGGCCGTCTACGGGTCCGACGCCATCGCCGGCGTCGTCAACTTCATCATGAACCGCAACTTCGAGGGCGTGCAGCTCGACGCGCAGTTCGGCGTCTATCAGCACAATCAGCACAACGACACGGTCAGCCGCCTGTACCGGCCTGACATCGTGCGCCCGAACGAAAAGAACTGGGACGGCAAGAGCCGCGACTTCAGCATCGTCATGGGCGTGAACAGCCCCGACGACCGCGGCAACATCACCGCCTATCTGACCTATCACGACCAGGATCCGGTGATCCAATCGTCCCGCGACTACTCCGCTTGCCAGGTGGCCGTCACCGCCGCCGGCGTCGCCAGCTGCGCCGGCTCGGCCAGCTCGAACCTGTTCCGCATCCCCGGTTCGGACTTCTCGGTGCTGGGAAACCAGTTCGTGCCCAACCCCACGGCCGGCACCTCGCCGCCCGCGCTGTTCAATTCCAACGCCTATTCCTACCTGATGCAGAAGGACACCCGCTACACGGCGGGCTTCTTCGCCAAGTATGAACTCAACGAGCACGCCGAACTGTACGCCGACTTCGGGTACATGAACGACCGTGCGAACGTGCAGATCGCGCCCAGCGGCCTGTTCGCCGGCAGCGGCAGCTCGCCCACCGGGGGCTTCCTGGTCAACTGCGACAACCCCTTCCTGAGCGCCCAGCAACGCACGGTGATCGGCTGTACGCCGGCGCTGGTGGCGAGCGGCGGTAACGTCGACATCACCATCGGTCGCCGCAACATCGAAGGTGGTGGTCGCGTCCAGTTCTACGAACACCAAAACTACCGTGCGGTGTTCGGTTCGCGCGGCGACATCACCGGTTCCTGGAAGTACGACCTCTATGGTTCGTACTATTATACGAGCCTGTTCCAATCGAGCTCGAACTACCTGAGCATCTCCCGTGCGGCCCAGGCCCTGCAGGTCCGCCAGGGCCCCAACGGTCCGGTCTGCACCGTCGCCGCCGGCGGCTGCGCGCCCTTCAACATCTTCCAGGACGGCGGCGTCACCCCGGCGGCGCTGAACTTCCTGGGCATCCAGGGCACGAACCGCGGCTCGATCGCCGAGCGGATCGTCGAAGGCACCGTCACCGGCGACCTCGGCGACTACGGCTTCAAGTCGCCCTACGCCGACGACGGCGTCGGGGTGGCCTTCGGCTTCCACCACCGCCGTGACCACCTGGACTTCACGCCCGACTCCGCTCTGCGCAGCGGCGACCTCTCCGGCGCCGGCGGCGCCTCGACCATCATCGATAACTCCATCCGCGTCGCGGAAGGCTTCATCGAAACCCGCATCCCGCTGGTGGACGGCAGGAGCATGGTCGAGGAACTGAGCCTCGAAGGCGGCTTCCGCTACTCGGACTACTCCACCGGCATCCAGGCCAAGACCTACAAGGCCGGTCTGAACTATGCGCCGACCGACGATATCCGGCTGCGCGGCTCCTACCAGTCGGCCATCCGTGCGCCGAGCATCCTGGAGCTCTACACGCCGCAGTCGGTGACCAACACCAGCGCGGTTTCGGTCGACCCTTGCGCTCCGACCCGGAACGCCGCCGGTGTCATCACCGCCGCAACCGCCAGCCTGGCCCAGTGCTCCGCCACCGGCGTCACCGCTGCGCAGTACGGCAATGGCGGGACCACCAACATCATCCCGCAGTGCATCTCCGGCCAGTGCGCAGTGCTGACCGGCGGTAACCCGCTGCTCGGCGCTGAAAAGGCCAAGACGGTGTCGGTCGGCTTCACCTTCACGCCTGGGTTCATCCCCGGCCTGAACGCCAGCATCGACTACTACCGCATCAAACTGACGGACAAGATCAACAACGTGCCGCTCGGCACGTCGCTGAACAACTGTCTGGCGACCGCCAACCCGGTCTACTGCGCCAATATCCACCGGTCCCCGACCGGCGCGATCTTCGGCACCCAGATCGAGTCCGCGGGCTATATCGTCGGCACCAACGCCAACCTCGCCGAGGGCGTGAACTCCGGCTTCGACGGCCAAGTCAGCTATCGTCTCCCGCTCGCCGACTGGGGCATGGACAGCGTTGGTGGCCTGACCTTCGCCCTCAACGGCGCCTACATGCTGAAGGCCACCACCACGCCGCTGCCGGGCCAAGCGTCCTACGACTGTACCGGCCTGTTCGGCCCCACCTGCCAAGGCCTCTATCCGAAGTGGCGGCACACCCTGCGCGCCACCTGGTCCAGCCCGTGGGACGTCAGCGCCACGATCGCCTGGCGTTACATCGGCGAGGCCAAGTTCGAGCGTGACACCAACGAGCCCTCGGGTCTCGGCCGCGGCACGACCGACGCGTTCAACCACACCCTGCCTGAGCGTAGCTACGTCGACCTGTCCGCCCAGTGGACGGTCAACGATACGGTCACGCTGACCGGCGGCGTGAACAACATCTTCGACCAAGACCCGCCGCTGATTAACTCGGCCTACGCCGGCACGGGCCTGCCGAACACCTATCCGACCTACGACCTGTTGGGCCGGAAGCTGTTCTTCTCCGTCCGCGCCGCTTTCTAAGGTCGCAACGAACCGAATGGACGAGGGCGGCGGGGAAACCCGCCGCCCTTTTTCTTTGTCCGTCCCCGGCCTAGCCTGACGGGGTGACCCTATCTTTCCTCGATCGTCGCCGCGTCGCCCTGGGCCTTGGAGGCGCCGCGCTTGGAGGTTGCGTCTCCGCGCCCGAGGTCCAGGTGAACTTCGCGGATGCGCCCTTTGACCCCGAGGTGTCGCAGGCGGCGGGACGCGATCTCTCCCAACGTATGACCGTTCCGGTCCACATCAATGGCGTGGGTCCGTTCAACTTCGTGGTGGATAGCGGGGCCAACCGGACCGTGGTTTGCGCCGAACTGGCCGCCGAGCTTCGCCTCCCGGACGGCGGTCCCGCCAACATCCACGGCGTGGCCGGGGTGGAGCCGGCGCCCACAGCCATGGTGCAGAGCCTGCTGGTCGGCAACAAGGCCTTGACCGGCCTTCGCGCGCCCACCTTGCCGCGGGCGCGGCTCGGTGCGGATGGGCTGCTGGGGGTCGACGCCCTGCAGGGCCGCCGCGTCGTGCTGGACTTCCTGCGCGATCAGCTGACGATCGCTCCTAGCCGTGCGGGCCGTGAACTTTCGGCGTTGGATATGCGCCAGGATCAGTCCGCGCGAAACAAGCCGGTGGGTAAGCGCGTCGTCGTGCCGGCCCGCTACCGGTTCGGCCAGCTGATCATCATCGGCGCGGATGTGGAGCGCCGACCGGTCACCGCCTTCCTAGACACCGGGGCGCAGGCCACGGTCGGCAACAATGTGTTGCGCAAGCTGGTGCTGGAAAGCCGGGCGATACCCAATCCGCTGCGCTATGAGGTCCCGGTTCTCAGCGCCACGGGCCAGACGGCGGCCGGGGAACTCCGCATCATGCCGCAGCTGAAAATCGGCGGCCTGCGGATCAAGGGGTTGATGGCGGTGTTCGCCGACCTGCACGTCTTCGACATCTGGGGCCTGTCCCAGACGGCCAGCCTGCTGCTGGGGATGGACGTCCTGCGCCGCTTCAACGCGGTGGAGCTCGACTATGGCCGCCGCGAGGTGGCCTTCTACCTTCCGGCCTAGAAGCTTGGCGTCGGCGCCAGGACGTTGGCGCCGCGCTCACGCAGGCGGGCTTGGGCGACCTGCTCGATAAGCGCCTCGGCTCGCGGATCCTCCAGCACGAAGGCCGCCGTCCCCAGGACGCGCGCCGTGGAGGCGGAGATCCCCAGGGCCCGCTCCAGGGCCTCCAGCGTGCCCTCGGTGGGCGTCATGCGGCGCAGGCGCACGTCGCCATCGAGCTTGGCGAGGACCTTGGCGCGCTCGACCGCCTGGTAGAAACCGCCCAGCTCGTCGACGAGGCCCAGGGCCTTGGCCTGGGCCCCGGTCCATACCCGGCCGCGGGCGATCTGGCGGACCCGCTCGGGGGGTAGGTTGCGGCCGCGGGCCACCCGCTCGACGAAGTTCTCGTAGATGCGATCCATCCAGGCCGCGAACGACGCGCGCTGGCCAGGGCTGAACGGCTGGGAAAGCCCGAAGGCCGAGGCGTAGGGGCCGCCGACGCCTGACTGGCGCATGTCGACGCCGAAGCGGGCCAGGGCCGGGCCGACCGCGAACTTGCCGCCGTAGACCCCGATGGAGCCGGTGAGGGTGGAGGGCTGGGCGACAATCGACGAGGCCTCGGAGGCGATCCAGTAGCCGCCCGAGGCGGCGTAGGTTCCCATGGAGACCACCACCGGCTTGCCGGCCGCCTTGGCCTGGCGGATGGCGTCGAGGATTTGCTCGGAGGCGGTGTCCGAGCCGCCGGGGGAGTTGACGCGCAGGACGATGGCCTTCACCCGGCTGGCGCGGGTCGCCCGCAGGATGGCCTCCGAGAGGTCGTCGGAATAGATGCCCGATCCGCCGGTGAAGGGATTGGCGCCCTCGTCCGTGCCGGTGACGATGGCCCCTTCGGCCTCGATGACGGCGATGACGTCGCCGGCGCTGTCGCCACGGTCGTGGCCGCCATCGGCGTAGTCCTCGAAGTCGACGGTGCGGGCGCCCTCGCCGGCGCGGTCGAGCAGGACCTTCTCGGCCTCCCGCGCCTGGCCCAGGTGGTCGACCAGCTTCAGGCGCAGCGCCTCGTCGGAAAGATACGGGCCCGACTCCAGCGCACGGCGCAGCAGGGCCGGGTCCTGTTTGCGACTGGCGGCGGCGGCGGCCAGGCTGGTGGCGTAGACCGAGCCCATCCAGGAGAGCTGCGCCTCGCGGTGGGCTGGGGTGTAGTCGCTTTGGGTGAAGCCGTTGACGGCGTTCTTGTACTCCTGGCGCTGCTCGTACTGTGGGACCACGCCGTATTTGTCGAAGAAGCGCTTGAGGAAGATGTCCTCACTGGCGAGGCCGGTGACCTGCAGGCTGGCGCCGGGCTGCAGCCAGAGCTCGCTGGCGGCCGCGCCGACCTGGTAGGTGGCGGTGATCACCCCGGCCGGATAGAGGCCCTGGCTATGGGCGATGATCGGCTTGCCGGCGGCGCGGAAGCGCCCCATCGCCTGGCCGATCTCGTCGGCCATGGCCGGCTCCATGCCATCCTCGGGCAGGCGAACCAGAATGCCCTTGATCTTGTCGTCGCGTTCGGCGCGCCGCAGGGTCTCGACGATCGACATCACCGAGACGCCGCCGCCCCGGCCGAGGCCGGCCAGCGGGTTGGAGGGCGCCTGGTCGCTCAGGGGGCGGCGCAGGTCGAGCTGCAGCACCGTGCGGTCCGGCGTCGGCGCGGGACCGGCCGCGCCGAGGGCCATGGAGATCAGCACGAAAGGCACGCCGATGAGGAAGATCATCAGCCCGGCGAACACCCCCGCCGCGGTGATCAGGAACTGCTTCATGGCGAGCGCTGTCGCATACAAATCAGCGCCCGACTAGGCTGCGCTCAGGCCTCCGGCGCGGGCAGGACGAACCAGAAGGTCGAACCCTCGCCGAGCCGGCTATCGACGCCGATGTACGTCGTCAGATGTTTTGAGACAGGTGGGGTCCGGATTTAGCGGAGAGATGGCCTCATCTGGGGTTGATATTTAGGCGGCGATTTTGCGGTGTTGCAAGCGCCGATGTTGGATGGTCTGGCGTTTGATGTGGGCCCGTTCACGCA
>CANJRI010000066.1 GCA_947476555.1 Caulobacteraceae bacterium
GCGTGAACGGGCCCACATCAAACGCCAGACCATCCAACATCGGCGCTTGCAACACCGCAAAATCGCCGCCTAAATATCAACCCCAGATGAGGCCATCTCTCCGCTAAATCCGGACCCCACCTGTCTCAAAACATCTGACGACGTACAGTAGTCGAAATGCGCGAGCCGGAAGCCCTCTTCCTCGCTCCAGGCGCTGCCGGGCGGCATGACCACGGCCCGGGTCTGGGCCCCCGCCTCCGCCGCCAGGGCGTCGCACCGGTCCGCCGCAGCCTGCGGGCTCACCGCCATCCGGTTGAACCGCACCGTGTCCCGGTGGAGGAAGCAATGGTTGCTGGCGAAGGGCACCGCGTGGCGCGCCCCGCAGTAGATCGCGAACCGCGCGAACTCCTCCTCGTAGTCGGCCTGGGTCCTAAGCGCCGGGAAGTTCTTTTCGTAGTCCTCGATGCAATAGGGGATCGCCGAGGCGCTGGAATGGCTGCGGAACACGAAGTCGGGCCGTGGGAAGCGTTTCAGCAGGGCCCGCAGCGGCAGGCCAAAGAACTTACAGTCGTTGACGTTCAGCAGGGTGGTCCCGCCGCCGACCAGCACCACGGCGGAGTCGGCGCCTGGGCCGAACTGGAACGAATGCAGCGTGAAATCCGGGCCCAGCTTGACCGCCCCGCCGTGCGGGATCTCGCGGACGTCGGTGAAGCCCAACCATTCCAGGTCGTCCACCATCCGCCGGGTCAGGAGCTTGGGGACGAGGATCGGCGTGCCGCGATCGAAGCGCCGTAGCGACGGCCCATGGAAATGGTCCCAGTGCAGGTGGGTCAGGTAGATGAAATCGGGCTTCAGCCCCTCGATCACGGCGGGGTCGGGCTCGGGGAAGTTCCACCAGCTGCGCCAATAGCAGGAGCCCGCGAGCCACGGATCCACCACGACCGAGACGCCATCGTGCGCGGCGTTGAGGCCCGCATGGCTGAGGATCGTGAACTTCACCTTGGGTATAGAGGCCTAGAGCAGGTCCCCGCCCGCCGCGTCGAGCAGCAGGTAGAGCCCGCCACCCGTTTCGGAGAGCAGGGCCCCGAGCGAGTGGCCGGAGGGGTCGCGGGCGATGGCGTCGTCGGTGAGGGTCCGGTAGCGGCGGGTGAAGACCTCGGCGCTGCGTTTCACCTCCGCGTCGGTGAACAGCCGCCGCGCGATGCGCCGCGAGGCGGCCGGGGCCAGCTTGCGCACCACCTGGCGGGCGCCCTCCAGGTCGCCGGTCTGCAGGGCCGCCGCAATCTCATCGATACGGGCCTTGGGCAGCAGCTTGCCGGGCTCGACGCCCAGGCGCTCCAGCTCGGCGGTCAGCACCTCCTCCAGGCGCGCGCCCTCGCCGTCGGCGCTGTCGAGTGAGGCCAGCAGGTCCTTCCAGGTCCAGTCTTCTCCCTCGTGGCCTTCGTCGGCCACAGGCGCCGGGGCGGAGGGCTTGGCGGCCTGCGCGGCGGCGGCGGTGAACGCGGCGCCGAATTCCTGGTCGGTGGCGGTGGGGGTGAAGCGTATCCGCGAGCGCAGGCCGAGCCGGTCGGCCAGCGCCCCGCCCTCCGTCTTGGCGACGGGCTTGGCAGGCTTCGGCGCGGGGGGCGCGGCGAGCTCGCTGAGTTCGAGCGGCTCCGGCTCCGCCTGGGCGGGCGCTGGCGGCGGGGCCTTGGCCTCGGCGGCCGGGCGGGGCGCTGGCGCGGCGGCCACTGTGCCCATCAGGCGCACGGCCTCGCTCAGCATCTCGAAGTTGCGGCGCACGCGGTCCTGGAAGGCGGCGTCGATGGCCTGGGCCTCCTCGGCCGTGCGGCGGGCCTGGGCCATCAGCTCGTCCATGCCGTGGGCCACGGCGGCGCGGACCTGGTCGGCCTGGCCGCGCGCGACGGCCGGCAGGCGCCCACTGCGCTGCTCCAGCTCGCCCATCATGGCGGCCAGCTCCTCCAGCGTCTCCCGGGCGGCGGCGGCGCCCTCCTCCAGCTTGCGCGCGGTGGCGGCGCCGGCGTTCTCGACCATCTTGGACGACTGCTCGACCAGGGCGCGCGCCTCCTCCAGCCGCGCCTCGAACACCTGGTTGGCCTTCTGGCCCGCGGCGAAGGCGGCCTCGGAAAGCTGGTCCACCTGCTCGCGGGCGGTGACCGCGTGGCGGGCGGCGGCGGCCCTCGTCTCGTCGGCGGCCGAGGCCAGGGCGGTGATCGCCGCGCGCGTCTGGGCTTCCAGTTGGCCGCGCTGCTCTGCGGCGGCGGCGGAAACCGCCTCCAGCGAGTGCAGGGTCGACTGGCCGAACTCCTCGCGCTCGGCCTTCGCGGTCTCGGCCAGGTCGCGGAACTGCAGGGCGGCGTCGGCCATCAACTGGCGCAACGCCTCGCCGCCCTTGGTGGCCCGGTCGCTCATCTCCATGGCCGAGATCCGCGCCTGGCTGATGAAATCGGAGAGCGAGGCGGCGTGGACCTCCGCCTCCATGGCGAAGGCCTCGTGATCACTACGGAGCGCTTGGCTCAGGGTGACCAGGGCGGCGCGCTGTTCGGTCAGGCCGCCTTCCACCGCCTTCACCTGCTCGGCGACGCCAACTCCGGCGGTCTCCAGGCGGGCGATGTGGCGAGTCAGGTCCTCTCCCGCCGTGCGCGCGGCGTCGCGCGCCTCGCCGGCGGCTGCGGCGAGGTCGGCGGCGCGAGCGGAAAGCGCCGCCTCCGCCTCGCGGATCTGGGTCTCGGCCAGGTCGGCGGCCTCGGCCACCATCCTGGCCTGCTGGGTGATCGCGTCGGCCACCTTCGCCGATTGGGCGTCCAGGGTCTGGGACAGGCTCCCCATCTCCGTGCGCTCGCGGGCCAGGGTGTCGGCCAGGGTCCCGACCATGCGGCTGGACTCCGTGGTGGCCCCCACCAGGGTCTCGGTTTCCACAGCCATGGCCTGGCGCAGGGCCAGCAGCGTGTCGCGCGCCTCGTCGGCGGCGACGCTCGCCCGGTTGATCTCCTCACGGACGGCCTGGGCGACATCCCCGGCCCGGCCGGCGGCGGCCAGGGCCGGGGAAAGCATGTCCTCCGCCATGGCCTTGGCCCGTCGGGCCTCGAAAGCCAGCTTCTGGCCCTGGCGGACCATGAAGGCCGCGCCCCAGACGAAGGCCGCCGGACCGATGGCCAGGAGGGCGAACACCGCCAGGGCGAAGGCGTCGTTCTGCAGCGGCGCCACCCCAGCCCGGTAGCCCACGGCGAAGGCCAACGGCGCCAGCGCCCAGAGCACCGAGATCGCCATGGCCGCGACCCAGATCGGCCAGCCGGACGGGGCCCGCAGGTCCTGCAGCGGCCGGTGACCGGCGAACGGCGCCTCGGCGGCCGGCTGCGGACGCCGCGCGGGTGTGCGGGGCGTCTCCATCGCCACGGGGGGCTCCACCGTCGGCGGCTCCAGCGGCGGGACGGGTTCGGTGAGAAGGATTTCGGGCTCGGGCTCAGGCTCAGGCGCGGTAGCGGGCGCAGCCGAAGGCGCCGACGCAGGTTGGAACGACGGCGCCGAGCGGGCCGTCCCAAACACGAAATCCATCGGCTGACGCCGCCTGCCGAACTTCATGAGCGGCTGTCCTCGACTTCCCGGCGTCTAGGATTACCCGCGAAGGGCGGCCGCGCCAACAGGCGCGCCGTCAGGCCCGCTGGGGAACGATCTTTACGGCCGGCGTTTCGGGGGTGTCGGCGGACTTCGCCGGCTTGCGCGGGGTGCGGGCCACCACCCGCTCGGCGCGCGGGGGCTGCGGGCGTTCCACCTGGGGGGCCTCGAGGGTCACGCCGAAGTGCGAGAAGGCGGCCGCCGACGAGTGCACGACAACCGCGGCCACCATTTCCGTTATCGTCGCCACCGGATCTCTCCCGATTCCGCCACGCCCGTTATACGGCGGGGGAAGCTTCGCCGCGATGGGCCGGCACCTTAAATTTTCGCAATGTTACGCCGCCTCGCGGAAGCTGGCCCCCTCGTGCGCCAGCAGCCAGCGCTTGCGGTGCAGGCCGCCGCCGTATCCGGTCAACGTCCCGTTGGCGCCGATCACCCGGTGGCAGGGTATCGCCAGGGCGATCGGGTTGGCCCCGTTGGCCAGTCCCACGGCCCGCATGGCGGTGGGGGCGCCGATGCGGGCGGCGAGCCCCGCGTAGCTCAGCGTCTGGCCGGCCGGGATGGTGAGCAGCGCGTCCCAGACCCGGCGCTGGAAGGCCGTGCCCCTGGGCTCGGTCGCCAGGACCTCCAACGCGAGATGATCGCCGGCGAAATAGGCCTCGAAGGCGGCGCGGACCGCCGGCGCCGGGCCCTGCCTCGGGCACACGCCGGCATAGCGCCGCGCAAGCAGGGTCCGCATCCGGGCCTCGTGGTCGGTCCAGTCGAAGGCCCGCAGCACGCCGGCCCCGTCGACCACCGCCAGGGCGGTCCCGATCGGCGTCTCGAAGCGGTCAAGGGTCAGGTCTTCAAGCCGCTCGGCGGTCATCGGTCTTCTTCCGGGTCTGAGGTTTGGCGGCGTCGGCGGCCCACAGGTGCTGGGCGGCGTAGGCCCGCCAGGGGCGCCAGCGTTCGGCGCGTTGGAGAAGCTGGGCCGGGCTGGGGCGTGCGCCCTCCGCCTCCAGCGCCCGCAACAGGCCGATGTCTGCGCCGGGGAAGGCGTCGGGCTCGCGCAGCTCGCGCAGGGCGATGTACTGGGCCGTCCATTCGCCGACGCCCGGCAGGGCCGAGAGCGCGGCGATGGCGCTCGGCAGGTCGGCGCGGGGGGTGAAGATCGCCGGATCCTCCAGCACCGTACGCGCCAGGGCCTCCAGCGCCCGGCCCCGCGCGCCGGGCATGCCCAGCGCAGCGATGTCCTGGCCGACCAGCCGATCCGACGTCGGGAAGATCCGGGTCAGGCCCAGCGCCTGGGCGGCCGGCTCATCGATCGTCTCGCCGTAGGCCTCGGTGAGCTTGCCGGCGAGATTGCGGGCCGCGGCCACCGTGACCTGCTGGCCCAGGATCGCGCGGACCGCCAGTTCGAAGCCGTCCCAGGCCCCTGGCGCGCGCAGGCCGGGCCGTGCAGCCACCAGCGGCGCCAGCGCCGGGTCCTGCGAGAGATGGTCGCCGATCAGCGCCGGGTCGGCGGTCAGGTCGAACACCCGGCGGATGCGCGCGATGATCGCCGGCAAGGCCTCCAGCCGCGAGAAATGGATCTCCGCCGACAGGGCGTTGTCCTTGCGCGGCGTGACGATGACCACGCCCCGCGCCCCGCCCACAGCCAGCGTGCGGGCGTAGCGGCGCGGCTCCACCCGCTCGACGCCCGGGATCGCCCGGGCCTCGAGGAAGGCGATCATCGCACCCCAGTCGTAGGGCGGCTTGTAGGGCAGGCGAACCGTCACCCCGCCCGCCGCCGGCGCCTCGGCCTGGCGTGAACGGCGCAAGGCGCCCGGAGGCCGGTCGAAGAGCTGTTGGAATGTCTCGTTGAACCGGCGGATGCTGCCGAACCCGGCGGCCAGCGCCACCTCGCCCATCGGCAGGCGGGTCTCCTGGATCAGCTGCTTGGCCAGCAGCACCCGCCGGGTCTGGGCGACCGCCACCGGCGAAGCGCCCAGGTGCTGGCGGAACAGCCGCCGGAGCTGGCGCTCGCCCACACCCAGCCGCCCGGCCAGGCCGTCCACGTCGCCGCCGTCCAGCGCCCCGCCCTCGATCAGCGCCAGGGCCCGCGAGACGGTGTTGGAGGTTCCCCGCCAGGCGCCCAGGTCTGGCGAGGCCTCCGGTCGGCAGCGCAGGCAGGGCCGAAATCCCGCCTCCTGGGCCGCCGCCGCGCTCGGATAGAAGACCACGTTCTCGGCCTTCGGTGTCCGCGCCGGACAGACCGGACGGCAGTAGATGCCCGTCGTCTTCACGCCGCAGAAGATCCGTCCGTCGAAGCGGGCGTCCCGCGTCGCGAAGGCCCGCCGGCAGGCTTCGAAATCCATGTCCATGCCCGGGAAGATGGGCCCTCGCGGACTCCAAGTCTCGCGGTTTTCGGACATCGACCTCGCGGTGTTTCTAGCGCCCGATGTGGGCAATGGTGGCGATCTCGACCAGGAAATCGGGTCGCACCAGCCCGCACTGGATGCAGAATCTCGCGGGTTTCTCGCCCGGGAAGTACTCCGCATAGACCTTGTTCATGGCGGCGTAGTCGGCCCAGTCCTTCAGGAAGATGTGGTTCATGGTCACGTCCTCCATCGCCCCGCCCGCGGTCTCGATGACGCCCTTGATGGTCTCCAGCACCTGGCGGGTCTGGGCGGCGGCGTCGCCGACGTGGGCGACGTTGTTGTCCTTATCGAAGGCCAGGGTCCCGGAGACATAGACCACGCCGTCGGCGAGCGTGCCCGGCGAGAAGGGCGCGATGGGCGTGCCGGTCCCCGGCGGGGTGATGACGGTCTTAGGCATGTCGTTTGTCCTCTAGCCTTCGGGCGGGGCCTGGCCGATCGCCCCGCAGAAATCGGCGGTGTTCGAGACCCAGCCGAAGAAGGTCTCGACGTTGTAGACCGTCGCCTCCTGCAGGAAGGTCGGCCCGGCCTGGTGGGTGGCGTCCTCCAGCAGTACGCCGAAATATTCCCGATGGTAGCCGTCGCGCAGGGTGCTCTCCACGCAGACGTTGGTGGCGATGCCGCAGAAGGCGAGATTCCTGATCCCGCGCGCCCGTAGCGTTGAGTCCAGGGCGGTGTTGTAGAAGGCCGAGTAGCGCGGCTTGGTGATGACGATGTCGCCGGGCTCCGGCGTCAACCGGTCCACCAGGGCGTAGTCCCAGGTCCCCTTGGCCAGCAGCTTGCCCCGCAGCTCCGGCCGCGCGCGCATGGTCTTCAGGGCGTGGGACTTCCACCAGTTGGGCGAGCCCTCGCCGCCGGCTTCCAAGTAGTCGCGGTCCCAGCCGTTCTGGAAGAACACCACCGTGACCCCGGCCCGCCGCGCCGCCTCCACGGTCACCGCGATCCTGTCGATCACCGCCGCGGCCCCGCCGATGTCGAAACCGGCCAGGTCCAGGTAGCCGCCCGGCGAGGCGTAGGCGTTCTGCATGTCCACCACGATCAGCGCCGTCTCGCGCGGGTTGATCGGCAGGTTCTCTGGCCGCGCCGGCAGGGTGACGGCGCCCTCGATCGGGACCGTCGGCCTAGGCGTGGACATGCGCCCGGCTTTTCATCTTCGGCTGGATGCGCTGGCCGAAATCCTCGACCCCCTTCAGGAAATCGTCGAACACCAGCAGCACCCCGGCCGTCCCCGGCACCTCGGCCACCTCGTCCAGCATCCGCGCCACGCTCTCGTAGGACCCCACCAGGGTGCCCATGTTGAGGTTCACGGCGGATTCCGGGGCGGCCAGCTGGGCGGTGTTGGTGGTCGAGCCGGCGGCGGCGTTGGGCGCGGCCTGCCGGGTCAGCCAGGCCAGGGCGTCCTGGTCCGCCCCCTCCCGGTAGAGCTGCCACTTGGCCATGGCCTTCTCGTCGGTGTCGTCGGCGATGATCATGAACAGGATGTAGGCCGCCACGTCCCGGCCGGTCTTGGCCTTGGCCGCCTCCAGCCGCGAATTCACCGAGGCGAACTTGGCCGGTGTGTTGGTCCCCATTCCGAGCGCGAAGGAGTAGTCCGCATACTGGGCGGTGAAGGCCAGCCCCTCGTCGGACGAGCCGGCGCAGATGATCTTCACCCCCGGCGTCGGCTTCGGGCTCACCCGGCAGTCGGTCATCTCCAGGTACTTGCCCTTGAAGTCCGAGACCCCGGTCTCCATCAGCTCCTTCAGCACCGTCGCGTACTCGGCCAGGTAGTTGTAGCGGTCCTTGTAGTGGCTCTCCCCCGGCCACAGGCCCATCTGGTCGTACTCGGCTTTCTGCCAACCGGTGATCAGGTTGATGCCGAACCGGCCCGGCGCGATGGAATCGATGGTCGAGGCCATGCGGGCGACGATGGCCGGCGGCAGCGTCAGCGTCGCGGCGGTGGCGAAGATCTTGATCTTGTCGGTGACCGCCGCCAGCCCCGCCATCAGGGTGAAGCTCTCGAGATTATGCTCCCAGAACTCGGTCTTGCCCCCGAACCCGCGCAGCTTGATCATCGAGAGGGCGAAGTCGAAGCCGTACTTCTCCGCCTTCTGGACGATCGCCTTGTTGAGCTCGAAGCTCGGCATGTACTGCGGCGAGGTGGCCGAGATCAGCCAACCGTTGTTGCCGATGGGAATGAAGACCCCGATGTCCATGTGCGCACCCCTTTGGACGCCTATCTGGCCCCCGGCGGGGCAGGCTTGGCAAGCCCGTCCCGCGGGGCCCCTGGCGATGCCTCACGATTAGGCAGGCCGCGCAAAGGTCCACGGAAGCGGTAGCCGGGCGGGGCCGGGCTGGGGCAAGAGGGACGCCGGCTCAGGGGACAGCGACATGGGCATATGGGTTCGGCGCAACTGGATGACGCTTGGCGCGGTGAGCGGCTTCGTCGCCGTGGCCGTGGGCGCTTTCGCCGCTCACGGCGCCGAGCCGCGCGCCGCCGAGCTCCTGCGGACCGGCGCCACTTACGGCTTCATGCACAGCATGGCCACCTTCGCCTCGGCGACCTTCATGCAGGTGGGCGCGCGGCGGGCGAGGTTCGCCCCGGCCTTCTTCCTCTCCGGCGTCGTGCTGTTCTCGGGATCGCTCTACGCCCTGGCGCTGGGCGCGCCCCGCTGGCTGGGGATGATCACCCCGGTCGGCGGCCTGTCGTTCCTGGTCGGCTGGGCGGTGCTGGCGTGGGCCGCGCGGGGCGTCGACCCCTAGCCCAGCCGTTCGGCGGCTGCGGCGGCGACCCGCCGGACAACCGGCGCCCAGTCCTTCTCCGGACCCTGACGGAATAGCTCGACGGAGTCGTACCAGGGCATGCCGGCGCCGATCAGGCCGTAGCGCCATTCGGGGTTCGACGGGACCATCACCAACGCCGGGACCCCGACTGCGCCGCAAAGGTGCACGAGCGCCGTCTGGACCGACACCACCAGGTCGAGGTTGAGCGCCAGCGCCGCCAGGGCCTCGAAGTCGTCGATCGCCTCGGCCGGGAACAGCCGCACCGGCCGCGACCGGCCGGCGTTGAAGGCCGCCACCTCCTCCTGCACATCGCCGTACTGCAGGCTCACGAACTCGCAGTCCGGTATGTCCAGCACCGGCAGGAGCTGATCCAGGCTGAGCGAGCGGTCCGAGACGCCGGTGCGCGCGCCGCCCCCCCGCCACGATATCCCGACACGTCGCAATCCCTTGGCCGGCCCGAGGCGCTCGCCCCAGGCCCGCACCAGGGCCTCATCCGGCGCGAGGAAGGGCTGGCCGGGGAAGTCGCCGACGTCGTTGCGGAACAGGCGGCCCAGGCTGCCGATCGCCAGCACCGGATCGAATTCCTCCAGCCGCCCTTCGGCCTCCCCGCGGTTAGGCGTCGAAAGGCCGGGAAAGGAGCTTCGGAACAGGCTCCGCAGCCGGCCGTCGCAGAACAGGCTCACGCGCGCGGCCCGCGCCATCACCTCCGGCAGCACGCTGGCGAACATCACCACGTCGCCGATCCCCTGCTCGGCGACCAGCAGCACATCCCTGCCGTCCAGTTCTTCCGGCCGCTCCGGGCGGGCCAGCCGCGCTCGGATAGGCGGGGTCACGCCGCCGGAAGCGTCTTCCAGGAAGCTCGCCGCGCCCCACCGCCACTCGTAATCCCGCCAGCCCTCCGCGAACCGGCCAGCGATCAGGTGGCAGAGGCTGCGGTACCAGTGGGCGTCCGCCGAGTCCGGCTCCAACGCTATGGCGCGGTCATAGGCCAGCACCGCCTCCTCCGGCCGGTTGAGCCTCCGCAGGGTGACGCCCTCGTTGCGGTGCGCCAACGCCAGACGGGGATCGAGGCGCAGCGCCTGCCGGGTGCTGGCCAGCGCCTCCTCGAACCGTCCCTGGGCGAACAGCAGGGCCCCCCGGGCGTTGTGGGCGACCGCCAGCCCGGGATCCAGGGCGATGGCGCGGTCGAAACAGGCCAGGGCTTCGTCCATCCGTCCGAGTTCATGCAGCGCGTTTCCGCGGTCGCTGTGGAACGCTGCGCTGTCCGGCCTCAGCCCCACGCCGCGGTCGTAGCTGGCCAGGGCCTCGGCCGGACGGCCCAGGTCACGCAGCAGGTTCCCGCGGTTGCGGTGATGGTCGGCGTTGCCCGACTGCAGGGCGATCGCCCGATCGTAGCTGGCCAGGGCCTCCTCAGGCCTGCCGAGCCGCCGCAGGGCGACGCCCCGGGCGCCATGCGCCTCCGGCAGATCCGGGTGGGCGGCGATCGCCGCTTCGTAGGCCGTCAGCGCGGCCTCCACCTGTCCCGCCTCGTAGAGCGCCGCGCCGCGCAGGGCGTGCACCTTGGGCTCGGCACCCAGCGCGATCGCCCGTTCGAACGCCGCCGCCGCCTCCGTCGGCCGGCGCAGGGCCCGCAGCACATTACCCCGATTGAGCGGTCCCAGCGGATCCTGCGGGCTGAGGCCTATAGCCTGATCGACGCTGGCCAGGGCGGCCTCCAGCCGGCCCAGGGTGTGCTGGGTCACGCCCAGGTTCAGTCGCGACGCGAAATGCTCCGGCGAGACCTCCAGCGCCCGTTCGTAACCGGCCAAGGCCGCTTCGACGCGCCCGGCCCGGTGTTCGGCCAGGGCGGCCTGGAACAAGGCCTCGGCCTCTTCGGTCACGATGGGTGTGGGCAAGGTGCTTCCGCCTTCTCCTGCCGGTCTACAGAACCGTGGCTACCTGCGGAAGCGCCCTCGGATCAGGAACGGCGGGCCTTGGGGTAGGCCCATCCGGTGAAAGCCAGCCGCGAGCCCGCCAGCGCCGCCAGCATGATCAGCGCCATCGGCCTGGGGGTGCCGTCATGGAACGCCGCGGCGAGGCTAGAGGCCAGGGCCCCCACCCCGAAGGAGGCGCCGCCCAGCAGGGAGGAGGCCGAGCCGGCCCGCAGCGGATCGACGCTCAGCGCCCCGGCGACCGTGTTGCCCTGGATGAAGCCGTAGCTGCTCAGCAGCACGAAGATCAGCGGCAGGACCACCCACGGCCCGTCCACGCCGACCAGGGTGGCCATCGCCAGGACCGCCGCGACGCTCAAGGCGGCCAGGCTGGCCACCACCACGATCGCGTCCGGCGCACGGTGGCGCAGCACGTACCGGTTGACCTGGTTGGCGCCGATGACCGCCGCCGCGTTCAGGCCGAAGATCAGGCCGAACGCCGCTGGCGGCACGCCGTAGATATCGATCACCAGCCCCGGCGCGGTCGAGATGTAGGTGAACAGCACCGCTCCGTTCAGCCCTCCCGCCAGGGCGTAGCCGACCAGCCGCTTCTGCCGGAGCAGGGCCACATAGGCCCTGAACGGGTTTTCCGACTCCGCCTGCAGCCGAGTGGCCTCCGAGCGCGTCTCCTTCAGCCGCAGCAGCATCGCCACGCCCACGACGACGCCGAACGCGGCCATGAACCAGAAGATCAGGCGCCAGCTCCCCACCATCAGCAAGAGGCCGCCCACCAGGGGGGCGAGGATTGGCGCCAGGCCCATGGTCAGCATCAGGATGCTCAGCATCCGCGCGGTCTGGGTGTGGCCGAACTGGTCGCGGAGCACGGCTCTCGAAACCACTCCACCGGCGCAGGCGCCCAGCGCCTGGACGAAACGGCCCACCAGCAGCGTCTCCGCCGAGTTGGTCAGGGCGCAGGCCATGGAAGCGGCCACATAGATCGTCACGCCCAGCAGCAGGGGGGCGCGCCGCCCGAAGCGGTCCGATGCGGGGCCGTAGAAGAACTGGCCGACCGCCATGCCGGCGAGGAAGGCGGCCACCGTGCCCTGGATCTGACTGGCCGGGGCGTTCAGCTCCCGGCCGATCGCCGGCAGGCTGGGCAGGTACATGTCGATCGCCACCGGCCCCATGGCGGTCAGCGCGCCCAGCAGGATCATCAACCCCCAGGGGGTGCGGAGAGGCTGATTGTCGGTCCCGGCGCTCATGTCCGGGTGCTTGTAGCCATGTCCGGCTCCCACTTCGATCCCGCGCGGGTTAGAAAGGCGGAATGGAACGTCACGCGCCCGCGCCGGCCCCCGCCGCGACCCAGCATCGTCGCGGCATCTTCCGCGACAACGAGCCCTTCGCCCACGGCTGGCTGCCCACCGGGGGCCCGCACGAGGTGTTCTACGAGGAATGCGGCAATCCGGACGGCCGGCCCTGCGTGATCCTGCACGGCGGGCCCGGCGGCGCCATCAATCCCACCATGCGTCGCTATTTCGATCCGGCGAAGTGGCGGATGGCGCTGTTCGACCAGCGCGGCTGCGGCCGCTCGCGCCCCAACGCCAGCCTCGAGGACAACACCACCTGGGCGCTGATCGAGGACATCGAGCGGCTCCGGGGCCATCTCGGCGTCGAGAAATGGTGCGTGTTCGGCGGCTCCTGGGGCTCCACCCTGGCCCTGGCCTACGCCATCACCCATCCGGAGCGGGTGGAGAGCCTGATCCTGCGGGGCGTCTTCCTGCTGACCCCCAAGGAGCTGCAGTGGTTCTACCAGGGCGGCGCGGCCATGCTGTTCCCGGACGCCTGGGAACGGTTCTGCGCCCCCATCCCCCTGGACGAACAGGGCGACATGATCGCCGCCTTCCACAAGCGCCTGACCAGCCCCGATCGCCGGGTGCAGGCCGAGGCCGCCCAGGCCTGGAGCCAGTGGGAGGGCGACACCATCTCGCTGCGCGGGCCCGACGCCCGGCCGTCCAAGTTCAACGAGGTGGACTACGCCATCGCCTTCGCCCGGCTGGAGTGCCACTACTTCATCAACGGCGGCTTCTTCCCGAGCCCCGACTGGATCGTCGAGAACGCCGAACGCCTCCGCGCCATCCCCGGCTGGATCGTCCAGGGCCGCTTCGACGTGGTCACC
>CANJRI010000067.1 GCA_947476555.1 Caulobacteraceae bacterium
CCCCCCCCCCCCCCCCCCCCCCCCCCCCCCCCCCCCCCCCCCGCCCACGATTTCACCAACCTGCTGATGGTGGTCTCCGGCCAGGCCCAGCTGCTTCGCAGCCGGGTGGGAGACGACGCCCGCGCGCTGCGGGCCCTCGACGCGATCGAGGTCTCGTCCAAGCGCGGCTCGGACCTGACCCGGCACCTCCTGGCCTTCTCCCGCCGACAGCGCCTGCAGTCGCGCGCCATCATCCTCGCCGACCGCATCGACGCCCTGCGGGAGCTGATCACCGCCAGCCTGCCCCCCAGCGTGAGCCTGGCGTTCGATCTACCGGACGACCTTTGGCAAGCCGAGGCGGACCCGTCGGAGCTGGAGTTGGCGCTGCTGAACCTGGCGGTGAACGCCCGCGACGCCATGCCCTCGGGCGGGCGGCTGCTGATATCGGCCGCCAACACGGCGCTCGCCGAGGAAGAGCTGAAAGGCGACTTCGTGGCCGTGCGGGTCAGCGACACCGGCTCCGGCATTCCGGCCGACATCCTCGTCAGGGTGTTCGATCCCTTCTTCACCACCAAGGACGTGGATAAGGGCACGGGTCTCGGACTGTCCCAGGTCTACGGCTTTGTGCAGCAATCCGGCGGCGACGTCCGGGTCGAAACCGAGCTGGGAAAGGGCACGACGTTCACCCTGTTCCTGCCTCGCGCCGTCCCCCGGGCCGACCCGGGTCCGGACCCAGTGGACGAGTCGGTGGAAACCGTCACCGCCGCGAAAATCCTCATGGTCGAGGACAATCCCGAAGTGGCCGAGGTCGCCGCAGGGATGCTCGAGGAACTCGGCCACACCGTGCAAGTCACCAACTCCGCGGCGGCGGCGCTCGCAGCCCTCGACGGCCAGGGCCGTCCGGACCTTTTGTTCAGCGACATCGTGATGGCGGGGGAAATGGACGGCATCGCCTTGGCGCGCCGGGTGCGCGAGATCGCCCCTGGCGTCCCCGTCCTGCTCGCTACCGGCTACAGCGAGGCAGCCGAGCGGATCGGCGAGGAGTTCCCCATCCTGCGCAAGCCCTACCAGCTTTCGGAGCTGAGCCGCGCCGTCGGCGCGGCCCTGGCCAGCGGACAGACCCGGGAACGCAAGCTCATCGACCTCGCCGAGGTCCGCAAGGTCCGCGCCTAGCGACTCGAGGGGAACAAAGGCGCCCCCTCGCCGGTCCTTCGTCCACGCGCAACGCGAAAGGACGACACCATGCATCGTGATGAAATCAAGGGCGCAGCCAAGGACGCCAAGGGCGCCATGAAGCAGGCGGCCGGACGGGCCACCGGGGACGTGCGCCTGGAGGACGAGGGCACGGCCCAACGTGCCGAGGGCAAGCTCCAGAAGGGCGTCGGCAACCTCAAGGAAGCCGCGCGCCAGGTGCTCAAGAGCTAGCTTCACGCTAGGGGCGGTTCGGGCTTCGGCGCGAGCCGCCCGCTCCAGGGCCAAGGCGCGACGACTCGCCACATAAGTCTCCTGCCAAGGTTGACCTGAGGATTCCCTGCCCCATCTTGCCGGACTGGGTTGTCGGCAAGAGGCTTGATTCATGCAGCGTCGGGCGTTTCTGGGAATGGCCGCCGGCGGCCTCACCTCACTGGTCCTGCCGAGCGTCTCCTGGGCGAGCGTCCTGGGCCAGGGCCCGCGCCGGGCGGTTCTGAAGAACCTGCACACCGGTGAGGCCTTCAGCGAGCTCTATTACGCGAACGGCGCCTATATCCCCGACGCCCTGGCGGCCGCCAACCGCGTGCTCCGCGACTGGCGCACCGGTGAGAAAACCCGGATCGAACCCGAGCTGTTCGACGCCCTGCACGCCATCTCCAGCAAGCTGGAGACGCGCGCGCCCTTCCAGATCATCTCCGGCTACCGCTCGCCCAAGACCAACGCCATGCTGCACGCCAAGTCCAAGGGCGTCGCCTCCAACAGCCAGCATACGCTGGGCAAGGCCGTGGACGTGCGGCTTGCGGGCGTCGAGCTGACTAACCTGCGCAAGGCCGCCTTGGCCGTGGGCGCCGGCGGCGTGGGCTTCTATCCGGTCTCGAACTTCGTGCACGTGGACACCGGGCGCGTGCGCCAGTGGAGCGGCGCCTGATCGGCTACTGAGCGGGCTGGGTCGCTTCGGGCGCGGGTTCCGGCTCCATCGTCGTCATGCCGACCGCGGCCGCGTCGTCCTGCATCTGCATATCCTCAGGCGTCGCCGGCGGCGGCGCGACCGGTTGGGCCCTGGGTTCGGCCGGCCGAGGCGCCGCCTCGATCTCCATCCGGGCGGGCGCCGGCCTTTCGGCCTCGCCCCCGGGCTTCAGGCCGCGGCTGAGCGCCAGCACGGCCAGCAGCACGACGCAACCGGCGGCGATCCAGAGAGTCGTCCTCAGCATAGCCGCCCTTTAGGCCTGTTTGGCCGGCGGGGCCAAGACCCCGGTAAGCTGCAGGAGCTGGCGGTCCCAGCCGTAGGAGTCGGAGCGGAAGTGCATCTGGCCGTCGGACCCGGCGAAGCTGGTCCAGTACATGATGAACACCGGCACCTGCTCGGTCAGGCGCACGCGCAGGGTCTTGGAGCCGTCGCCCAGGGCCTCGTCGATCTTCTCCGGCGTCCATAGCGGGTCCTTGGCCAGCAAGGCCTCGGCCAGCTCCCGGGGCTTCTCGACCCGCACGCAGCCATGGCTCGCCTGCCGGGCGTAGGCGTCGAACCCGGCCTTGGCGGGCGTGTCGTGCAGGTAGACGGCGAAGGCATTGTCGAAGTCGAACTTGAAGCGACCGAGCGCGCTGTCGTCGCCGGAGGCCTGCTGCAGGCGCGGGCTGCCGCCCTCCACCGTGATGACCCTGTAACCGTTGCGGGCGAGGTAGCCCGGCTCGGCCCGCTCCTTAGGCCAAAGCTCCTGCTCGGCGATACTGGAGGGCACATTCCAGGGCGGGTTGATCACCACACTGTGGATCGCCGAGGTCATCATCGGGGTCTCGTCCCCTGGCTTTCCCGAGACGGCCTTCATGGAAAGCACCGGCTTGTCGTCGCGGAACAGGGTGACGATGGCGGCGCCGGAATTCACCTGCACGCGGGTGGCCGGCATGGTCGGCGGCAGCCAGCGCCAGCGGTCCATATTGGCGATGATCTGCAGGATGCGCTGGCCCACGGGCTCGTTCAGGTATCGCAGAGTGCCGGGGCCGGCCACGCCATCGGGCTTCACGCCATAACGCAGCTGGGCGCGTTGCACCGCAAGCTGCAGCGGTTGATCGAAGGTCGCCGGGCCGGCGACCGCGACCTGCGGGTCCTCGGCGGCCAGGCGCGCGCGTAAGGCGGCGACCCGCGGATCGGCCGAGCCGAGCCCCATGGAGGGGCCGGCCGGCACCGGCCTCCAGCCACCCTTGGCGGCGATATCGCGGTAGCGGGCCAGGCCCCGCCGCATGGCGTGATAACCGGCATAACGCGGTGGCAGGCTATCTAGAAAGGCCTGTAGGCGGTCATCGGCCAGGGCCTTGGCGAGGTCAGCCTTCGGATCGTAGGGCGCTGGCCTTAGCGCCCAGAGCTCCGGGAACTCACCCAGGGCGAGGCGACCGACCCTGACGTCGCGGGCGTAATCCAGAAGCCCCTTGGTCAGCGCCTCGGCGTTGCCGGGATCGGTGGGCAGGTAATCCTTCGGCTGGAGGCCGTGGAGGTCGGCTGACTGCAAGGCCTTAAGAGCCACGGCGGCTTGGGCCGGCGTGAGCGGCGGCATCTGGATCGGAGCCGGCGCCAACGGGGCGCTGACGGCGGGCGGCGTCTGCAAGGACTGGGCGCCGGCCGTCAGCCCCGCCAGGACGATAGGCAGAGCGGCGGCGAAGGCCAGCGCGCGTGTGCGAGACATGGGTGTGGGCGACTCCGACTAGATCCCTCGAACGTGCTTAACGCGCGAGAGCTGAACAGAGTCTCACCCCACCGTTCACTCCGGCAGGGGATGGCTGCCCCGGCGCTATTTACGCTCGGGAAATGGCGGTTTGACGTCGGACCGTATCGGGATGCCGTGCGCGACGATGCCCATGGAGACGTTGGTGTAGTGGCCGGCCACCGCCGTGAGTTCGACGATCTGGCGCGTACCGATGATGGCCCGCAGGCGCTCATAGGTCGCATCCGAGACCCGGTGCTTCTCGCCCAGCAGCTCGACCATGAACTGGTAGGTCGCTTCCTGACCGGGATTGTCGAACTTCGGCCGACGGCCCCGGCGGATGGCTTCGAGCACCGCGGGAGACAACCCGGACTTCAAGGCCTGGGACTCGTGCACCCACCATTCGAAGTTCGCGCGCCATTCGGCGGCGGTCATCATGATGGTGAGTTCGTAGATGTCCTGCGGCAGGGCGCTCTTCTGCAATGCGGCCCCGAACCCGGCCCAGGCGGCCCCCACCTCGGGGGTTAGCATCAGCGGGACCCGAGGCCCCACCGGCGTCGGGTACTGCGCCGAATTCGCGATGAACGCCTCGCGTTGGGCAGGCTCCATCTGGTCGAGAGGTGGCAGGGGAATGCGGAAGCCGGGCGCCTGTGGGTTCGGCCTCGTGGCTTCGATCTCGGCGGGGGTCCGGGGCGCGGTGAGCGCAGAGCCGGGGCGCTGCTGGCCCGCCGCTTGCGCCTGCGCTTGGCCGGCGCCCGCCGCCACGCAAAGCAGCAGGCCGACGGCCATGACCACGTTCCGGGTGTTCGGGGCGCCTGTGCGGGTGGCGGTCATGGTGATCCTCCGGAAATGCGCCGCGCTACCTGCGCTCGGGGAAGGGCGGCGTGACGTTGGAACGGACCGGTATGCCGTGGGCGACGATGCCCATGGCGACGTTCGTATAGTGGCCCGCCACCGCGGTCATCTCGACGATCTGCCGGGTCCCGATGATGGCGCGCAGCCGTTCATAGGTCTGGTCCGAAACCCGATGCCGCTCGCCGAGTAGCTCAGCGAGATACTGGTAGCCCGCCTCCTGGCGGGGATTGGAGAAGCGCGGCCTGCGGCCGGTGCGGATCGCCTCCACGGCGGCGGCCGGCAAGCCGGACTTCACGGCCTGCGACTCGTGCACCCACCACTCGAAGTTCGCGCGCCACTCGGCGGCGGTCATCATGATGGTGAGCTCGAAGAGGTCCTGCGGCAGCTCGCTCTTTTGGAGGGCGGCGGCGAAATTTCCCCAGGCGGTGTTGACTTCCGGCGAGAGGATCAGCGGCGCGCGCGGGCCGACCGGGGTGTTGAACGACTCGGACTGGCGGATGAAGTCCTGCCGCTGGGCAGGCTCCATCTTTTCGAGTGGGCCGAAGGGGATGCGGAAACCCGGGTGCTGCGGGTTCGGCCGCGCGGCTTCGATTTCCGCCGGAGTGGTCGGCTTGGCCAGCGCCGAGCCCGGGCGCTGCTGGCCGGCCGCCTGAGCCAACGCGGGGCCTGCGACCGCGCTCAGCATCAAACCGGCGACGACGATGGCGCTCCGGATCGTGGGCACCCTTCGGCTGGCGGTGTTGGTCACGGTCATGCTGATTTTCCCCGGTATCTTTATTGTTTGTGAATTCAGGCCGTTAGGAGATCTGTCCCAGGCCACGTCGCCATGGTCTTCGACCTCTACCGCGCGATCAGTACGCAATATGGCCGCTCCTCACAACCGCCAACGACAGGGGGTCAAGGCGCCGGCGGATAGGGGCGCCGGCGGCCTTTCGGGTCTTCCACCAGGAGGTCATCGCCGTCCTGAGCGACATAGCTAGGCCCGATCGGCGCCTTGCCGTGGCCGCCCGGGATATCCAGCACATAGGTGGGCTGCGCCAGCCCCGAGGCGCGGGACCGCAGGGTCCGCATCAGGGCCTGACCCTCCCCGACGCCGGTGCGGAAATGGCCGGTGCCCGGCGCGAGGTCGGCATGGTGCACGTAGTAGGGCTTGATCCGGCTCTCCACGAAGGCCCGCATCAAGCCCTCGAGCGTGTCGGGATCGTCGTTGACGCCCTTCAGGAGCACGCTCTGGCTGACCAGCGGCACGCCGGCGTCCACCAGCCGCGCGCAGGCCCGGCGGGCGGCCTCGGTCAGCTCGCGGGGATGGTTGGCGTGCACCGCGACCCAGGTGGCGGCGCCCCGCGCCTTGAGGGCGGCGACCAGGCTGGGTGTGACCCGCTCCGGATCCACAATCGGTACGCGCGTGTGGAAGCGGATCACCTTCACATGCTCGATGGCGGCCAGCCGGTCCACCAGGCCGCGCAGGCGGCGTGGGGACAGGATGAAGGGGTCGCCGCCGGTGACGATGACCTCCCAGATCTCCGGGCGGCCAGCCACATACGCCAGCGCCGCGTCGAGAGCGGCGGGCGACAGCGCTCGAAGCTTGCCAGGCCCCACCATCTCGCGCCGGAAGCAGAACCGGCAGTAGACCGCGCAGGCGTGGTTCACCTTCAGCAGCACCCGGTCCGGATAGCGGTGGACGATCCCCTCGACCGGGCTATGGGCCTCGTCGCCGATCGGGTCGGGCCGCTCCAGCGGCGTCGTCACCAGCTCGGCGGCGTCCGGCACGAACTGGCGGGCGATGGGATCGTCCGGGTCGGCGGCGTCGATCAGCTCGGCCATGGCCGGCGTCACGGCCACCGCGTAGCGCGCCGCCACCGCCTCCAGCTCCCGCAGGCGGTCGGTGGGGATCAGCTCGGCGTCGGCCAGGGCCTGGGGGTTGAGCAGGGTGGTCATGTCACTGGCGTCCATAGCACCTGGTCGATCCGCTCGGCGCCCGTGGCGAGCATCACCAAGCGGTCGAAGCCCAGCGCGCCGCCACTGGCCGGCGGCATGATCGCCAGGGCGGCCAGGAAATCCTCGTCCACCGGATAGCGCTCGCCGTAGAGCCGCTGTTTCTCGGCCATCTCCGCCTCCAGGCGCAGGCGCTGCTCCACAGGGTCGGTGAGTTCGCCGAAGCAGTTGGCCAGCTCGACTCCGCAAGCATAGAGTTCGAAGCGCTCGGCGACGCGGGGATCCTCGGGCTTGCGGCGCGCCAGGGCCGCCTGCGAGGCGGGGTATTCGCAGAGGATCGTGGCCCGGTCCCGGCCCAGGTGAGGCTCCACCTTCTCCAGCAGTATCCGGGTGAAGAGGTCGGACCAGGTGTCGTCGGGCGCGATGCGGACCCCAGCGACAGCCACCAGGGCCTCCCGGTCGTCCAGCACGGCCATCAGGTCGATCCCGGCATGGAGATCGAAGGCTTCGGCCACCGTCAGGCGCTCCGGCTCGGCCTGCGGATCGACCTCCAATCCCCGGAAGCGCAGACGATCCGACCCCGCCGTTTCGGCGGCCAGGGCCAGCAGGGCGGCGCAGTCGGCCATCACGCTCTCGTAGGGCGTGTCCGCCCGGTACCACTCCAGCATGGTGAACTCGGGACTGTGCAGCGGACCCCGCTCGCGGTTGCGCCAGCACCTGGCCAGGGTGAACAACCGCGCCTCCCCCGCCGCCAGCAGCTTCTTGCAGGCGAACTCAGGCGAGGTGTGCAGATAGCGTCGCGCCGCGGCGCCGTCGGGTCCCACCGCCTCGGTGGCGAAGGCGTGCAGGTGGGTCTCGTTGCCCGGCGAGACCTGCAACGCGGCGGTCTCCACCTCCACGAAGTCGCGCGCCGAAAACCAGCCGCGCACGGCCCCGGCGATCGCGCCCCGGGCCAGCAGGAAAGGCCTTCGGTCGGCGTGCCGGTCGGGGGTCCACCAGGGAGAGGGCGTCAGGTCGGGCAAGGGTGCGACCGGTTTGGCGCTGGCGATTTCAGCGCCAATCGCTATAGGGGCCGCAAAGCGAATTCCAAAGGACCCGCCTTGAAAGTCATCGCCAGCTCCCTGCGCAAGGGCTCCGTCGTCGATATGGACGGCAAGCTCTATGTCGTCCTCAGCGCCGAGAACATCCACCCGGGCAAGGGCACGCCGGTGACCCAGCTCAACATGCGGCGCATCTCCGACGGGGTGAAGATCTCCGAGCGGTACCGCACCACCGAGACGGTCGAGCGGGCCATCGTCGACGACCGGCCCCACACCTTCCTCTACCAGGACGCCGAGGGCTTCCACTTCATGAACCCGGAAAGCTACGACCAGCTCGTGGCCCCGGCCGACATCATCGGCGACGCGGCGCCCTACCTGACGGATGGTTGCACGGTGACGCTGTCCACCCACGACGGGGTGCCGATCGCCATCGAGCTGCCGCGCCTGGCGACCTTCGAGGTGATGGAGACCGAGCCTTCGGTGAAGGGGCAGACGGCCTCCTCCTCCTATAAGCCCGCGGTGCTCTCCAACGGCCTCAGGACGATGATCCCGCCCTATATCGGCCCCGGCACCCGGATCGTGGTGCTCACCGAGGACGGCTCCTACCAGGAACGCGCTAAGGATTGAATTCCGGTCCCCGTTGGACTTAACCTCACGGGGACAGCGGAGGACTTCCTATATTGCGGGCGCTCGTCGTCCTTTTCGTCCTCATCGCTGGCGCGGCCCAGGCTGCGCCCCCTAGTCCCTATGCCTCGATCTCCGAGCAACGCGGCGCCCTGGCGGAAGGCGCCGCCACCTCGATCCAGCTGGTCGACGCCTACCTGGAGCGCATCCAGCGCATCGACCGGCGCGGGCCCAACTTGAACAGCGTCCTGGCGCTCAACCCGAAGGCGCGCGACCAGGCCCGGGCTCTCGACGCCGAGCGCCAGCTGGGGAAGGCCGCCGGCCTGCTGCAGGGTGTGCCCATCCTGGTGAAGGACAATATCGAGACTGCCGACCTGCCGACGACGGCGGGCTCCCTGGCGCTCAGGCGCAACAACACCGGTCGCGACGCGCCGGTGGTGAGCCGCCTGGTCGACGCCGGCGCCGTCATCCTGGGGAAGACCAACCTTTCCGAATGGGCCAACTTCCGCTCCACCACCTCGATCAACGGCTGGAGCGCGGTCGCCGGGCGGGTCCGCAATCCCTATGCGCTGAACCGCTCGACCTGCGGCTCGTCTGCCGGATCGGCCGTAGCCGTGGCGGCGGGCCTCGCGGCGGCCGCCATCGGGACGGAAACCGACGGCTCCATCACCTGCCCCGCGGCCATGACCGGCATCGTCGGCCTGAAGCCCACCGTCGGCCTGGTCTCGCGCACCCACATGGTCCCCATCTCGCCGGAGCAGGACACCGCTGGACCGATGACCCGCAGCGTCACCGACGCCGCGATCCTGCTGACGGTGATGGCCGGCACTGACGCCGCCGATCCCGCCACCAAACAGGCTGATGCGCGCAAGACCAACTATCTCTCCGCGCTCAACCGCCGGGCGCTCAGGGGTGTGCGGATCGGGGCCTGGAATCCTTATCGCGGCCGCTCGCCTGAGACGGACGCCGTGTTCGAGCACGCCCTCGAAACCCTTGAAGCCCAAGGGGCGGTCATCGTGCGTGTTCGCGGGGTCGAGAGCGACGACCTCGACAAGATCAGCCCCTATGAGGTCACCGCGCTGCACAGCGAGTTCCGGGCCGCCCTCGACGCCTATCTGGCGACCACACCGGAAGCGGTGAGCACCCGCTCGCTCAAGGAGGTGATCGCCTTCAACACCGACACCCCCCGGGAGATGCAGCTGTTCGGCCAGGAGATTCTCGAGGCCTCCGAGCGGGCGCCGGCGCTGAACGATCCCGCCTACCAGCAAGCCCGGGCCACCGCCCGCAAACTGGCCACGGAGGCTCTGGACCGGATGCTCGCCGACCGGCGTCTCGCCGCCATCGTCGCCCCCAGCGCGGGCCCGGCCGAGGTGACGGACCTGCGCGGCGACGGCCGCTGGCTCGGCTCACCCTCCTTGCTGCCCGCGGTGTCCGGAACCCCGCATCTGACCGTTCCCATGGGCCAGGCCCTGGGGATGCCGGTGGGCCTCTCATTCCTGGGGCCGGCCTGGTCCGAGGCGCGCCTCCTGGGCCTGGGTTTCGCGTTCGAGCAAGCCGCTAAGGCGCGGCGCCAGCCGGAGTTCCGACCGTCCGTGGTGGTGCATCCCTACGCCGCTTTCATCGGCGAGGACCCCTGAGGGCAACCGCCGGGCGTCCTGGGGGTTATCCAAGCTAACCAGGGAGCATTCCATGAAGATCAGCGAGATCATGTCCCGCGCCGTCGAAGTCGCTCGGCCGCAGGACAGCCTGCAGTCGGTCGCCCGCCAGATGCGCGACATCGACGCCGGGGTGATCCCCGTATGCGACGGCCAGACCCTCAAGGGCATGGTCACCGACCGCGACATCGTCATCCGCGCGGTCAGCGAGGCCCGGAGCTTCGAGACCCCGGTTTCGGAGGTCATGACCTCCGATGTCGAGTACTGCTACGACGACGATGACATCACCGCCGCCGCCGATAAGATGGCCGAGCTCCAGATCCGCCGGCTGGCGGTTCTGGATCACGACCAGCGCCTGGTGGGAATCGTCTCGCTGGGCGACATCGCCCAGCAGGGCAAGGACAAGACCACTGGCCAGGCCCTCGAGGAGATCAGCGAGCCTTCCCGCCATCCCTAGGCAGGCGCTGGCCGACCCGGTCTTGACCAAAGAAGGGCCGAAAGGTTGCTGACCCCCCTCGACCCAGAACTTGCCAGCCTGTTGCGATCCAGCCGCGAGCTGTCGCGCCACGACCCTGGCGCCGGCGGCTTCCGGCTGGTCGACACCACCATGATGTATGCGCCCAAGTCCGGCGGCGTGAAGCGCTACCTCATGGCCAAGCGGGCCTGGCTGGAGCGCCGGCGGCCGGACATAAGTCACACCCTGGTGGTGCCGGGGGCCAAGACCCTGGCCGATGGCGCGGGCCTGGTCACCATCGCCGCCACCCGCCTGCCGTTCGGCAACGGCTACCGGATGCCCGCCAGCGTCACCAAGTGGGAGACGGTGCTCCGCCTCCTGCAGCCGGATGTCATCGAGGCCGGCGACGTCTTTGTCCCTGGCCACGCAGCTCTGGCGGCCGGCCAGGCCCTGGGCGCGCCCGTGGTCGGCTTCTGCCACACCGACGCCGCGGCCCTGGCGGCCCTCCACTTCGGGGAATGGGCCGAGGCGCCTACCTTCAACTTCTGGGCCCAGGCCTACCAGCGGTTCGACCATGTCGTGGCCCCCAGCCGACACATGGCTGGGCGGCTGGCCGACGCCGGGGTGGAGCGCCTGTCCATCCAGCCTCTGGGGGTCGACACCGAGCTCTTCCACCCCTCGCGCGGGGATCGGGCGCGGCTGTTCCGGCGGCTGGGCTTATCGGCCGACACACGCCTGCTGGTGTTCGCCGGCCGTCCGGCCCGCGAGAAGAACATCGATTCCATGATCGAGGCGGTGGAAAGGCTGGGCGGGCCTTACCGCCTCCTGCTGGTCGGCGCGGGCAAGGACGCGCCCTATTCCCCGAACGTCATCTGCCTGGACTATGAGCGTGACCCGATCCGCCTGGCGGGCGTCGTCGCTAGCTGCGACGCCTGTCTGCACGCCAACGAGAACGAGATCTTCGGCCTTGTGGTGGTGGAGGCCATGGCCGCCGGCCTGCCGGTGGTCGGCGCGCGCACCGGCGGCGTAGGCGAGCTCATCGACGAGACGGTCGGCCAGCGGGCGCGCTCTGTCGATCCGGCCGGCCTCGCCGAGGCCATAGAGGCCCTGTTCGCGCGCGATCTTGCGGAGATTTCCCGCGCCGCGCGTCGCCGCGCCGAGACCCGCCACGGCTGGGACGCCACCTTCGAAAACCTGGCGCGCCTGTATGGCGGCCTGATCGCCGGCCGACAGCGCCAGCCCCTGGCCATGACGGCCTGAGCCACCGCCTTGGCGCCGCCCCGTTCGGGGCCTAGATGCCTTGGATGCGCACCGAAACGCCCCAACCGATCCGCCTCACGGACTATCGCCCGCCCGTCTTCCTCGTGGACGAGGCGCACCTGACCTTCGACCTAGCGGGGGGCGCCACGCGGGTGAAGGCGGTCCTGAAGGTCCGGCGCAATGGCGAAGGCCCTCTGCGCTTCAATGGCGAGCGGTTGAAGCCGCTTTCCGTGGCCATCGACGGACAGCTCCTTACCCAGAGCGCCTGGAGCTTCGACGGCGAGTATCTGACCATCCCGGGCGCGCCGGACGCCTTCACGCTGCAGACCGAGGTCGAGATCGATCCGGCGGCCAACACCACCCTGGACGGGCTCTACATGTCCGGCGGCAGGTTCTGCACCCAGTGCGAGGCCGAGGGCTTCCGCAAGATCACCTTCTGGCCCGACCGGCCGGACGTGCTTTCGCGCTTCACGGTGCGGATCGAGGCGGACGCGGCCTTCCCGCACCTGCTCTCCAACGGCAACCTCCTCGAGTCAGGCCCCCTTCCCGGCGGCCGCCATTTCGCCGTCTGGCAGGACCCCTTCCCCAAGCCTTGCTACCTCTTCGCCCTGGTGGCCGGCGAGCTGGACGTGCTGGAGGACCGCTTCGTCACCATGAGCGGGCGCTCGGTCGCCCTGAAGATCTACGTCGATCCCGGCATGACCCGCCGCGCCACCTACGCCATGGACGCCCTGAAGCGCTCCATGAAGTGGGATGAGGAGGCCTTCGGCCGCGAGTACGACCTCGACCTCTTCATGATCGTGGCGGTGCGCGACTTCAACTTCGGGGCCATGGAGAACAAGGGCCTCAACATCTTCAACTCCTCCCTGCTGCTGGCCGACGCGGCCACCGCCACGGACCTCGACTACGAGCGCATCGAGGGGGTGATCGCCCACGAGTACTTCCACAACTGGTCGGGCAACCGGATCACCTGCCGCGACTGGTTCCAGCTGTGCCTCAAGGAGGGGCTGACGGTGTTCCGCGATCAGGCCTTCCGCGCCGACATGCGCGGCCACGCGGTCCAGCGGATCAAGGAGGTCAAGGCCCTGC
>CANJRI010000068.1 GCA_947476555.1 Caulobacteraceae bacterium
CCCTCCACCACTTCGTGGTCCCCCTCCCCCGTCGAGACGGGGGAGGTTCTTTAGGCCGCCACCAATTGCCGCCGCACGAGCCGGGCGTAGTCGTCCATCAGGCTGAGCGAGATGTTGCCGGGCGTGAAGCGGTAGTCGCCGATCTCGGCCACCGGGGTGACCTCGGCGGCGGTGCCGACCACGAAGCATTCGGTGAAGCCAGCCAGCTCCTCCGGCTTGATGTGACGCTCCACCACCTCGAAGCCCTTCTCCCGCGCCAGCTTGATCACCGTCTGGCGGGTGATGCCGTTGAGGAAGCAGTCGGGCGTGGGGGTGTGGATCACCCCGTCACGGATGAAGAACACGTTGGAACCGGTGCTCTCGGCGATGTAGCCGCGGTAGTCGAGCATCATGGCGTCCGTGTAGCCGGCCTTCTCCGCGGCGTGCTTGGAGATGGTGCAGATCATATAGAGGCCGGTGGCCTTGGCGTGGACCGGCTCGGTCTCCGGGGACGGGCGCTTGTACTTGGCCCAGGTGAGCCGGATGCCCCTGGCTCGCTCCTCCATCGAGAAGTAGCTGGGCCAGTCCCAGACCGCGATGGCCACGTGGATGCGGGTGTTCTGGGCCGAGACCCCGATCATCTCCGATCCGCGCCAGGCGATGGGCCTAAGATAGGCGTCCGTCAGGCCGTTCTTGGCGCAGGTCGCTTTACACGCCTCGTCGATCTGGGCCACCGTGAAGGGTATTTCGAAGTCCAGCATCTCCGCGGACTTGAACAGACGCTCGGTATGCGCCGTCAGCTCGAAGATCTCACCCCCGTACATCCGCTCGCCCTCGAACACGGCCGAGGCGTAGTGCAGGCCGTGGGTGAGTACGTGCACCTTCGCCTCGCGCCAGGGCACGAACTGGCCGTCCAGCCAGATCCAACCGTCGCGATCGTCGAAGGGAACCAGAGACATGGGGGTGGAACCTCCTTTCAAGGACGCCCCTTGAACCGCCCCGTGCGGCGCGCGTCAAACGAAATGGGCGCCCGATGAACGGTGTGAAGGGGCGGCACCTGCTGGTCGTGGACGACGACGACCGTATCCGCGAGCTCTTGAAGGCCTATCTGACCCGCTCCGGCTTCCGGGTGACGGGGGCCGGCGGCGGGGCCCAGGCGCGCAAGCTGCTGGGGGCCGTGGACTTCGACCTGGCGGTGTTCGACGTGATGATGCCCGGCGAGGACGGCTTCTCCCTCACCGGCTGGCTGCGCGAGCAGAAGCCGCCGGCCGGGCGCACCCCGGTGCTGATGCTCACCGCCCGGACCGAGGCCGGCGACCGCATCGAGGGGCTGAAGGCCGGCGCCGACGACTACCTCGCCAAGCCGTTCGAGCCGGAGGAGCTCTTGCTGCGCATCGAGGCGATCCTCAGGCGGGCGCAGGACCGGCCGGCGACAGGCGGGACGCTGTCGCTGGGCCGCTGCCGGTTCGACCCGGACCGCGGCGAGCTGAGCTGCGACGGCGAGGTGGTGCGGATCACCGAGGCGGAGGTGGCGCTGCTGCGGGCGCTGGCGCGGGTCCCGCACGAAGCCGTGGACCGGCTGGAGCTGGCGCGCGGGCAGGTCGACCCCTCCGGCCGGGCGGTGGACGTGCAGGTCACCCGCTTGCGGCGCAAGATCGAGAACGACCCCAAGGCCCCGAGGTACCTGCAGACGGTGCGTGGGATCGGCTACCGGCTGGCGCCCGACTGATGCGCGCCCGCCGCAGGATCGGCCAGTGGCTGCGGCGGCAGGCGCCGAAGAGCCTGTTCGGGCGATCCCTGCTGATCATCGTGCTGCCGGTGGCGCTGATGCAGATCGCCGTCACCTGGGCGTTCTTCGACGCCCACTGGCAGACGGTGACCGCGCGGCTGTCCGAGGGCCTGGCGGGGGACATCGCCTGGGCGGTGGAAAGCTACGAGGAGGATCCGGCCAGCCTTCCGAAGCTGGCGCAACGGGCCGAGGACTCCATGGGCCTGTCGGTGGCCCTGCAGCCGGGGCGCGCGCTCCCCGGCCGGCGGCGCGAGCCGCCGCCGCTGCTGGAGGCCTTCTTCGCGCCCATCGACCGCTCGCTGGACCGGGCGTTATCGCAGCGGCTCGACGCGCCCTACTGGTACGACACCACCCGCTATCCGGCCTATGTGGACATCCGGGTCGCGGTGCGCGGCGGGGTCATGCGGGTGCTGGCGCCGCGCGAGCGGGCGTTCGCGACCCAGGGGCATATCTTCATCCTGTGGATGACGGTGGCGACCGTGCTGCTGACCACCGTGGCGGTGCTGTTCATCCGCAACCAGGTGCGGGCCATCGAGCGGCTGGCCAACGCCGCCGAGGCGTTCGGGCGGGGCGCCGAGTCGCCAGCCTTCAAGCCGCAGGGGGCGCGCGAGGTGCGGCGGGCGGCCACCGCCTTCCTGGGCATGCAGGCGAGGATCCAGCGCCACATCGAGCAGCGGACCGCCATCCTCGCCTCGGTGAGCCACGACCTGCGCACGCCGCTGACCCGGCTGCGGCTGGCCCTGGCGCTGGAGCCGGGGCCGCGCAGCGCCGAGATGAAGGCCGACCTGGCCGAGATGGAGCACATGATCGACGACTACCTCGCCTTCGCCCGCGGCGAGGGCGGCGAAGCGCTGGAGGCGGTGGGCCTGAAGCAGCTGATCGAGGAGGTCAGCCAGGGCGCGGTGCGGGCCGGGGCCAAGGTGGCGGTCGCCGCCGACGAGGGGCTCACCGCGACGGTGCGGCCCAACGCCCTGAAGCGGGCCCTGGCGAACCTGGTGATGAACGCCGCGGCCCACGGCGAGCGGGTGGAGCTGGCGGCGCGGGCCCACGGCGGCGGAGTGGAGATCACCGTCGACGACGACGGGCCGGGGATTCCACCAGAGCAGCACGAGGACGCCTTCCGCGCCTTCTCGCGGCTGGACCCGTCGCGCAACCAGAACACCAAGGGGGTGGGCCTGGGCCTGGCCATCGCCCGCGACGTGGCGCGCGGCCACGGCGGAGACATCACCCTGGACCGCTCGCCGCTGGGCGGCCTCAGGGCGGTGGTGCGGCTGCCCGGCTGAGGGCCTGCGCTTCGCAGGGGATGCGCACCGCCATCATGGCCGCGTTCAGCAGGAAGAAGACCACGGCGTACCCGACCAGGCCGAACGCCAGCGGCAGGACAGCGATCTCGGCGGCGACCACCAGGTAGTTGGGATGGGCCACGAAGCGGTAGGGCCCGCGGGCCACCGGCGGCGCGCCCGGCAGGACGATGATCCGCGTCGTCCAGCGACCGCCGAGGCTGGCGATCACCCAGACCCGGGCGGCCTGCAGGACCAGGAAGGCGGCGAGCCAGGGCCACTGGACCGGCCGGTCCCAGGCCAGCAGCCACAGGCCCGCGAGCCAGGCGGCGTGGAGCAGGACGATGAGCGGATAATGGTCCCGTCCGGCCTCGTGCGCGCCTTGCGCCAGAAGGCGGCGGGTGTTGCGGCCGGCGAGTGCGAGTTCCGACAGCCGCTGCAAGGTCACCAGGGCCAGGACGACGATGGCCGGCGTCATGCGGCGGCCCGCAGGGTCACGGTGCTGGCGGTGAATCCCGGGCCAAGGGCGGTGACCACGGATCGGTCCGGAAGCCCGCCGCGACGCACGCGATCGAGGACGTAGAGCACCGTCGGCGCCGACATGTTGCCGTGCGCGGCCAGGACCTGGCGCTCGTGGTCCAGGGCGCCCTGGCCGAGGGACAGGCAGGCTTCGAGCGCGTCGATCACCTTCATGCCGCCCGGGTGGCAGACGAAGCGGCCCACGTCCTCCAGGGCAAGGCCGCCCCGCCCCAGCATGCCGACCATCGCCGGGCGCAGCTCGGCGCGCGCGAAGTGGGGGATGGACCGGGCGAAGACCACGCCCAGGCCCTGCGGGTCGACGCGCCAGCCCATGATGTCGAGGGTATCCGGCCAGGTATGTTCGGCGTAGCTCTCGACACGGGCGAAGCCGCCCTCGCCGCTCCGCAGCACGCAGGCCGCCGCGCCGTCGCCGAACAGGGCGGTGGCGACGATGTCGGCCTTGGTCAGGTCGTCCATCCGGAACGCCAGGGTGCAGAGTTCGACCACCACCAGCAGCACCACCGCGCCCGGGGTCGCCGCGGCCAGCCGGGCGGCCAGGGCCAGGCCCGTGGCGCCCCCCGCGCACCCCAGACCGAAGACCGGAACCCGCGCCGTGTCCGGGCGGAAACCCAGGCGGTCCATGGCCTGGGCCTCTAGGCTGGGCGTGGCGATCCCGGTGGAGGAGACAGTGACGACGATGTCGACCTGCGCGCCGGTGAGGCCGGCCTCGTCCAGAGCCAGGCCGGCGGCCTCTACGAAAAGTTCGACGCCGCCCTTGAGGTAGGCGGCGGCGCGCTGCGGCCAGTCCCGCGGCTTGAGATACCAGTCGATCGGCATCACCGACTGGCGGGTGTGGACGCCCGCCGTCCCGAAGACGCCGGCCATCCGATCGAACTGCGGAAACCGTCCGGCGAACAGCTGTCGCGCCACCTCGGCGACCTCGCCCTGTCGCAGGATGTGGGGCGGCGAGGCGGTGGCGAGAGACAAGAGCGAAACCGGTTGCGGCACCTGAATCTCCCGCCCGGCGCGCGCCGGGGCCTCGTGGACGAAACCGCTAGCCCGAGAGCCAGTTCCGGCGAACGCAAGGTTAGCGCATCGCCCAACTTGACAGGCCAAAGATAGACCCTAGATGGCGATTTATCGGGTGAAAGGCCCGTCAGGTAAGGGAGGAAAATAGAGTGGCAGTCAGAGATTTCGTAGCTTTGGGAGCCGTCCTTGCTTGCGCCCTCGGCGGCCAAGCGTCCGCGGCCTGCGACACCAGCCGGCCGTCAGAACTCATCCCCGATACCCGCTACCAGCTCTCCGGCGGCCAGGCGTACGACAGCACCACGGACCTGACCTGGGAGCGTTGCAGCGTCGGCCAGCGCTGGACGGAGGGACGGGGCTGCACCGGCAAGGCCGCGCGCCTGAACTGGAAACAGGCCACTGAACGCGGCGCGGACGGCTGGCGCCTGCCGACCCATGCCGAACTGGGCACCCTGGTCGCCAAGGGCTGCTCTCCCACCATCAACCCAACCGTCTTCCCGGGCATGGATCCCAGCAGCCCCTGGTACTGGAGCAGCACCAGCGTGGAGGCGGAAACCGCCTGGGTGGTGTCGTTCTCCGGCGCTCCGCCCTATGGCTCCGAGCGCAAGGGTCGCTTTCCGGTCCGCCTCGTGAAGACCGGCAAGTAGCAAACGCCCCCTCCCCCCGGCCGGGGTCGGGGGGAGGCAGCTCCGCGTCGGCGCCGCGCCGACGCGACGGAAGTCCCGGGCCCGCCCGTTCAAGGGGCGAGGGATCCACAAACAAGCTTCCGATGAGACACGCGATGATGACCTTTACGCGCGCCGCGAGGCCGCGCGCCGCGAGCCTTGCCGGACCGGACGGAGGCCCCAGGGTCCGCCGGGCTTTGCGGCGGCAATGCGGCGCGCAGGCCCGCGAAACCTTCGAAAGCGAAATCCCCGTGCAACACCGGCCGTCCAACGGACTTGTTGCGAGAGACGTCGGCGAAGCACGGGTGACCACGGTTTGAATAGGAAGCTCCTGCTCGCAGGCTCGGTGCTCGGAGTCGTGCTCGCCGCTGGCCAAGCCGGGGCCCAATCGCCCGACGATCCCGCCTACACGGTGGAAGAGGTGGTGGTCACCGGCGAATTCGGCGCGGTGGAAGGCGACATCCGGCCCGAACAGCAGATCAGCGCGGAGGACGTCCAGGGCCTGGGCCTCGGCAGCCTCACCGAAGTCCTGGAGGAAGTGGCGGCTCAGGTCGGCAACGACTCCTCGGCCGAGGGCGTGCGCCAGACCACCGTGCTGCTGAACGGCCGGCCCACCGCCGGCGGGTTCGGCGAACTTCAGGATATCCCCACCGAGGCGATCCAGCGGATCGACGTCCTGCCGCCCGAGACGGCGCTGCGGTTCGGCTACTCCCCGGACGCCGGGCGGGTGATCAACATCGTCCTGAAAGAAAGCTACCGGGCGGTCACGGCCGAGGGCACGGTGGGCGTCCCCACCGCCGGCGGCCAGGTGAACGGCCAGTTCAACGGCTCGCGGATCGGCATCGAAGGCGACACGCGGATCAACATCGGCCTGCGGCTCACCGGCCAGAACGCCCTGACCGAGGACGAGCGCGACATCCGGCGCCCGCTCAGCGCTCCGTTCGATCCGATCGGCAACGTCACCGCCCTGGACCAGGGCGAGATCGATCCGGCCCTCAGCGCCCTGGCCGGGACTCCGGTGCTGGTGGCGGGCGTGCCGTCCGGCGCCGGGCCCTTCTCGCTCGCCGACTTCGCGGCCAACGCCAATGAGCCGAACCTGGCCGACGTCGGGGAATTCCGCACCCTGTCGCCGCGCACCGGCCAGGCGCAGCTCAACGTCGTGGTCTCCCGGCCGATCTCCAAGAGCTTCCGCGGGACGCTGAACGGCACGCTGCTGAAGCGCACGACCGACAGCCTGCAAGGCCTGCCCGACGTCATCCTGCCGGTCCCAGCGGGCCAGCCCGGATCGCCCTTCTCCACCCCGGTGCGGCTGAACCGCTACGTGACCCAGTTCGGGCCGCTGCGCAGCCAGTCCGACAACTGGAGCGCCACCCTCAACGGCGGGGTGAACGGGCTGATGGGGCGCACCCGTCTTTCGGTGCGCGGCGGCTATAACCACACCGAAAGCGAGAGCTTCAACGACGTCGGCGTCGACATCTCGGCCCTGGTCGCGGCGCTGCCCAACCTGGACCCCTTCGCGCCCTGGCCTTCGAACCTGATCACTGAGCGCTCCCAGGGGGAGTCGCGCAGCCGCCGCGACAGCGTGAACTATGTGGTCAACCTGAACCGGCCGCTGTTCAGCCTGCCGGCCGGCCAAGTCCAGGGGGGCCTGACCACCACCGGGACGGCCACCTGGAGCCACTCCGAATCGATCCGCCTGGACCAGCGGCAGGAACGGGACGACAGCCAGACCAACTTCGGCGCCCAGGCCAACCTCAACGTGCCCCTCACCCGGCGGAACGGCTCACTGCTGGGCGGCGTCAGCCTGCGGGGCAACGCCGGGATCAACCGGCGCTCGGACGTCGGCCAGCTCCTGAACTTCACGCTCGGCGCCGGCTGGCGGCCGGACACGAGGTTTAATCTGAACGCCTATTTCTCCCGTCAGGACAACGCGCCTTCGGCCGCCCAGCTCAACGACCCGATCGAGTTCGTCGAGAACCAGCGCGTCTTCGACTATGTGACTGGGCGGACGGTGGACGTGCGGGTGGTGCGTGGCGGCAATCCGCTGCTGCAGGACGACAGCCGCAATCAGATCCGGCTGAGTCTCAACGCCACGCCGCTGAAGAGTCAGCGGCAGCTGGTGCTGAATTTCAACTACGTCCGGGAATGGAACGACAATCCCATCGCCGCCACCTTCCCGGCCGCCTCCGCGGAGCTGCAGGCCGCCTTCCCCGAGCGCTTCCAGCGCAACATCGCCGGGGACCTGGTGCAGGTGGACTACCGGCCGGTGAACTTCGATTCCGAGCGGGAGGAGCAGGTGCGCTGGGGCCTGACCTTCACCAAGACCTTCGGCGCGCAACAGCCGCCGGCGCGCGGCGGCCCGCCCAACGGGCGGGCGGGCGCCGGGGGCGAAGCGGGCCCGCCGCGAGCCCGTGACGGACAAGGGGGCCAGCGGCCCCAAGGTCAGGCCGGACAGCCGGGCCAGGGCGGACGCGGCGGCCAGGGACGAGGCGGGCAGGGGCAAGGCGGGCAACCGGGCCCGGCGCCCGGCGGCGCGGCGGCTCCCGAGGGCCTGCCGCCGGGCGCGGAGCTGGGCCAGGGCCCGCCGGGCGGCTTCCCGGGTGGCGGGGGCTTCGGCGGCGGCGGATTCGGTGGCGGTGGTTTCGGCGGTGGGCGCGGCGGATTCGGCGGCGGGGGGGACGGCTTCGCGGGCCGCGGCGGTGGCGGCGGAGCGGCCTCGCGCGCCCTGCGGCTGCGCCTGACTTTCGCCCATACCTATATGATCGCCGACGAGACCGTGATCCGCCCCGGCGTTCCGGTGATCGACCGCCTGAACGGCTCGGCGGCCGGCGACAACGGCGGAACGCCGCGCAACCGGGTCGAGCTGTCGAGCAATCTCAGCAAGGGGCCCTATGGCGGGGCGCTGAACCTCGACTGGCGCGAGGGCACGACGGTGATCGCCGGCCCCGGCTCGACCACCGGCGACCTGACCTTCTCGGCCGTTACCCAGCTCACCTTGCGGGCCTTCGTGACCTTCGACCTGAACCGCGACCTGATCGCCAAGCAGCCGTGGTTGAAAGGCTCCCGGGCCACCCTGGAGATCCGCAACCTGCTGGACGACGTGCAACAGGTGCGCGACGCCGCGGGCCTCACCCCCGCCAGCTTCCAACGCGGCTACCGGCCCGGCCGCGAAGTCCGGCTGACCTTCCGCAAACAGTTCTAGTCGATCCGGAACTGGCCCGCGCGAACGGGCGACCTTCGAAGGGCGAAACCACCTAAACACAGAAGGCGCAGAAAGCCGCTGCGACGGGCATTCTGTGGTTTCGGTGTCCGTGGTTTGAAAATGGAACGGAGTCTCCGCTGGCGCGGAGCCTCGGTTATCGAGCGGGTTCTACCCGTCGCGGCCATGGAGGGCGCGAGGGCGCCCGTCGCGGCACGGCGGAAGGTCTAGGCGGCGAGGTAGCGGCGCGTGGCGATCAGCTGATTGGCCCGGTCGTTGATGACCAGCTGCACGTCCAGGCCGCGCTCAGACAGGCGCCGGGCCATGTCCCGCGCGGCGGCCTCGATGCGGGCTCCCGACCGGAAATAGATCGGCTCCAGCGGCAGGTTGCTCTCCAGCCGCCAGCCCATCTCCGTCGGACGCACGTTGAGGACCACTTCGCTCATGGCGCCAGGTTAGCGGGGGTATGTGACAATCGCATTAGCCTATGAGGCCTGGCGTTCGAAAGGGAGCGGCGCACCCCGATTTCCGGGTTCCCGGAGGGCGTTCACTGCTGCGTGAATAATCTTCACGCCGGCGTGAACCAATTGTGGCCAAGCCGCGTTCAACGGAGGTTCCATCAAGGAGGATGCCTTCCATGAATAAGATTATGCTTGCGGCTGCGGCCAGCGTCCTGGCTCTGGGCCTCACGGCCTGCGAAAGCTCGGCCGACAAGGCGGCGGAAACCCAAGCCGACGCCCTGGAATCCCAGGCGGCCGCGACCCCTAACGAGGCGCAGGAAACCCAGCTGAACGCGCAAGCCGACGCGGTCGAGCAACAGGCCGGCAACGCCGATGGCGGAGCCACCACGGCCAATACGCCCGACACCTCGCCTTCCAAGTAGGCCTTAGAACGGCAATCGTTTTGGGAAGGCCCGCCAACCTCATGGTTGGCGGGCTTTTTCATGCTCCGCCGGCCGACCGTCCTCAGCGCGGCAGCTTCGAAGTCCCCATCAGGAACTCGTCGACGGCGCGGGCGCACTGGCGGCCCTCGCGGATCGCCCAGACCACCAGCGACTGGCCGCGCCGCATGTCGCCGCAGCTGAAGATGCCGGGCTGCGAGGTCGCGTACTTGGCGGTGTCGGCCGCCACGGCGCCGCGCGGATCCAGCTCGACGCCAGAATCCTCGACCAGCCCCGCCTTGCGCGGACCGACGAAGCCCATGGCCAGCAGCACCAGATCGGCCTTCAGCTCGAACTCCGAACCGGCGACCGGCTGGCCGCCCTCCAGGCGCACGCACTCCAGGGCGACGATCTTGCCGTCCTTGCCGATCGCCTGGTTGGTGGCCACGGCGAAGTCGCGCTCGGCGCCTTCCTCCTGGCTGGAGGAGGTGCGCAGCCGCAGCGGCCAGTCCGGCCAGACCATCAGCTTGTTCTCGCGCAGCGGCGGCCGGGGCATGATCTCCAGCTGGGTGACCGAGGCCGCGCCCTGGCGGTTGGAGGTGCCGATACAGTCGGAGCCGGTGTCGCCGCCGCCGATCACCACCACATGCTTGCCCTTGGCCGACAGCGTCCCGTTCGGCGCGGCCAGATGCTCGGGGTCGCCGGCGTTGCGCTTGTTCTGCTGGGTGAGGAAATCCATGGCGAAATGGATGCCGTCCAGCTCACGGCCGGAAACCGGCAGGTCGCGCGGCGCCTCGGCTCCGCCGGCCATCACCAGCACGTCGTAGTCATCCAGCAGGCGCTGGACAGAGACCGCCACACCCACCTCGAAGTTGGTGCGGAAGATGACCCCCTCGCCTTCCATCTGCTTGGCGCGACGGTCGATGAGGTCCTTCTCCATCTTGAAGTCGGGGATGCCGTAGCGGAGCAGGCCGCCGATCCGGTCCGACTTCTCGAACACCGTCGGCGCATGGCCGGCCCGGGCCAGCTGCTGGGCGCAGGCCAGGCCCGCCGGCCCGGAGCCGACGATGGCCACCCGCTTGCCGGTGCCGCGCGGCGCCATCTGCGGGGCGATCCAGCCCTCGCGCCATCCGCGGTCGATGATCTGGCACTCGATGGTCTTGATGGTGACCGGGGTGTCCTGGATGTTCAGGGTGCAGGACGCCTCGCAGGGGGCGGGGCAGATGCGGCCGGTGAACTCCGGGAAATTGTTGGTGGACTGCAGGTTGTCCAGCGCCGTGCGCCACTGCTCCCGATAGACCAGGTTGTTCCAGTCGGGGATCTGGTTGTTCACCGGGCAGCCCTGGTGACAGAAGGGGATCCCGCAATCCATGCAGCGAGCGGCCTGAGCCTTGAGCTCTGCCTCCGGCAGCGGGCGGACGAACTCGTTCCAGGTCTTCAGGCGCGCTTCGACCGGTTCATAGACGCGGTCGCGCCGTTCGATCTCGAGGAAACCGGTGGGCTTTCCCATCGGGGCTGATCTCCAGAAAAAGCTATTCGACGGCGACGGTGGCGGCTTGGCTGCGCTCGGCGGCGAGGTCCACCAACGCTCGGCGGTATTCCACCGGCGTCACCTTGACGAAGCGGGTCAGCGCCTCGTCCCAGTTGTCGAGCAGTTCGGCGGCCCGGGCGCTGCCGGTGTGCAGATGATGGCGCTCCACCAGGATGCGCAGGCGCTCGGCGTCGAAGCGGAGGGGATCGCCCATGCCGCTGTTCTCCACCGAGGGCGAACGCTGGGAGGGCCGGAACATCTCGTCGCCCTTCTCGGGCGGCGGCGAGGCCTTCACGGCCTCCAGCTCGACCATGGCCGGGTTGCAGAGGTCGCGGAACCGGCCCTCCGGATCGTAGACGTAGGCGATGCCGCCGGACATGCCCGCCGCGAAGTTGCGGCCGGTCTCGCCCAGCACCACCACGACGCCGCCGGTCATGTACTCGCAGCCGTGGTCGCCCACGCCCTCGACCACCGCCACGGCGCCGGAGTTGCGCACCGCGAACCGTTCGCCCGCCACGCCCTGGAAGTAGGCCTCGCCGGCGATGGCGCCGTAGAGCACGGTGTTGCCGACGATGATGTTCTGCGTCGGATCGCGCGGCGAGCTGGGGACCTGGCGCACGATCACCCGGCCGCCCGACAGCCCCTTGCCCACATAGTCGTTGCCGTCGCCCATCAGGTCCAGGGTCACGCCCCGGGCCAGGAAGGCGCCGAAGCTCTGGCCGGCCTGGCCACGCAGCTTGAAGGCGATGGTGTCGTCCGGCAGGCCGGCGTGGCCGTACTTGCGGGCGAGGTCGCCCGACAGCATGGCGCCGACCGTGCGGTTGATGTTGCGGACCGCGAACTCCCCGCGCACCGGCTTGCCGTCCGCCAGAGCCGCCGCGGCGGCCTTGATCAGGTCGTGGTCCAGGGCCTTGCCCAGGCCGTGGTCCTGGCGGTCCTGATTCCACAGGCCCTTCGGCTCGGACGCCGGGACCGCGTAGAGCAGCCGCGAGAGGTCGATCCCGTGGGCCTTCCAGTGGTCAAGCGCCGGGGCCATGTCGATGCGGTCCACCCGGCCGATCATCTCGTTGACCGTGCGGAAGCCCATCTGCGCCATGATCTCCCGCAACTCCTCGGCCACGAAGAAGAAGTAGTTGATCACGTGCTCGGGCTGGCCGGTGAAGCGCGCGCGCAGCACCGGGTCCTGGGTGGCCACCCCCACCGGGCAGGTGTTGAGGTGGCACTTGCGCATCATGATGCAGCCGGCCGCGATCAGCGGGGCGGTGGCGAAGCCGAACTCGTCGGCCCCCAACAGCGCGCCGATGGCCACGTCCCGGCCGGTCCGGAGACCCCCGTCCACCTGCACGGCGATGCGGGTGCGCAGGCCGTTGAGCAGCAGCGTCTGCTGGGTCTCGGCCAGGCCGATCTCCCAGGGCGAACCAGCATGGGTCAGGGAGGTGAGCGGCGAGGCCCCCGTGCCCCCTTCGAAGCCGGAGATGGTGACGTGGTCGGCCCGCGCCTTGGCGACGCCGGCGGCCACGGTGCCCACACCCACTTCCGAGACCAGCTTCACGGAGATCCGGGCGCCCGGATTGACGTTCTTCAGGTCGTGGATCAGCTGGGCCAGATCCTCGATGGAATAGATGTCGTGGTGCGGCGG
>CANJRI010000069.1 GCA_947476555.1 Caulobacteraceae bacterium
ATGGAATCCATCAGCGCGTCGACGATGCCGGTGACGGCGTTGGTGGCGCCGGGGCCGGAGGTGACAAGGACCACGCCCGGCTTGCCGGTGGAGCGGGCGTAGCCCTCGGCGGCATGGGTTGCGCCCTGCTCGTGGCGGACCAGGACGTGCTGCAGCTTCGGCTCAGCGAAGAGGGCGTCGTAGATCGGCAGCACCGCTCCGCCCGGATAGCCGAACAGGGTGTCGACCCCCTGATCCAGCAGGGCGCGCACGACAATCTCGGCGCCCGAGATCGTGTCGGCGTCGGCTTCGATGGTCTGGTGGGCGGTCATGGTCTTCAGCCTGTGAGTTTTCAGCGTGTCTGGCGGGTGAGGTTGGAGCAATAAAAAAGGCCCGCAAGGGGCCTGGGATCGAGCGACCGGTCGGTCCTGACGTACTGTCAGTCCGCTGTCGGCCGCTCGGAGCTTACGAGAAGATCGCGCATGGAAATTCCCTGAAGAGGTTGGATCGGGCGTGTCGCACGCTAACCGGGGTCCGTCAAGACGGGGTTAAGGGCAAGGAATTGCCTCCACTGGCCTTCGCGGTCGATTTCGGGGAGGCGTGGCCAATCGGCCATCTGGCCGCGCATCCAGGTGGTCTGGCGCTTGGCGTAGCGGCGGGTCTCACGCTGGGCGGCTGCGAGGGCTTCGGGCAGGGTGGTCTCGCCGCGCAAGTGGGCGGCGAACTCGCGCACGCCCACGGCCTTCATGGCGGGGAGCTCAGGATCGAGGTCGCGGGCCATGAGGGCGCGGACCTCGTCCAGGGCGCCCTCGGCGATCATCACCTCCAGCCGCGCGTCACAGCGGGCGTAGAGCGCCTCGCGGGGGGGCTCCAGGGCGACGGCGCGCCAGGCCCCGGCCGGCAGGGCGCCTTCGCCCAGGCCCTGCAGCTCGGTGAGCGGGCGGCCGGTGGCCAGGAACACCTCCCAGGCGCGCACCAGCCGCTGGCGGTCGCCGGGGGAGATGCGGGCGGCGGCGGCAGGGTCGTGGCCGGCGAGGCGCTCGCGGAAGGCGGGCTCGCCGATCCGCGCATAGTCTTCGGTTGCTTCACGGCGGACCTCGGGCGGGATCTCGGGGGCCGGGGCCAGGCCCTGGGTCAGGGCGCGGAAATAGAGGCCGGTGCCGCCGACCACGATCACCGGGCGTCCGGTGGCGGCGATGATGTCGGTGGCCGCCCGCAGCCATTGGCCGACCGACCAGCCCCGGGCCGCGTCGACGGTTCCGAACAGGTGGTGGGGCGCCTGGGACTCCTCCTCGGCGCTAGGTCGGGCGGTGAGCAGGCGCAGGTCGCGGTAGAGCTGCATGGAGTCGGCGTTGAGGATTTCCCCGCCCAAGACCTGGGCGAGCCGGACGGCTAGGGCCGACTTGCCGCTTGCGGTCGGACCGGCGATCAGCCAGATGCGGGGCCTCATGGAAATCGCTCTCACCCTCGTCGTCCCGGACGCCCGCGGATACTCCATCCCGATGCGGCCGCTTGCCGAAGCGCTCGCAAGCGCCGGAGCCCGCGTCAACTCAGAGGTTCGCCTGGCCTTCGGCGCCATCGATCTCTTGCTGGAGGCCGACGACGTGGCCGCGATCCGCAAGGCGGTGGCCGAGGTCCTACCCACGCTGTCGATGGTCGCTGAGGACGGAAGCCGCCGGCCGCTGGCGGCGGACGTCTGCGTCCAGCCCGCGGAAGGCCGTCGCAAGCGGCTGCTCATCGCCGACATGGACTCCACCATCATCAACGTCGAATGCCTTGATGAGCTGGCCGATTTCGCGGGGCTGAAGGCCGAGATCGCGGCGATCACCGACCGGGCCATGCGCGGGGAGCTGGAGTTCGAGGGCGCCCTGCGCGAGCGGGTGGGGAAGCTGAAGGGCCTGGCGACCGGGGCCCTGCAACAGACCTACGACGAGCGAGTGCGGCTCAATCCGGGCGCGCGGACCCTGGTTCGGACCATGGCGGCGAACGGCGCGCGCTGCGTCCTGGTCTCCGGCGGCTTCACCTTCTTTACCGAGCGGGTGGCCGAGGCGGCGGGCTTCCACGCCAACCGCGCCAACACGCTCGGCGCCTATCGCGGCAAGCTGAACGGCAAGGTGGGCGAGCCGATCCTCGGCCGCGAGGCCAAGCTGGCGGCGCTGGAGGAGGAAGCGGCGGCGCTGGGCGTCCCGCTATCGGCCACCCTGGCCGTCGGCGACGGGGCAAACGACCTGGCGATGATCGAGGCGGCGGGTCTCGGGGTGGCCTACCGCGCCAAGCCGATCGTGGCCGCCGAGGCCGACGCGGCCGTGGACCAGGCCGACCTGACGGCGCTGCTCTACTTCCAGGGCTATACGGCGGACGAATTCGTCGCCGACTAGCGTCATGGTCTTGCCCCGGCCCCCTAAAGCTGTGATCTTCGACATGGACGGCCTGCTGGTCGATTCCGAGGTGATCTACGCCGAGGCCCTGGGCGCCCAGGCCATCGCCATGGGTCGGAATCTTCCCCTGGAGGTTATCAAGCGGATGATCGGCCATACCTGGCCGGGTAGCGCCGCTGTTCTGCGACAACACTTTGGGCCGGATTTCGACGACCAGGCGCTGAAGGACGGGGCCGTGGCGCGCTTTCATGAGATTGCGCGCGCAGGTGTGGCCCTGAAGGCGGGGGTGTTGGAGTTTCTCGATCACCTCGACGTCCTGCGGCTTCCACGCGCGCTCTGCACGTCGTCGCGGCGCGCAGCGGTGGACCTGCATTTCGCCGAGCACGGTCTGGCCGCGCGCTTCGATGCGGTGCTGGCGCACGGGGACTATCTGCGGCCCAAGCCGGATCCGGAGCCCTACCTAAAGGCCGCGCAGGCGCTTGGCGTGGACCCCGCCGACTGCCTGGCCCTGGAGGACAGCCACAACGGCGTCAGGGCCGCCGCCGGCGCCGGGATGATGACCGTGATGGTCCCAGACATGCTCGATCCCACCGAGGAGATGGAGAGCCTGTGCGTCCGCATCGCCCGGGACCTGCACGAGGTCCGGGGCTGGCTATCCTAGGCTAGCGCCCCGTCGGGCCCCGGTCGAAGTAGCGGAAGAAGGCGCTGTCGGGGGAGAGCACCATGGTGGTGTCACCCTGGCCGAGGCTGGCCTCGTAGGCCTGCATCGAGCGCCAGAAGGCGGCGAAGCTGGGGTCCCTACCAAAGCTCTGGGCGAAGATGCGGGTCCGCTGGGCGTCGCCTTGGCCTCGCACGGTCTCGCCGAGCTCCTGGGCCTGGGCGAGGGTGATGGTCACCTCGCGGTCCGCCTGAGCGATCCGCTCGCGCTTGTACTGCTCGCCGACGGCGCGCAGGCGGGCGGCCTCCTGGGCGCGGTCGGTCTGCATGCGGCGGAACACGGCTTCCTGGTTGCCCTGCGGGAAGTCGGCCCGGCGGATGCGGACGTCGATGATCTGGATGCCGAAGCGAGACTGGGTGGCCCGGCGGGCGACGTCGTCGCGGGTGAGGCGCATCAGTTCGGCGCGCCGGGTCGAGACGATGTCGGTCTGCGGCGCCGAGGAAAGCACCCCGCGCAGGGAGGAGTTCACCAGGGCCTCGAGGCGGTTGGTGGCGGTCCGCTCGTCGCGCAGGGTGGTGTAGAACTGCAGCGGATTGGTGATCCTGTAGCGGACGAAGGCGTCGACCACGAGGCGGCGCTGGTCGGCGGCCACGATCTCCTCGCCCAGCGTCTCCAGGGCGATGTTGCGGCGGTCGAACTTGATCACGTTCTCCCAGAACGGGACCTTGAGGTTCAGGCCGGCGCCCGGACGGCCGGGGGCGTTGACCACCCGCACCGGCTCGCCGAAGCGCAGGACGATGGCCTGTTCGCGCTGATCGACCACGAAGAAGGTGTTGGCCACCAGGGCCAGGAAGGCCACGGCCACGATGGCGAGGGTCGTGAGACGGCGGCTCATCGCTGGGCTCCCGTCTGCGGCGCGACCACGGTCGGGGCGGGCGCCGGGGCGGGCTGGCCGGACTGGCTCCTCGGACGGAAGACATCGGGCGGCAGGATGATCGGCGCCGAGGCGCCCCGGCCGTCGACGATTACCTTGTTCGACCGGGCCAGGACCCGCTGCATGGTCTCGATATAGATACGGTCCCGCGTGGCGCCGGGCGCCCTGCGGTACTCGTTGAGGATAGCGGTGAAACGGGAGGCGTCGCCGGTGGCTTCGCGCACGGATTGCTCGCGATAGGCCTCGGCCGACTGGGTGATGCCGGCGGCCGTACCCTTGGCCTCGTTGACCACGCGGTTGTAGTAGGCCTCGCCCTCGTTGCGTGCGGAGTCCTGGTCCTGTTGGGCGCTGGTCACGTCGCGGAAAGCGGCCTGCACCTCGGGCGGAGCCTGGGCGGCGCGGATCTGCACATCGCCCACGTCCACCCCGGCGCCCCAGGAATCCAGGATGCGCTGCATCAGCGTCTCGGTCTGGTTCTGAACGTCGGTCCGGCGGCGGGTCATGATGTCGTCGAGGGTCATCCGGCCAACCACCTCGCGCATGGCGCTCTCGGCCACCGCCTTCACCGAGGCCTCCGGGTCGCGGATGGTGAAGACATAGCGGTCGGCGTCGGACACCCGCCAGGTGACGCTGAAGTCGAGGTCGATGATGTTCTCGTCGCCGGTGATCATCAGACTCTCGTCGGCGTTCCGACGGGCCTCGCCGCCGCCGACGTCGATCCGTTGCAGGCTGGTGACCGGCACCTTGACCACATCCTCGATCGGCGCGGGCAGGTGATAGCGCAGGCCGGGACTCTCGTTGCGCGTATAGGCGCCGAGGGTGGTGACCACCGCCTCCTCGTTGGGCTGGACCATGTAGATCCCGGAGATCGCCCAGAGGCCGAAGACCACGCCGGCCACAGCCGCGATGGCGCCTGGCCGCACGCCGCCGCTCCCGCCGCCGCCGCCGCCGGTGAAGAAGTCGCGCAGCCGCTGGCTGATCTGGTCGAAGCCGGGGCCCATGTCGGGCCGGCGCGGGCCTCTGGGCCCACCACCACCACCGCCGCCGGCCGGGCGACGCGGGGGCTGATCCTTGCGGTCGCCATCACCGCCGGAAGGCGGCGAACCCCAGGGACCGGGGTTGGCGTTGTCGTTCCAGGGGGGGCTCACGGGGTTTTCGTACTCAAGTGGGGGCCGTTCGGTCACCCTATTGGGCTTGCAACCCGGCGCTGCCCGCCGGATATGAGGTCCCTTCCTCGGCAAAGCAAGACAAAGCGGCATGAGCCAACCCGTCGGCCCCGATCGAGCCGCGATCCTTCAAGCGCTGGACGGGGTCACCGATCCCCGCTCCGGCCAGGGCCTGTCCGCCGCCGGCCTGGTGCGCGGGCTGGTGATCCGGGGCGAGCGGGCCGCCTTCATGTTGGAGGTCCCCCCAGCCGAGATCGAGCTCTACCGGCCGGTGCGGGATGCGGCCGAGGTGGCCCTGGCCAGGGTTGCGGGCGTGGCGACCGCCCAGGTCGTGCTGACCGCCGAGACCGCCGCCCCGCAGCTGAAGACCGCCCCATCGCGCCGCGCGCGGGTGGCCGAGGATCCGCAGGCGCGGCTGCAGCCCATGCCGGAGGCCGAGCGGCCCGCGCATGTGAGGAAGGTCATCGCCGTGGCCAGCGGCAAGGGCGGAGTGGGCAAGTCGACGGTGTCGGTGAACCTGGCGGCGGCCTTCGCCAAGCTTGGCCTGCGGGCCGGCCTGCTGGACGCCGACATCTATGGCCCCTCGGCCCCGCAGATGCTGGGCGTTGACGGCGAGCCGACCTTCGACGCCGACAAGAAGCTCAATCCCCTGGAGGCCTGGGGGGTGAAGGTGATGTCCATCGGCTTCATCGTCGAGGAGGGCACGGCCAACATCTGGCGCGGGCCCATGGCCTCTTCGGCGGTGCGCACCCTGATGGGCTCGAACTGGGGCTCGGAGGCCGAGCCCCTGGACGTGCTGGTGGTGGACCTGCCGCCCGGCACCGGCGACATTCAGCTGACCCTGGTGCAGCGGTTGAAGCTCGACGGAGTGGTGATCGTATCGACCCCGCAGGAGATCGCCCTGATCGACGCGCGGCGGGCGGCGGCGATGTTCGGGAAGCTGGGCACGCCGATCCTGGGGGTGGTGGAGAACATGGCCTGGCTGGAAGGTCCCAGCGGCGAGCGCATGCCGATCTTCGGCGCCGGCGGGGCGCGGACCGAGGCCGAACGGCTCGGCGTGCCGCTGCTGGCGGAGATCCCCCTGGAGATGGCGCTGCGCGAGGCCTGCGACGTCGGCCGGCCGCTGGTGGCGACGAGCGACAGCCCGGCCGCGCGGGCGTTCGTGGCGATGGCCGAGAAGCTGCGCTAGCCCTTCACGACGACCGGGGCTTCCCCTGCCAGGCCGGCCGGCGGGCTGTCGACGATCAGGTCGCGGGCGTCGAGCTGGCGGCGAATCTCGGCGTGGCGCTCGGCGTTCAGGCGATAGCCGATGAAGCAGGCGCCGGCAGCGGTGACGAAGATGATCGGGCCGATGATGTAGGCCAGCTCCAGGCCGCGAATGGCCGCCGGGCTGTTCACCGCGCCGTCGGCCGCCTGGTAGCCAACCGCCTCCAGCACGTTGAAGGTGAGGAAGATCGAGCAGGCCCCGGCGATCTTCGAGGTCGCGTTGGTGAGAGCGTACATCAGGCCCATCCACTCGCGGCCCTTCTCCAGGCGGATCTCGTCGGCGATGTCGCCGGTCAGGGCGCGGGTCATCACCAGGAAGCCGGAATAGGCGGCGCCGGCGATCATCATCCCCGGGGCGAAGAGCAGGAACTGGCCAGGCGGGAGGAAGGGCAGGATCACCAGGACCGTCGAATAGAGCAGGGTGCTGCCAATCAGCGCCCGATGCTTACCGATGCGGTTGGCCAGCAGGGCGGTGACCGGCGCCCCGATCAGGCCGGTGGCGATGTAGATCAGCAGCAGCAGGTTGGCGCCCACGGTGTCGAAGCCGCGGCTGTCCTTGAAATAGAAGAAATAGAGCGCCGCCATCCAGCCGGGCCCGAGCGTCACGCAGAGGTCGGCGGCCAGCAGCCGCAGGACGTTCGGCCGGGCGATCAGGGCCAAGTAGTCCTTGACGCCGAAGTGCTCGCCGTCGTCGCGGGTGATGCGCTCGCGGGTGGTGACCTGGGCCAGCAGGATGGTCAGGGGAATGGCCGCGATGATCGCCCAGATCATCGCCTGGACGCCTTCCGCCTCGGTCCCGCCCCGCTGGCCGATGGCGACCGGGATGAGCAGGACGCCGACCGCGCCGATGACTCCCATGGCGGTGATGACGCCGAAGATGCGGGATCGCTGCTGGTAGCTGGTGGCGAGGTTCGCGGCCCAGGCCACATGGCTGAGGAAGACGCCGGAATAGGCCAGGTACATGACCAGCAGCCAGCTCACGAGGTAGGGCTGGCCCACGTCCGCCGGGGACAGCATCAGCATGTAGAGGGCCAGCATCAGGGCCGGGGCGCTGAGCGCCAGCCATACCCGGTAGCGCCCGAAGCGGGTGCGGGTCTTGTCCATGGCCACGCCCAGCAGGGCGTCGAGCGGGATGTCGATGAGGCGCACCAGCGCGAAGGCGCCGCCGACGGCCGCCAGCGACAGGCCAAGGTGTCCGGCGAAATAGCGCGGCAAGTGGACGGTGACCGCCAGTTGGATCGCGCCGATCGGCAAGGCGACAGCGGCGAAGGCGAAGGTCGGCGCCAGCGCCATCGGGAACTTGGAGGTGGACAGCGGAGCGACTCCTACACGCCCGTCCACCTTAGCCTCAGCCGCGGGCCGGTGTCTCTCCGGCCGCCATCTGACGGAAGATCTTGCCGATCTGGCCGGACCCGTCGGGATAGGCCTGCTGGCCGGCCTCGGACGTTACGCGGCCCCAGTTGGCGGCGACCTTCTCGGCGGTGAGCCCCTCGTGGCCGAGGAAAACGCCCTCGGTTTCGTAGAGCCGGGCCAGGGAGAAGACCCCGCCGCCGGCGGTGAGGATCGCGCCGGTCGGGGCGTCCTCCGAACAGAGGTAGACGACGCCCGGGGTCACATATTCGGGCTTCAGGTTGGCCAGCATCTCCGGGGTCATGATCGACTCGGTCATCCGGGTGGCGGCGATCGGGCAGATGGTGTTGACCCGGACGTTGTTCTTCATGCCCTCCAGCCGCAGGGACTGCATCAGGCCCACCAGCCCGGCCTTGGCGGCGCCGTAGTTGGCCTGGCCGAAGTTGCCATAGAGCCCGGTGGGGGAGGTGGTGACGACGATGCGGCCGTAGTTCTGCTCGCGCATCACGTCCCAGACGGCTTTGATGCACTTGGCCGAGCCCATCAGGTGGACGTCGACGACCACCTGGAAGTCTCCCAGCTCCATCTTCGAGAAGCTCTTGTCGCGAAGGATGCCGGCGTTGGCGACCAGGATGTCGACCCGACCCCAGGTGTCGAGCGCCTGCTTGACCATCAGGGCGACACCGGCGTCGTCGGTGACCGAGGAGCCGTTGGCGATGGCTTCGCCGCCCAGGGCCTTGATCTCGTCGACCACCTTGTTCGCCGCGTCGGACCCGCCGCCGGTCCCGTCCACCGCCGAGCCCAAGTCGTTGACGACCACCTTAGCGCCGCGCCGGGCCAGCTCCAGGGCGTGGCTGCGCCCGAGGCCTCCGCCGGCCCCGGTGACGATGGCGACTTTGCCGTCGAAGCGGATGTCGGACATAGGTTGCTCCCTCTTGTTACAGCTTGTGTGCGGCCCGGCGGCGGGGGCGTCAAGGCGGCGGGGCCTTGCCACCCGCCTGCTTTGACCCCTTCATCGGGCTTTGGGATTCCAGCGGCCGGGGGGCCAGGCATGTTCACGCCGCAAAACGCTCAGAGCCTGGTCGGCGTGGCCGCGGTGCTGTTGATCTGCTGGGCGATCTCGGAGAACCGGCGTCGGTTCCCGTGGAAGCTGGCGATCGGCGCGATCCTCGTCCAGACCTTGCTGGTGCTGGCGCTGTTCGGCCTGCCGCTGGTGCGGGCCGGGCTGATCGGGGTCGGCCACGCGGTGGACGGACTGGCGGCGAGCACCCAGGCCGGGGTGGCCTTCGTGTTCGGCTTCCTGGCCGGCACGCCCAACCAGCCCTATCCGCTGACCGAACCGGGCAACCTGTTCATCTTCGCCTTCCGGGTGCTGCCGGTGATCCTGGTGGTCTGCGCCCTGGCGGCGCTGCTCTGGCACTGGCGGATCCTGGTGTGGATCACCCGCGGCTTCGGCGTCCTGTTCGAGCGGACCATGGGCCTGCGCGGGCCACCGGCCCTGGCCACCGCGGCCACCGTCTTCATGGGCCAGGTGGAGGGCGCGATCTTCATCCGCAGCTATCTGGCGGGCCTGTCGCGCTCGGAGCTGTTCATGCTGATCACGGTGGGGATGGCCTGCGTCTCCGGCTCCACCATGGTGGCCTATGCGACCATCCTGGCTGGCGTGCTGCCCAACGCGGCGGCTCATGTCCTTACCGCCTCGATCATCTCCGCGCCGGCCGGCGTGCTGCTGGCGCGGATCATCGTTCCACGCGACACCGACGTCGAGCAGGTCCAGGGCTACGACCCGGCCGCGTCCAAGCGCTACGACAGCTCCATCGACGCCCTGATCAAAGGCACGTCGGATGGCCTGCAGATCGTCCTCAACGTCACCGCCACCCTGATCGTCTTCGTGGCCCTGGTGGCCATCGTGAACGGGATCCTGGGCTCCCTGGGCGAGGTGGCCGGCGCGCCGCTGTCGGTCGAGCGGGGCCTGGGCATCGTTTTCGCCCCGCTGGCCTGGGCCATCGGGGTGCCGTGGCACGACGCGCCGATCGCCGGCTCGCTGCTGGGGGTCAAGCTGGTGCTGACCGAGTTCACCGCCTTCATCCAGATGGGCGCGATCCCGGTGGACGCCATGGAGCCCAGGACGCGGGTGCTGATGACCTATGCGCTGTGCGGCTTCGCCAACATCGCCTCGGTGGGCATCAACCTCGCCGGCTATTCGGTGCTGGCCCCGGAGCGGCGGGCGGAGGTGGTCGACATGGTGTGGCGAGCGATGGCGGCCGGCTTCCTGGCGACCTGCCTGACCGCCTCCATCGTCGGCCTGATGCCGGGAGGCCTGTTCGGCGCCTAGGCCTAGCGGTTAGGCGTTCCGCCGGCTTGACCGGGCGTTGGGGGCGGGCCTCTCTGGGCGCATGAAGCTCTATGACACCCCGCTCGCGCCGAACCCTCGGCGGGTTCGCTGGTTCCTGGCCGAAAAGGGGGTCGCCGACCTGCCGATCGTGCAGCTCAACCTGATGCAGGGCGAGCACCGGACGCCGGAACACCTCGCCAGGGCCGGGCTGCCGAACGTTCCGGTGCTGGAACTGGACAACGGCACGCACATCACCGAGTCGGTGGCCATCTGCCGGTACCTGGAAAGCCGCTATCCGGAGCCGAATATGTTCGGCCGCACGCCGGAGGAGACGGCGGTCATCGAGATGTGGACCCGGCGGGCCGAGCTGCTCGTGGCCATCCCGTTGATGCAGTACGTGCGCCACACCCACCCGGCGCTGGCCGCCCTGGAGACGCCGGATCCGGCCTTCGCCGCGCGCTGCCTGAAGAGCGGCGAGTCCGGCTTGAAGGTGCTGGACCGGCGACTGGCGGAGAGCGAATGGATTGCGGCCAACCGCATCACGATCGCCGACATCGTGGCGTTCGCCGGCATCGACTTCGGCCGGCTGGTGAAGTACCGCCCCTCGCAGGACATGGCGAACCTGGCCCGCTGGGCCGAGGCCATGCGCGCCCGACCCGCGGCCCGCGCCGGCGGACCGGGCGGCGCCTGACCTGGACGAAAGGGCCGAATGGACATCGAGAGCGCGATCTTCGACCTGCTGGCCAAGGCGGCGCCCGGCAAGACCGTGGCCCCGGAGGACGTGGCCCGCGCCGTGGATCCCGAGGGATGGCGGCGCCAGCTCTCCAAGGTGCGCGGGACCGCGGTGGGCCTGGCTCGCCAGGGGCGGGTGGTGATCACCCGCCACGGCAAGCCCGCCGATCCGGACACCTTCAAGGGGGTCTGGCGCATGCGCCTGCCGCAACCGGACGAGGCGGGCGGCGGTTAGACCTCGTCCGTGATGAAACGCCTCTTCGTCATCCTCTGCGCCGCCGTGTTGCTAGGGGGCTGCACCCCGGCCGTGTGGCAGCAGGCCAGCCAGCCGCCGGCCGGGTTCTCTGGGCCGAGGCTGGAAGCCGACGCGATGGTGAGTTTCGACGGCGCGCGCCTGGGCCTGACCCGGTGGGAGGCGCAGGGCGAGCCCTGGGCGGTGGTCGTCGCCCTGCATGGGATGAACGACTACGCCAACGCCTTCCACCTGGCCGCGCCGGGGTGGGCGAGCCAGGGGGTGACCACCTACGCCTATGACCAGCGCGGCTTCGGCCGTTCGGCGCCCCGCGGGATCTGGCCCGAGGAAGGGCTGATGACCGAGGACCTGCGGACCGCCGTGGCGCTGGTCCGGGGGCGGCATCCGAACGCGCTGATCGCCGTGGTCGGGGAGAGCATGGGCGGGGCGGTGGCGGCGGACGCCTTCGCCTCCGACCGGCCGCCGGCCGCGGATCGGCTGGTGCTGTTGTCGCCGGCGGTGTGGGGCTGGCGCGCCCAGCCCCTGCCCAACAAGACCCTGCTCTGGCTGGCCGCCAATTTCACCGCCTCGAAGGTCTACACCCCGCCCCGGTGGGTGAGCGCGCGGGTGCGGCCTACCGACAATCGGGAGGAACTGATCGCCATGGGGCGTGATCCCCTGATGATCTGGGGCGCGCGATCGGACGCGCTCTATGGCCTGGTGCGGCTGATGGATCGGGGCGCCCGGACCGTCGGGAAGGACCAGGTGCCGACCCTGTACCTCTACGGCGCCAACGACGACATCATCCCGAAGAAGGCGGCGTTCCGGGCGGCGCGGGGCCTGAGGCCGGGCGACCGCTCGGCCTATTACGCCAGGGGCTTCCACCTGCTCACCCGCGACCGTCAGGGGGCGGTGGTCCAGGCCGACGTCCTGGCCTGGCTGAAGGACGCCGCCGCCCCGCTGCCGTCGGCGCCCCCGCCGATCCCCGGAAGCTTGTGACATGGCCCGCGCGGGCGTAGCGGAAACGGCATGACCTTGTTCGACTCCCCCGCCTTCGAGGGCCACGAGGCCGTCCACGCTTTCACGGATGAGGCGAGCGGATTGAAGTGCGTGATCGCCGTGCATTCCACGGCGCGTGGGCCGGCGGCCGGGGGCTGCCGCATGTGGGCCTATCCGACGGCGGCGGCGGCGTTGGAGGACGCGCTGAAGCTGTCGCGGGCGATGTCCTACAAGAACGCCATGGCCGATCTGGAACTGGGCGGCGGCAAGGCGGTGATCATCGGCGATTCCCGCACCATGAAGACGCCGGCCCTGTTGTCCGCCGTCAGCGCCAATGAGACAGATTCAGGGTTCCAGCTAGCGGAGGGTTTTGGTCTCATCGCAGTGACGTAGGAACGAAGATGAGATCAAAACCCTTGCCCTCGAAGGCGACCCCCGGCGAGCGGGTGGTGAAGGATATCCG
>CANJRI010000070.1 GCA_947476555.1 Caulobacteraceae bacterium
CGTCCAGGGCCGCTTCGACGTGGTCACCCCGATGGACGCCGCCTGGAAGCTCAAGGCCGCCTGGCCGGAGGCGCGGTTCAGTGTGGTGTGGGACGCCGGCCACGCCTCCACCGAGCCCGGGATCGTCGACGCCCTGGTGCGCGCCACCGACCAGGCGCTGAGGGTCTAGCCCATGAGCCGGGCCGACATTGTCCGAGCCTATCTGGCGGCGATCGAGAGCCGCGCCGACGTGCTGGCCTTCTTCACCGAAGACGCGATCCAGGAGGAGTTCCCCAACGCCCTGCTCCCGGCCGGCGCCCGTCGCACCCTGGCCGAGCTGAAGGAAGCCAACGAGCGGGGCCGCGACGTGCTGAGGTCGGAAAGCTACGAGATCTTCAGCCTGTGCGAAGCCGGCGACCAGGTGGCGGTGGAGCTCCACTGGCGGGGGGTGTTGGCGGTTCCGCTCCGCTCGCTGCAACCGGGCGACGCCATGCGGGCCCGCTTCGCCGTGTTCTTCGAATTCGCCGGCGACAAGATCCGCCGCCAGCGTAACTACGACTGCTTCGATCCGTTCTAGAGCGCGTTCAGCAAAAGTGGCTCCACTTTTGCGCCCGGAATGCGCTCCAAGCTCCAATGGCCCGCACTACAGGATCGAGCCCTTGCCGCTGGTCACTTCGGCGTAGCGGTGCACCCGCACCGACTGGACCAGCCCGAAGCCGATCATCACCGTAAGCATCACCGTGCCGCCGTAGGAGAGCAGCGGCATCGGCACGCCCACCACCGGGGCCAAACCCATCACCATGGCGCCGTTGATCATCACATAGAGCGTGAAGGTGGCGGTGACCCCCGCAGCGGCCAGCCGGCCGAAATGCGAGTGCGACAGGAAAGCGGTGCGCAGGGCCATGAAGATCACCGCCGCGTAGAGGATCAGCACCGAGATGCAGCCCAGGAAGCCGAATTCCTCGGCCAGGGTGGCGAAGATGAAGTCGGTCTGCTTCTCCGGCAGGTAGTCGAGCTGGCTCTGCGAGCCCAGCCCGTAGCCCTTGCCCAGCAGGCCACCCGAGCCCAGGGCGATCATCGACTGGAGGCTGTGGTAGCCGGTGCCGGACGGGTCCCGCTCCGGATGCAGGAAGTTCAGCACCCGCTCGCGCTGATAGTCGTGCATCACGAACAGCACGAACGGTGGGACGACGGCCAGGAAGCCCAGCGCGCCGGCGGCGATGATCTTCCACGACAGGCCCGCCAGCACCACGATGGCGACGCCGGTCATCAGGATCAGCATCGCGGTGCCCAGGTCCGGCTGGTGGGCGACCAGTAGCACCGGCGCGCCGATCATCGCGGCCGGAATCAGCAGCCACCATGATAGCTGCGCCCTGTGGGCCGACGTCGAATGGTAGAATCGCGCCAGAGCCAAAACGATTCCGAGCTTCATGACCTCGGAGGGCTGGAAGCTGACCGGGCCCGCCGAAAGCCAGCGTTGAGCGCCCAGGCGAGTGTCGCCGACCACCTCGACCGCCACTAGCAACAGCAGTCCGATGGCGTAGATCGGATAGGCGATGGCGAACCAGACCCGGATATCCACCAGCGCCAGAGCGACCATCATAGCCAGGCACAGGGCGAACCGCATCGCGTGCTGGGCGGCCCAGGGATCCCATGAGAGGCCGCCGATCGAGAACAGCATCAGCCCGCCGGTTCCGGCGATCAGCGACATGGCGAGGACGAACAGCCAGTCGATCTCGCTGAACTTGACGATCAGCCGGTCGCGTTCACCGGGCCGGGTAAGCGCCGAGACGGTCACGCCGGCGCCGCCGTTGGAGGCGCGGTGGCTTCCTCCGCGCCTGGCGGCTCCGGCAGGTCGCTATCGTTCCTGACGTCGGGAGGCAGCTCGGGCAGCGGTGTGGGGCTCTGCACCCGCTGCCTGATCTCCGGGTCCTTGAGCAGCACGGTGCGCATGATCTCGCGGGCCCGAGGCGCCGCGGCCGCGGCGCCGAACCCGCCGTGCTCGACGAGCACGCTCAGGGCGTATCTGGGCGCGTCATAAGGCGCATAGGCCACGAACCAGGCGTGGTCGCGCAGCCTCCATGCCCCTTGGGTGCCATGGACGCCGCGTCCCGAGCCGTAGTTGTAGCCTTGGGCGGTGCCCGTCTTGCCGGCCATCTTGACGGGGCCAAGTCCGAGATCCGCTGCGAACCGGGCCGTGCCGACCGTCGTCACGGCCTTCATCGCGTTCTGCACGAAGGCGATATGCTTGGAGTCGACCGGCAGGTCGCCCCACTCGGCGCCGCTCTTCTGCTCGATGCCGCCGACCGAGCGGATCAGGCGCGGGTGCAGGGCCTTGGAGCCATTGGCCATGCGCGCCGCCATCACGCAGAGCTGCAGGGGGTTGAGGTGAGTGTATCCCTGGCCGATGCCCATGCTTGGCGTCTCGCCAGGATGCCATTTGGGGTCCCGTGGGAAGTTGCGGCGCTTGTAGTCGGTGTCGGGCACGAGGCCCTTTTTCTGGCCGGGAATGCCGATATCGAAGACCTCCCCCAAGCCGAACCGCCGCGCCATGTCGGCGATCCGGTCGGGACCGACGGCCAGGGCGGTCTGGTAGAAGAAGATGTCGCACGACGAAGCGATGGCGCTGGTCATGTTCTGGACGCCGTGGACCTCGTCGCATTTCCAGCGCCGCCCGAAGTACCAGGAGCCGCTGCAGGTGTGGGTCAGCGCTGGATCGATGCCGGCCTCCAGCGCGGCCAGCGCGACCACGGTCTTGAAGGTCGAGCCCGGCGGGTAGGTGGCCGTGAGCGCCTTGTTGAACAACGGCTTGTGGTCATAGGTCGCCAGAGCCCGGTACTCCGGCCCGGTCAGGCCACGCACGAAACGATTGGCGTCGAAGCTCGGTCCGGAGAACAGGCACAGGATGTCCCCATTGCGGACGTCCATCACCACCGCCGCTCCGCTTTCGGCCTCGAAGACCTGTTCGGCGCGGAGCTGGACGTCGAGATCCAGGGTGAGCTCGATTTCCGCCCCCGGCGTCGGCCGGATGTCCCCATCGGCGTCTTGGCGGACCTCTCGCCCGTTGGCGTCCACCTCGACCTTCTTGGCGCCCGGCTTGCCGCGCAGCTGAAGGTCGAAGGCTTTCTCCACCCCTTGCTTCCCGATCCGGAAACCGGGGTGCAGCAGGATCGGATCGGCGTTGGGTCCGACGGCTTCCATGTCCTCGCGGTTGACCTTGGCCACATAGCCGATCACGTGGGCGAAGGCGCCGCCGTGCGGATAGACCCGCACCTCGCCCATGTCGGCGGTGACGTTGGGCATCTCCGGGCTGCGCACATTGATCGCCGAGAACTGCTCCCAGCTCATGTCCTCCACCACCGACACCGGTGCTCGCTTGGGGGCTGCGTTGATCTCGCGTAGCAGCCGGCGGCGGCGCGCGTCGTCTATGGGCACGTAGTTGCCGAGGGCCTGCAGCGTCGCCTCGGTGTCGGTGTCGTCGTGCCGGGCCACCAACAGGCGGAAATTGGGCCGGTTGGCGGCCAGGATCGCCCCGTGGCGGTCGACGATCACGCCGCGGGGAGCGGGCACAAGCTTGAAATTGAACTGGTTGGAGGTGGCCAGCTTTTCGTAACGCTGGGTCTCCATCAGCTGCAGGTAGGCCAGACGTCCGCCCAGGGCGGCCATGCCCAGGCCCGCGAAGCCGCCCATGAGGAAGGCTCTGCGGTGGAACACGCCCTGCCGCTCGTTGACCTCGGAGAAGTAGATTGACGGCTCGGCCATGGCCCTACCGGAACCTCACGTCGGCGTCCTCGAACCGTTCGATGAGCCGATCAGCGAAGGGATAGAGTAAGACTGTGGCGAGGAATTGCCAAAAAACCGAGAACATGCCGGGCATCGTCTTCACGTCGAGCATGGTGATCAGGTAGCCCGCGAGCATGGCGAAAGCGGTCACCGCGCCGTACCAGATCCACATGATCGCCCGGCCTTGGCCGCCCAACACCGCTCGCGCCGCCAGGACAGCGCCGTAGGAGATCAGCAGGCAGACCGGCCAGAACCCGGTGGAAGTTCCCCACAACAGGTCCAGGAACAGGCCCAGCAGCAGCACCCCGATCGGGGCCAGCATCGAAGGTCGGATCACCGCCCAGGCGAACACCGCGGGCATGGCGAAGATCGGCTCGGGCAGGCCGAGGCCCCAGAAGCGGAACGGCACAGCGAAGATCAGCGTGACGACCACCACCTGCAGCATGGGCACGCCCAGCCAACGCCAGGGTTCCAGGGTGCGGGCGCCGCCCGGCGTCACGGGCGCTCTACGGCTGGAGCCGGAACAGACTTGGGCGCGGGCGTTGCGGCGGCCTTGGGGATGGGCGTGGCCGCCTTCGGGGCGGGGGTGGTCGGCGCTTTCGGGGCTGGCGTGGCGGTTTGCGGCCCGGGTGTCGTCCCTGGGGGCGCCGTCGCGCCGGCCTTCGGGGACGGCGTCGCGTCCGCCGCCAGGGCCGGGGGCGGCAGGGTCGAGAGGCCGCCGGTGGGCGGTGGTGGCACCAGCCGGTCCAGCTGCGGCTGGGCGGCCAGGCTCGTGAAGTCCTCGAACAGCAGGATGCGGACGTAGTCCACCGGCGCCCGGTCAGAGGCCTGCACCACCCGCCAGGCCCCGTCCAAGCCCTTCACCGCCACACCCACCGGCAGGCCGCGCGGGAACACTCCGCCGTCGCCGGAGGTCAGCACCCGGTCGCCGTTCCGCACCGGATTCTGGCCGCGCAGGTAGTCCAGGCGCGGGTTCGGCCCCCCGTCTCCGGTCAGGATGGCGCGGGCGTTGGTGCGGTCGATCATCACCGGCGTGCGCGAGGCCGGATCGGTGAGCAGCAGCACCCGGCTCACGCCCTGGCCGACACCCCACACCCGGCCGACCAGCCCGTTCTCGCTCACCACCGGATGGCCGTGTTTGACCCCCTTCTCGGCCCCGGCGTTGGCCAGGCGCGAGTTGGCGAACGGACCGCGGCTGTCGGTGATGATGCGGGCCGCCACCATCGGGATCGGCGGATCGGTCTTCAGGCCCAGCAGGGCCTCGTAGCGCTCGTTGTTGTCCCTGAGGGCGATGGCGACGTCGCGCCACTGGCGCATCTCCTTCAGCTCGGCCTTCAGCCGGCGGTTCTCGGAGACGGCGAAGAAATAGCCGCGGATGGAGTCGACGCCGGCCCCTGTCCAGCGGCTGGGCGCCGAAAGCGCCTCGCCCACCGGTTCGAGGACGCGATCGGTGGTGGTGCGGGTCTGGCCGTAGGCGTCGGTGTCGAAGGATTCCCGCCGGTCGGAGAGCAGCAGGGTCACCGCCACGATGAGCACGACGACGAAGACGATGCCCGCCGTCCAGGTCAGGGGGACCTTCAATTCACCGAGCGGATTGTCCCGGAAGGACATCGAGGCCTGGCCTTTCCGCTCCGCGCCGCCCTTAGGCCAGGGTGGATTCCAGGACGCCCTTCATCCACTTGGGATGCTCGAGCACCTTGCCGCAGCCCAGGGCCACGCAGGACAGCGGATCGTCGGCCACGGTGACGGGAAGCCCGGTGTGGTCGCGGATCTCGGCATCGAGGCCGCGCAGCAGCGCGCCGCCACCGGTCAGCATGATCCCCTTGTCGGCGATGTCGGAGGCCAGCTCCGGCGGGGTGGCTTCCAGGGCCATCTTCACCGCGTCGACGATCTGACCGACCGGCTCGGCCAGGGCGTCCGACGCCTGCTTCTCGGAGATGCGCACCTCGCGCGGCACGCCCTGCATCAGGTCGCGGCCCTTGACCTCGATGGACAGGCCCTCGCCGTCGGCCGGGGCCTGGGCGGTGCCGATCTCCTTCTTGATCCGCTCGGCGGTGGTCTCGCCGATCAGGAGGTTATGGTTGCGGCGCATGTAGCTGATGATCGCCTCGTCCATCTTGTCGCCGCCGACGCGGACCGAGCGGGAATAGACGATGCCGGAGAGCGAGAGGACGGCCACCTCGGTGGTGCCACCGCCGATGTCCACCACCATCGATCCGGTGGGCTCGTGGATCGGCAGGCCGGCCCCGATGGCCGCGGCCATGGGCTCGTCGATCAGGCCAACCCGGCGGCCGCCGGCGTTCAGGCAGGAATCGTTGATCGCGCGGCGCTCCACGGCGGTGGCGCCTGACGGCACGCACACGATCACCTTGGGGTTCACGAAGCCCTTGCGGTTGTGGACCTTGCGGATGAAGTACTTGATCATCTCCTCGGCGACTTCGAAGTCGGCGATGACCCCGTCGCGCATGGGGCGGATGGCCTCCATGTGGCCCGGCGTGCGGCCCAGCATCTGCTTGGCCTCGACGCCCACCGCATGGACCACCTTGCGGCCCCCGACGTTGCGCAACGCCACCACCGAGGGCTCGTTCAGCACGATGCCTTTGCCCTTCATATAGATCAGGGTGTTAGCGGTGCCGAGGTCGATGGCGATGTCGTTGGAGATAGCGCCGAAGAGCGAAGAAATCATGCGAGGCCCTGGTGTTGGGGCGGAAGCCGTTTTCGCCGGTCGTTCGCAGGTGGCTGAACCGACGCGGGAGAATGCGTCGAGTCGCTGCGTCTTGTCGGCGGAATTGTTGTCCCCTGTGCCCTGCCAGATATGGCTTTTCAAGGCTTAAGAAGCCGTATGCGCTTTCGCGTCGCGCGCGAGTGCTCAAGCTGGCCGTCGCCTTTCAATTGCCGTCATCGGCGAGGCGCAGCACCTCGATCATGTCGATGGGCCCCGAGCGGGCCGGATTGAGGTCGTCTTCGATCACCAGCCGGAACGGCCCCTCCCCTGCTGGAAGCGCCCGTCCGCCCTCGCGGAAGGCGACGATCACCCGCCCCTTGCGGAACCTCGGGTCGGCCTCCGCAAGGGTCAGCACCACCTGCCGGCCGTCGGCGCCGGAGAACCGCAGGACGGTGGCCAATTCCCGCCCGGCGAGCCCGATCCCCTGGGGCGCGCCCATGGCGCTGGCCAGTATGGCGACCGAAGGCCCCTCGAAAACCCGCGTCCGACCGCCCACGGTCACGCTCACCCGCTCGGCGGGGAAGAAGGCCAGGTTGTCCGCGCTCATCTGGGCGTGCTGGCCCCTGGGCCCGACCACGTCCAGCACCTGCGCCGCCGCCGGGGCGGGGATGAGCAACAGGGCCAGGGCGGCGATTCTCATGTGGCCAAGCTTAGTCGCCGGGGGCGCTCCGTGCGAACCGGCGCTCCAGCATCAGGAAGGTGAGCATCACCAGGAAGCCGAACACCGCCAGCAGCGCGGCCAGGGCGTGGGCTTTGTCCCATTCCAGCGACTCCACCAGCCGGTAGATCTCGATCGAGACCACCTCGGTCTTGCCGGGGATGCCGCCGCCGATCATCAGCACCACCCCGAACTCGCCGACCGTGTGGGCGAAGGTGAGGATCGCGGCCACGAAATAGCCCGGAGCGGAGAGCGGCAGGGCCACGCGCCAGAAGCTTTCCCAGGCGGAGGCCCCCAGGGTGGACGCCGAGTCCAGGTGATCCTGCCCCACCGCCAGGAAGGCGTTGCGCAACGGCTGCACCGCGAACGGCAGGGAATAGATCACCGAGCCGATCACCAGCCCCTCGAAGGTGAAGGCCAGCGTCCGCACGCCCATCGCCTGCAGCGGCGCCATCAGCGGGCTGTGGGGCCCGAGCGCGATCAGCAGGTAGAAGCCCAGCACGGTCGGCGGCAGCACGATCGGCAGCCCGACCAGCGCCCCCACCGCCTCCTTCCAGCGCGCGTCACTGCGCGCCAGCCACCAGGCCAGGGGCGTGGACAGCACCAGCAGGAGGGTGGTGGTGATGGCGGCGAGCTTGGCCGTCAGCCAGATGATCTCGCCCATGGACCGCTAATGTCCCGATTCCGAAGTTCGCATTTGCATGTGGCGGTCTCCGACGAACTTCGGAATCGATGAGGACATTAGACAAGTATAGGTTTCTAGTGTGCTTTTTGGGATTTGAAGTTCGCTCGGAAGCACGACCCACAATGGGGCGAACTTCAAATCCAGCACACTAGCGCACCTCGTAGCCGTAGCGCCGGATCACCGTCTTCGCCTGCGCCCCACGCAGATAGGCCATGAACGCCCGCGCCGCGGCGTTGTCCGCGCCGGTCTTCAGCAGCACCGCCTGTTGATGGATCGGCGTGTGGTTGGCGGCGGGCACCAGCCAGCGCGAGCCGCCCTGCTCGCCGATGACCTGGGACATGGCCACCAGGCCAAGTTCGGCGGCCCCGGTCTCCACGAACTGATAGGCCTGGGTGATGGAAGCCCCCTGCACGATCTTCGGCGCCAGGGTCTCGTATAGGCCGAGCTTCTTCAAGGTCTCTATGGCCGCCACGCCGTAGGGCGCGGTCTTCGGGTCGGCGATGGAGAGCGCCTGGAAGCGGCCGCTCCGCAGGACCGCGCCGCGCGAATCCACAAATCGAGGGGTGCGGCTGTAGAGCACCAGCCGGCCGGTCGCGTAGGTGAACCGGTTTCCGGGCACGGTGAGGCCCGCCGCCTCGGCCATTTGCGGCCGCTCGACGTCGGCCGACAGGAACACCTGGAACGGCGCCCCGTTGGCGATCTGGGCATAGAACTGGCCCGAGGAGCCGAAGCTCAGCACCGCCCGGTGGCCGGTCGCCTTTTCAAAGGCCGCGGCGATTTCCTTGGCCGGCTCGGTGAAGTTGGCCGCCACGGCGACGTGGGTCTCGGCCGCCAGCGCGGGACCGCAGGTCACCGCCAGTGCCGCGAGGGCCATCGCCAACCAGAGTCGCAGCATTGATCCCTCGTTATGTATGAGAGATACATAACGCTCGGACCTCCGCCGCCCAACCCCTTTTCGGACCCCTCCACCGTGCCCGGAAACTCGGATTCCCCTGTGCACACCGATCTGTCCGCCGCCTTCACCCTGCGCCGGGGCGCGGCGCCCAAGGTCGGCCTCGACCGAATCGTGCTTCTGGAGGCGGTCGGAGAACTCGGCTCGATCACCGCCGCGGCCAAGCGGCTCGGCCTCTCGTACAAGGGCGCCTGGGACGCCATCCAGGCCCTCAACAACCTCTTCGCCCATCCGCTGGTGGAGGCCGCGCCCGGGGGCAAGACAGGCGGCGCCGCCCAGGTCACGCCCGACGGCCGGCGGGTGATCGACGCCTTCCGGCGGATGCAGACCGAGCTCGACGCAGCCCTGGCCAAGGTCGAGGCCACCCTGGCCGGCGTCGACGCCGGCGATCTCTTCTGGAGCCTAGGCATGCGGACCAGCGCCCGGAATGCCCTGCGCGGCGTCGTCACCCACGTCTCCGAGGGCGCGGTGAACAGCGAGGTCACCCTGACCTTAGCCGAGGGGGTGGAGATCGTCGCTATCCTCACCCGCCGCAGCATCGAGGACCTGGAGCTGGCGACCGGCCGCCCGGCCATCGCCCTGATCAAGTCCTCGTTCGTCCTGCTGGCCCAGGGCGAGAACCTGCGCACCTCGGCCCGCAACCAGATCGCCGGCGTCGTCTCCCACCGCGAGGACGGGGCGGTGAACAGCGAGATCACCCTGGACATCGGCGGGGGCAAGAGCCTGACCGCCACCGTCACCCTGGTCAGCGCCATGGAGCTGGATCTCAAGACCGGCGACCCGGTGACCGCCCTGGTCAAGGCCCCGCACGTGATCCTGGCTGTGGAATAGGAGCGCCGACATGCGCCTGCTGCTGATCCTGGCCGCCCTGGCCCTGGCGCCCGTCCCGGCCGCGGCCCAGAGCCTGCTCCTCAAGGGCCCCGACGGCCGCACCGCCACGCTCAACGCCGCGGACCTGAAGGCCATGCCGCGCGTCACCTTGGTCCTGACGGTGGGCGCCAGCCGCTACGAATACCAGGGCGTCCTGCTCAAGGACCTAGCCGTGAGGGTCGGCGCGCCGGACCAACCCCACGGCCCGGATTTCGCCCAGACGGTCCTGGTCAAGGCCGGCGACGGCTATCGCGTGGCGTTCGGCCTGGGCGAGCTGGATAAGACACTCCGGACCAACCGGGTGATCCTCGCCGACACCGTCGACGGCGGGCCGCTGGAGGCCAACGACGGGCCCTTCAAGGTCTTCGCGGAAGGGGACATGCGTCCGGCGCGGGGGGTCCGCCAGGTCACCGAGATCGAGCTCGTCCGGCACTAGCCGAGCGCGGTCATCGCCACCCCGACCGTCGCCAGCGCCCCGCCGATCCACTGGCGAAGGCTCGGCCGCTCGCGCCACAGCCGCCGACCCACCGCCGCGGCGATCGGCGCCTCGATGGTTGCGAGCGCCCGGACCGGCCCCACCGGCGCCAAGGCCAGGGCCGCGAACCAGCATACCGAGGACGCCGAACCGAAGAACCCTGCCGCCAGCGACGAGCGCCAGGCTCCCGCCACCGCCCTAAGCGCCTGCGGCCGACAGACGACCAGCACAGCGGTCAGCGCCACGGACTGCACGACCTGCACCGTCAGGACGGTGAGGGCGGCCGCATAGATCGGATGCTCCGGCTCCAGGGCCATCGTGGCCTGCCGATAGCTGTTGAACGCCATGGCGAAACCCAGCCCGGCCGCCAGCCCCAGGGCGGATCCGGTGAAGCTGGGTTCGGCTCGCCAGGGCCACGAAACAAGCGCCAGGCTGACGCTGGCCAGGGCCACACCGGCCCACGCCACGACGCTCAGAGCATCGCCAAAGGCCAGCCAGCCGATCAGCGCGCCGACCGGCAGGGCTGACAGCTGGAGCACCGTCGCCACGCCGAATCCGCAGCGTTGCATCGCCGCGAGCAGGGCGGCCATCCCCAGCACCTGGCTGGTGGCGCCCACCGACGCCCACGTCCAGAACCAGGGGCTCCCGTGCGGCGCCGCGCCGGGGGTCAGGAAGGCGACCACCCCAAAGATCGCCAGGGAAAACGGCAGGCCGAATAGAAAGCGGACCAGGGTCGCGCCCCACGGCCCGGCCTCGCCCACAAGGCCGCGCTGCATGGCGTTGCGCGCCACCTGCAACGGCGCGGCCGCCAGGGTCAGGAAAATCCACAGCATTCCATAAAATCCGCTCTTCCCCGGTCAACGAAGCGGCGCAGCCGCGTAGGCCGAACCGGGGAGCCAAGCTGCTGTCCAGCTTGCGGGAGTCTGTTTGGGTCCCGGCTTTCGCCGGGATGAGCGGTGATCAGAACCCGCTCGCCACCCGCGCGCCCGGCGCGCTCTTCTCCTTGCGGGCGAAGAGGTTGTTCAGGGCGTTGACGTAGGCCTTGGCCGAGGCGGTGAGGGTGTCGGTATCCGCCGCCTGACCGGTGGCGATCCGCCCATCCTCCTCCAGCCGCACCGAGACCTGGGCCTGGGCGTCGGTGCCCTCGGTCACGGCGTGGACCTGGAACAGCCGCAGCACCGCCTCGTGCGGGACCACCTCGTGGATGGCGTTGAACACCGCGTCCACCGGGCCGTCCCCGGTGGCGTTGGCCGAGCGCTCCTCGCCGTCGATGGTGACGGTCAGGAAGGCTTCCTGCGGCCCCTCGGTGCCGGCGATCACCCGCAGGTGCTTGACCTGCACGCGGTCGGCCGACGAGGCCAGGGCGTCGTCCACCAGGGCCACCAGGTCGTCGTCGAAGACGTGCTTCTTCTTGTCGGCCAGGTCCTTGAAGCGCTGGAAGGCCTCGTTCAGGGCGTTCTGGCCCAGCTCGTAGCCCAGGGCCTTCAGCTTCTCGCGGAAGGCGTGGCGGCCGGAGTGCTTGCCCATGACCAGGTTGGTGGCGCCCTGCCCCACATCCTCGGGCCGCATGATCTCGTAGGTCTCGGCGTTCTTCAGCATCCCGTCCTGGTGGATGCCGCTCTCGTGGGCGAAGGCGTTCTTGCCGACGATCGCCTTGTTGAACTGCACCGGGAAGCCGGTGATCGCCGAGAC
>CANJRI010000071.1 GCA_947476555.1 Caulobacteraceae bacterium
GGCGCCGCGGCTTCGACCGGCGGCGGCGGCGGCGGCGGGGCGACCGGCTCAGGCGCCGCCACGGGCGGCGGCGCAGCGGCCGCCTTGGCCGACTCGGCCGCGGCGCGGGCGCTTTCCTCGCGGGTCTGGCGCTCGGTTTCCTGCTGCGCTTGCTGGGCGCGGGCGGCCTCGATCACGCGCTGCCGGGCGGCGCGCTCTTCGGCTGAAAGGCCGTCGCTGGGCGCGTCGGCGCGGGGCGCCGGAGCGGGCGCGGCCGGCCGTGGCTCGAATACCCGGCGCTCGGCGCTGGAGGGCGCGGCGAGGTTGCCGCCTGGCGGCGAAAGCGTGCGGGCGCGTTTGGTCTCGACGACCACCGTCTTGGTCCGGCCGTGGCTGAAGCTCTGCTTCACCGTGCCCGAGCTGACCGAGCCGCCGGCGCGCGGCTTCAGGGTCAGGGGCTGGCGCCCGGCGGGCGGTCGGCCGTTGTTGTTGTCTTCGCTCATTCGCTCGCTTTACTCATCGGTCGGCGTACCCGACCCACTTCTCATAACGTCAGGCGGCGGAAGCCTCACGGCTCCCGCTTCGCCTCGATAGGCTCCTCGCGCCAATCCTCAGGAAGGAGCGGACAAAAGCCCGCCAAGCGTCCGACATCCTCGGCCCAACGCTCGGCGGCTCGCCCCGCAAGGAAGGCGGTGTGTATCACATTCTCGCCGCCCAAGGCCAAACCCAATTCCTCGGCGCTGAATGCGCCCAACAGGCCCGGCGGCCTGGGCTGCCTGCGCGCCGTGCCGAGGAGCTTGCGCCGGCCGTCGGCGGCGCCGTCCGACGCCTCCACCAGCCACGCGGCCCTGCCCGACGATATCGCCGCCGAGACCTTCTCGAACCCGGAGACCAGGTCCCCGGACTTGCGCGCCAGACCCAGGCTGGAAAGCAGCCGCCTGCGCAGCAGGCTCTCGACCTGATCGGCGAGCCCCTGGGTAGCCGTGACCTTGGCCTTGGCGGCGCGGGCGAACAGACCCTTCTTCGCCGCCGCCTCGACGGAGAGGCGGTCAGCCGCCACCCAGAGGCCCCGTCCCGGCAGCTTGCGCGCCAGATCCGGGACCGCCGCCCCATCCGGTCCCGCCACGAAGCGGATCAGCCGCGCTTCCTCCATAACCTCGCCGGAAACGATGTCGCGTCTCTCGCGAGACGCCTGGGCGAGGGTGGCGGGCTTAGCGGCGGACTTCTCCATGGCGAGGCACTGTCCCGCTCTTAGGCGTCTTGGGACTCGCCGGCGGCCGCGGCCTCGGCGTAGTCCTCTTCGGTGGGCTCGGCTTCCGGCTCCTCAGGCGCCTCGATCCAGCCCATGACCACCCGGGCGCGCATGATCAGCAGCTCGGCGTCGGCCGGATCCAGGCCGAAGCTTTCGAGGATGCCTGACTCGCGAACCCGCTCGCCGTTCTTGCTCTCGAACCAGCCGCGCAGGTCGTCGGGGACCAGGCCGGCGAGGTCCTCGACGGACTTCACCTCGCCCTCGCCGAGGGCCACGGCCATCGGCAGGGTGATCCCTTCGATTTCCAGCAGGCCGTCCTCGACGCCCAGTTCGCGGCGCTTGGCGTCGTATTCGGCGGCTTCCTTGTCGAGGTAGTCGCGGGCGCGGGCCTGAATCTCCTCGGCGGTGTCCTCGTCGAAGCCTTCGATCGCGGCGATCTCCGTGGGGTCGACATGGGCGACGTCCTCGACGCTGGCGAAGCCCTCGGTGACCATCAGCTGGGCGATCACCTCGTCCACATCCAGGGCTTCCTGGAAGAGGGCGGTGCGCTCGGTGAACTCGCGCTGGCGGCGCTCGCTCTCCTGGCTTTCGGTCATGATGTCGATCTGCCAACCGGTAAGTTGGCTGGCGAGGCGCACGTTCTGCCCACGCCGGCCGATGGCCAGGCTGAGCTGTTCGTCGGGCACCACCACCTCGACGCGCTCGTCCTCCTCGTCCATCACCACCTTGGAGACTTCGGCGGGGGCGAGGGCGTTGACGATGAAGGTGGCCTCATCCTGGCTCCACTGGATGATGTCGATCTTCTCGCCCTGCAGCTCGGCCACCACCGCCTGCACGCGCGACCCGCGCATGCCGACGCAGGCGCCGACCGGATCGATCGAGCTGTCGTTGGAGATCACCGCCATCTTGGCGCGGCTGCCCGGATCCCGAGCCACGGCGCGGATCTCGATGACCCCGTCGTAGACCTCCGGCACTTCCTGGGCGAACAGCTTGGCCATGAAGCCGCCGTGGGCCCGCGACAGCAGGATCTGCGGACCCTTGGTCTCACGCCGCACGTCGTAGATGTAGCAGCGGATGCGGTCGCCGATGTTGAAGTTCTCGCGCGGGATCGACTGATCGCGGCGCATGATGCCTTCGCCGCGGCCCAGGTCGGCGACGACGTTGCCGTACTCGACCCGCTTGACCGTGCCGTTGACGATCTCGCCGACGCGATCCTTGTACTCCTCGAACTGGCGCTCGCGCTCGGCGTCGCGGACCTTGCCCATCACCACCTGGCGGGCCATCTGGGTCTGCACCCGGCCGAACTCGAACGGCGGCAGGATCTCCTCGTAGGTGTCGCCCACCTTGGCGTTCTTGTCGCGATGCTTGGCGTCGGCCAGCCGCAGGATCCCCGGGGGCTCCTCGAACGGCAGTTCCTCGCCGGTCTCCTCGTTGATCCCGCCGCCGAACACCGCGTCGTCCTCGACGACCGTGATCACCCGCTTGATGGTGGTCTCGCCGGTCTTGGGATCGATGTGCACGCGGATGTCGTGCTCGGCGCCGTAGCGCGAGCGAGCGCCCTTCTGGATCGCCTCCTCGATCGCCTCGATGACGATCTCCTTGTCGATCGACTTCTCGCGGGCGACCGCCTCGGCGATCTGCAGGAGTTCAAGCCGGTTGGCCGAAATGCCGGTCAGGCTCATGGGTTGGGTTCCTCTAGGTCGGTCGTCTGTTGTTGTTCGATGGCGAGGCGGGCGGCGCGCTGCTGAGCGCCCCGCTTCATGAGGTCGTCGTTGAGCACCAGCTTGGCCTCGACGATCCAGGCGAAGGGGATGAGGGTGGTCTCGGCCTCGTCCTCCAGGTCGATGGCCACCTGGCCGTCCTCGACCCCGGCCAGCACGCCGCGAAAGCGCTTGCGGCCCTCGGCCAGGCGATCCAGCTCGAGCTTCACCTCGTAGCCTTCGTGCGCGCCGAAGTCGTCCAGCCGGGTCAGCGGCCGGTCGATGCCGGGCGAGGAGACCTCAAGCAGATATTCCCCGGAGACCGGGTCGGCCGCGTCCAGCACCTCGGAGACGGCGCGTGAAAGGCGGGCGCAATCCTCGACCACCATCTCGCCGTCGGGACGCTCGGCCATGATCTGCAACTTGCGCTGCTCGGCGCCGCCCATCAGCCGCAGGCGCACGATCCCATAGCCCGCCACCTCGGCCACGGGGTCGAGCAGCTCCAGCAGCTTCAGGTCTTCCGCGGTCTTCCCACGCATGGGAGCCTTGGCCTCCGGCAAAGAAAAAAGCGGCCGGGCTTTTGGCCCGCCGCTTGAAAGCGCCATCCAGCGCGATCAGCGATGTAGTTGGAAGCTATATAGCGGGCGATCTGACCGTTGTCAGCCCTCGTTTCGTCGCGCCGCCTTCCCTTGCACCGTGACTTGGTCCACAGAGCGCGCCTTCCTCCCCAGACCCTCAGTGTGTGTCCCATGGATCTTTCCAAAATCCCGGTCGGCGTGAACCCGCCCTACGACGTCAACGCGGTGATCGAGATCCCGCAGGGCGGCGAGCCGGTGAAGTACGAGCTCGACAAGGAAAGCGGCGCGATCTTCGTCGACCGCTTCCTGCACACCGCCATGTTCTATCCGGGCAACTACGGCTTCATCCCCCACACCCTGGCCGACGACGGCGACCCGATGGACATCATCGTGGTGGGGCCGACGCCGGTGGTGCCGGGCGCGATCATCCGGGCCCGGCCGGTGGGGGCCCTGATCATGCGCGACGAGGCCGGCGGCGACGAAAAGATCCTGGCGGTGCCGGTCGACCAGCTCCACCCCTTCTACACCGGCGTGGATTCCTGGCGGGCCCTGCCGGTCATCCTGACCGAGCAGATCGCCCACTTCTTCCGCCACTATAAGGACCTGGAGAAGGGCAAGTCGGTGGAGATCGTTCGCTGGGCCGATCCCGAGGAGGCCGGCGAGCTGATCCGCGCCTCGATCGAGCGCTACAAGGGCGGCTAGGCGCGAAGGAAGTCGAGGAAGACCGGCGCACAGTCGCCGAGGCGCTTTTCCTCGTAGCGGGTGGTCACATGATCCGCCGGCGGCCGCCGCCAGTCGTCGGCCCCCTCCGCCGTCCAGGTGAAGGCCGGATGGGCGATGACCCGCGCCAGGGTCCAATCCACATAGTCCGCCCAGTCGCTGGCGAAACGCAGCAGGCCGCCCGGCCTCAGCACCCGCGCCAGTTCGGCCACCGTCTCGGGCTGGATCAGCCGGCGCTTGTGATGACGGGTCTTGGGCCAGGGGTCGGGGAACAGGATGAAGGCCCGGGCGATGGCGCCGTCGGGGATGCGGGCCAGCAGGTCGCGGGCGTCGCCGTCCAGGATGCGGACATTGCCGAGCTTCTGCTCGTCGATGTGCCGCAGCGCGCTGGCCACGCCGTTCTGGAAGGGCTCGGCGCCGAGGATCGTCACCCCGGGATGGCGGCCGGCCTGGGCGGCCATGTGCTCACCTCCGCCGAAGCCGATCTCCAGCCAGGTCTCGCCGGCGACCGCATAGGGGCCTTCCGGGATCCGGACCCGGGGCAGCAGGGTCTCCATCAGGGCCGCCTGGCGCGGCTTGATGGGCCGGGACTTCAGGCGTCCGAACGAGCGCAGGAGGGGATGGGCGTCGGGCATGGCCCGCGCTCTAACCCAGAGCGCGAGCGGCCGCGAGCCCCCGCGGGATCAGGCGAGCTTGCGCAGGGTGTCGGCCAGGTCGGTCTTCTCCCAGGAGAAGCCGCCCTCGTTGTCGGGCCGGCGGCCGAAGTGACCATAGGCCGCGGTCCGCGCGTAGATCGGGCGGTTCAGAGCCAAATGCTCGCGGATCGCGCGCGGCGTCGCCCCGCCGATCAGCTCGGGCAGGATCGTCTCCAGCTTCGCCGGGTCGATCTCCCCGGTGTCGTGCAGGTCGACGTAGAACGACAGCGGCTGGGCCACGCCGATCGCGTAGCTGATCTGGATGGTGCACTTCTTGGCCAGGCCCGCGGCGACCACATTCTTGGCGAGGTAGCGGCAGGCGTAGGCGGCCGAACGGTCGACCTTGGTCGGATCCTTGCCGGAAAAGGCGCCGCCGCCGTGCGGCGCGGCCCCACCGTAGGTGTCGACGATGATCTTGCGACCCGTGAGGCCGGCGTCGCCGTCCGGTCCGCCGATCTCGAACCGGCCGGTGGGATTGACGTGCCACTTGGTCTTCTTGGTGAGCAGGCCCGAGGGCAGGACGCCCTCGACGTAGGGCCGGATCGCCGCCTCGATGCGCTTGGGCGTGGCCATGTGCAGGCCGATCCGCTTCTTGTGCTGGGTGGAGACCACGATCTGCAGGATCTCGGCCGGCTGGCCGTTCTCGTAGCGGATGGTCACCTGGCTCTTGGCGTCCGGCTCCAGCACCGCGCATTCGCCCGAATGGCGCACTTCGGCCAGCTTCTGCAGGATGTTGTGCGAATACTGCAGGGTCGCCGGCATCAGCTCGGGCGTCTCGTCGCAGGCGTAGCCGAACATGATGCCCTGATCGCCCGCGCCCTCGTCCTTCTTGTCCGAGGCGTCGACGCCCTGGGCGATATGGGCGGACTGTTCGTGCAGGTGGCAGGCGAACTTGGCCTTGGACCAGTGGAAACCCTTCTGCTCGTAGCCGATCTCCTTGATCGCCGCCCGGACCTTGGGCTCCAGCCCGCGCACGATCTCCTTGGTCAGGGCCTTGTTCTCGGCCTTGGAACCGCCCGGCTTGCCCGCGCGGACCTCACCGGCCAGGACGATGCGATTGGTGGTGACCAGGGTTTCGCAGGCGACGCGGGCTTCCGGCTCGGCGGCCAGGAACGCGTCCACGACAGTGTCGGAGATCCGGTCCGCGACCTTGTCGGGGTGGCCCTCGGAGACACTTTCCGAGGTGAAGATGTAGTTGGAACGGCTCACGACGCAGGCTCCGATCGAAGGGTCGGAAAGCCTATAAAGAAATCTTTATGTCCCAACAAGCGCGGCCGGGCAGGTTGCGGCGATCAGACCGGAAGCGGCTCGCCCTGGCCGGCCATCGCCCGCACCAGATCCAGGATGCGGCGGCGGACGCGCGGCTGGCGGATGGCGCGATAGGCGGCCGCCAGTTCCGCGCCATCGTGGCTGGTCAGAAACGCCTGGGTGACGCCGTCGCGAAGCGCTTCCGCGAACTCGGCGTCCCCCTCCAGGCCATCGTAGAAATAGGCCACGGAGGTGTTCATCGCCTGGGCCATCTCCCAAAGCTTGGAGGCGCTGACCCGGTTGGTGGCCCGCTCGTACTTCTGCACCTGCTGGAAGGTCAGGCCGATGGCCTCGGCGAGGGTCTCCTGGCTGATGCCAAGCTCTTTGCGGCGCATGCGGATGCGCAGCCCCACGTGGCGATCCACTGGGTTGGCGGAGCCGGGGGCCGACGGGTTGAGATCGCTCATGGTCCGGCCATAGCGAAGCTGGCGGCCACGGCCAAGGCGCAACCCCTGCGGCACATAATCACGCTCTGCGGAACCGTTCGACCAGGGTGGAAAGGCCCAGCGAAAGCAGCAGCATCACGGCGAAGCCCGCTTCACCGAACCTGGCGTAGGGGGTGGGCGCAAGCGCGGGCGGCAGAGGCGCGTCTATCACCCCGACCTGCCCGAGCCCCAGCCGCATCGCCGGGGGCGCGCGGCCGTAGGCGTCGATGACCGCGGACACGCCCGTCGGGGTCGCACGCACGATGGGCAGCCCCTCCTCGATCGCCCGGTAACTGGCCATGTTGAGGTGCTGAAGCGGGCCGGAGGTCTGGCCGAACCAGGCGTCGTTGGAGATGTTGAGGATCCATGCTGGGCGGATCCCCTCGCGCCGGGTCGCGCCGCGCGTGAAGCCCGGGAACAGGGCCTCGTAGCAGATCAGCGGCTGGAGCGCCGGCACGCCCCAGGGGGCGAGGGGGCGCGGGGGCGGGCCCGCGCTGAAGTCCTCAGGCATGTGGACCAAGCTGCGGATACCCAGGCGCGTGGCCAGGCCGCCGAGCGGAAGGTACTCGCCGAACGGAACCAGCCGGTGCTTGTCGTAGACGCCGGTGACCCGAAGGCCCTGGTTTTCCCGGCGCAGGGCGACCAGGCTATTGAAATAGCGCACGGCGCCCGTGGCGTCGCGCTCGCCCCGGTTGGCGCCCATCAGCAGGCTCTGCTCCTGGACGAGGCTGTCGCGCAGGATCGGGCCGAAGTCCGACTGCGGCGCCAGCAGATCGTCGATCACCGCCGGCAACGCGCCTTCCGGCCAGATGACGATGTCGGGGCGGACCGCCGCCGGACGCTGGGTGAGGGTCAGGTAGGTTTCGACAATGGATTCCAGATTCTCCGGCCGCCACTTCTCCTTCTGGTCGATGTTGGCCTGGACCACGCGCAGGATCGGCGCCTTGCCGGAGGCCGGCGGCTTCTGCAGGGCCAGCCGCGCCCATCCGCCGCCGTAGAGGAGCGCCAGCGCCAGGACGCCGAGCGCCAGCGAGATCCGGCGGACGCGGGGGGTGGTCCGCAGCAGGATCACGGCCGGCGTCGCGGCGATGGCCAGGGTGATCCAGGTCAGTCCATAGGCCCCTACCAGGGCCGCGGTCTGCGACGGCGCCGAGCCCGCCGCCCAGGCCTCGCCGGGCAGGTTCCACGGGAAACCGGTCAGCAGGTGGCCGCGCAGCCATTCGGCCGCCGAGAAGCAGCCGGCGAACACCAGCACCTTGGCCACGCCCTTTGGCCGGAGCAGCCGATAGGCGAGACCGCCCAGCCCGAAGAACAGCGCCAGTCCCGCGGCGAGCAGCACCACGGCGAAGGGCGCCATCCATCCGTGGGTGGCGGCGTCGACCAGGAAAGGCTCGCCAATCCACCAAGTGGAGACCGCGAAGTAGCCAACCCCCATGAGCCAGCCGCGCAGGAAGGCCGACCTCAAAGGACGCGGGCCACCGACCTCGATCATCACCAGAAGGGCGGCGAAGCCGATCAGCCCCGGCAGGAAGCCAAACGGCGGGTGGGCGAGGCCGGCGGCCAGACCCGCCACCACCGCCCAGGCGCGAAGTGTCCAGGCGCCGCCCAGATTCAGCTTCGGAAGCTTAGGCATCGGCCGGGGCGGGCCGGGCCCGACTGATCCGGACCCGCTTCACCCGGCGGGGATCGGCGGATAGCACCTCGATGGAGAAGCCGTCGGGATGGTCGATCAGTTCTCGGCGTTTGGGCACGCGTCCCGCAAGGGCGGTGACCAGGCCGGCGACGGTGTCGATCTCCTCGTCCAGGTCTTCGGGCGCAAGGTCGATCCCCTCGCCCATGGCGTGCTCCAGCTCTTCCAGGGGCGCGCGTCCATCGGCGATCCAGCCGTCCCCGTCCTGGGTGATCGGCGTGAAACCGGCGTCGTCGGCTCCGTCATGCTCGTCGGCGATGTCGCCCACCAGCTTTTCGAGCAGGTCCTCCAGGGTGACCAGGCCGTCCGTGCCGCCGAACTCGTCGATCACCAGGGCCATGTGGGTGCGCTTGACGCGCATCAGGGTGAGCAGTTCCGCGGCCGGCATGGAGGGCGGCACATAGAGCACCTTGCGGATCAGCTGGTGGCGGGCGGAAAGCACCTCGTCCTCCGGCTTCGGCCTGCGGGTCTTGCGGGCCAGGAGCTTGAAGACGTCCTTGACGTGGACCACGCCCACCGGCTCGTCGAGGGTGTCGCGGTACACCGGCATGCGCGAATGCTCGGCTTCAATGAAACGGGCGACGAGTTCGGAGAACGGGCAGGAGCGCTCCACCGCCACGATGTCGGCGCGGGGCTTCATCACATCGTCGACCCGAAGGTCCTGGAAGGCCCGCGCCTGGTTCAGCAGCTCGCCGTGCGCCTCGGCGGCGGGGGCGCCCGCTGCCGGGGTGTCGTCTTCGGGAGGCGTCCGCAGGGCTGCGATCAGCCTTGCCATCAGTCCGCGCCGGCGGCTGAGGCCGCTTCGACTAGAGGGGTCGGGGTCGGTCATGCTCTCCCTTCGCCCGCGGCGTAGGGGTCAGGGACCCCCAGGCCGGCCAGGACGACGCGCTCCAGGCTTTCCATCGCCTCGGCTTCATCTTCGCTCATGTGGTCGTATCCGAGAAGGTGCAAGACGCCGTGGACCACCAGGTGCTGCAGATGGCGCCCAAGATCCTTGCCCTGCTCGCCCGCTTCCCGCGCACAGACCCCGTAGGCCAGGGCCACGTCGCCGAGGTGCCGCTCCGGATTGGGCGGGGCGGGGAATGACAGCACATTGGTGGGCTTGTCCTGCTGGCGGAAGCGGGCGTTGAGCTCACGCACCGCCTCGTCGTCGGTCAGCAACATGGCCACGCCCTCGCCGACCGCGCCCTCGTTCAGCAACGCCGCCTCGGCCGCCGCCATGGCCAGCGCCCGGGCCTCTGGCAGGGCCTGGGTCCAGGCCGGGTCCTCGATCTCGATATCGATCAAGCGCCGCGCCCGGAATCCGCCTCGTAGGCCCGCACGATGCGTTCCACCAGCGGGTGGCGCACCACGTCCTGAGCCGAGAACCGCGTGACCTCGACCCCCTTCACGCCTTCCAGCAGGCCGACGGCATGGGCGAGGCCGGAGTCGGCGCGGTTCGGCAGGTCGATCTGGGTCGGATCGCCGGTGACCACCATCCGTGACCCTTCCCCCAGACGGGTCAGCACCATCTTCATCTGCATGCGGGTGGCGTTCTGCGCCTCATCCACGATCACGAACGCATGCGAAAGGGTGCGCCCCCTCAGGAAGGCGATGGGCGCCACCTCGATCTCGCCCTTCTCGCGCCGGCGACGCAGCTGGTCGCCGCCGAGGATGTCGGTGAGCGCCTCCCACACCGGAGCCATGTAGGGATCGACCTTCTCGGTCAGGTCGCCGGGCAGGAAGCCCAGACGCTCGCCGGCCTCCACGGCCGGCCGGGAGACGATCAGGCGGTCGATTTCGCCCCGCAGCAGCATGCCGGCCCCATGGGCCACGGCCAGGAAGGTCTTGCCGGTGCCGGCGGGACCGAGGCCGAACACCAGCTCGCACTTGGTCATGGCCTGCAGGTAGGTGGCCTGGGTGGCGGTCTTTGGGGCGACAGGGCCACGCCGACCGGACGGCAGGCCCCCCGGGGCGCCGCCGGAGCCTGTCCGCGCCGCGCCGATGGCCACCCGCACGTCGGCCTCGGCGATCTCCAGGCCCTGGTCGGCCCGGTCGGCGATCGCCTGGACTACCTTCTTGGCATGGGCCCGCCCCTTGGCGTCACCGGAGAGGGCCACGCCGCCGCCCGGCGTTTCGACGAGCACGCCGAAAGCGTCCTCTATGAGGGCGGCATGACGGCTGTTGGCGCCCGAGACGGCTCGGGCCGCCGCGTCCGACAGGGCGATGAATTCAGGGGCGCGGCTCAAGCGATCTCCAACTCCAGCGCGCCGGCCAGGCTGTTCTGAGCGGCGCTGTCGATCCTTACCGGAACGATCTGGCCAAGCAGACGATCCGGCGCCGTGGCGTGGACCGCCTGGAGGTAGGGGCTACGGCCGATCAGCTGGCCCGGGTGTCGGCCGACCTTCTCGAACAGCACCGGAAGGACCCGGCCGGTCTGGGCGGCGTTGAAAGCGGCCCGCTGCTCGTCCAGCAGCAGGTTCAGCCGGCGCAGCCGCTCGTCCTTCACGGCCTCATCCACCTGGCCGGGCATGGCCGCCGCCGGAGTGCCGGGCCGCCGCGAATATTTGAAGGAGAAGGCGCTCGCATAGCCCACCTCGCGCACCAGCTGCAGGGTGGCTTCGAAATCGGCGTCCCGCTCCCCGGGAAAGCCGACGATGAAGTCGCCGGATATGGCGATGTCGGGCCTAGCCGCCCGGATGCGCCCAATCAGCCTGAGATAGGTGTCGGCGTCATGCGCCCGGTTCATGGCCTTCAGGATCTTGTCGGACCCGGACTGCACCGGCAGGTGCAGGTAGGGCATCAACGCCTCGACCTCGGCGTGGGCCGCGATCAGGTCGTCGTCCATGTCCCGCGGGTGGCTGGTGGTGTAGCGGATGCGGTCGAGGCCGGGGATGCGGGCGAGCCGGCGCACCAGCTTAGCCAGGCCGCCCCGGAAGGCGTTGACGTTCTGGCCGAGCAGGGTGACCTCGCGCACGCCCTTGTCGGCCAATTCACGCGCCTCGGCTTCGATGGCCTCCGGCCCGCGGGACCACTCGCCGCCGCGGGTGTAGGGCACCACGCAGAAGGTGCAGAACTTGTCGCAGCCCTCCTGGACGGTGAGGAAGGCGGTGACGCCGGACGGGCGCCGTCCGGCCGGCAGGGCGTCGAACTTCTCTTCCGGAGCAAAGTCGGCGGCCAAGCGCTCGCCGCGCGCCCGGTGCGATCGCGCGATCAGTTCCGGCAACTGGTGATAGGCCTGGGGACCGACGACCAGGTCCACCGCCGGCTGGCGGCGCATGATCTCCTCGCCCTCGGCCTGGGCGACGCAGCCGGCCACGGCGATGGCCATGTCGGACCCAGCCGCGCGGCGGGCGAGCTTGAGCTCCTTGAGCTTGCCGAGCTCGGAATAGACCTTCTCGGTGGCCTTCTCGCGGATGTGGCAGGTGTTGAGCACCACCAGGTCGGCGTCGGCCGGATCGCTGGTCATCTCATAGCCCAAGGGCGCCAGCAC
>CANJRI010000072.1 GCA_947476555.1 Caulobacteraceae bacterium
GCCGGCGACGGGGTGGATGGCGTACTTCACCTCCACGCCCTCTTCCTTGAGCTTGTCGCACATCTCGCGCAGGGCGTGCTGGGCCTGGGCCACCGCCATGCCGTAGCCCGGCACGATGATCACCTTGGAGGCGTTCTTCATGATGAAGGCCGCGTCGTCCGCCGAGCCCTGCTTGATCGGCCGGGTCTCGACCTTGCCGCCGGCCGCCGCCGCCGAGTCGTCGGCCCCGAAGCCGCCGAGGATCACCGAGACGAACGAGCGGTTCATCGCCTTGCACATGATGTAGCTGAGGATCGCGCCGGACGAGCCCACCAGGGCGCCGGTGATGATCAGGGTGGTGTTCTCAAGGGTGAAGCCCAGCGCGGCCGCCGCCCAGCCGGAGTAGCTGTTCAGCATCGAGACCACGACGGGCATGTCGGCCCCGCCGATCGGGATGATCAGGGTGACGCCGACCAGCAGGCTGAGCGCGAAGATCGCCCAGAAGGCCCACAGGGCCGTGCCGCCGCTGGCGCACAGGACGACCACCATCGCGACGATGGCCAGGGCGATGGCGATGTTGAGCAGGTGGCGGGCGGGCAAGAGGATCGGCGCGCCGCTCATGTTGCCGTTCAGCTTGGCGAAGGCGATCACCGAGCCGGTGAAGGTGACGGCGCCGATGGCCAGGCCCAGGGAGAGCTCGATCAGCGAATTGAGGTGCACCTCGCCGGACGCGCCAATGCCGTAGGCTTCCGGCGTGTGGATGGCCGCGACCGCCACCAGGCAGGCGGCCATCCCGACCAGGCTGTGGAAGGCGGCCACCAGTTGCGGCATGGAGGTCATGGCCACCCGCTTGGCGATCACCGCCCCGATGGTCCCGCCGACGGCGACGCCGCCGACGATCAGCGCCAGGGTAAGCGCGTCGAGCGCCCCCTGGCTCCAGAGGGTGGCCATCGCGGTGGCCACGGCGATGGCCATACCGATCATGCCGCTGCGGTTGCCCCGCCGGCTGGTTTCGGGACTGGAGAGCCCGCGTAGCGCCAGGATGAAGAGCACCCCGGACACCAGGTAGAGGACGGCGGCGAGATTGGCGTTCATTGGTCAGCGCCCCCACGCCGAGCGAAACTGCGAATGGCCATGGTGAGGCCGAGGATGATGACCGCCGCGCCGGCGACCAGCAGGGCCTTGCCCGCCACGCCGAAGCCGAGTTCCGGCGCCTGCTGGGTCAGGCCGACGAGCACGCCGCCGGCCGCCACCACGAGGGCGGCGCGCGCCAGGGCGTCGTGACGGGCGTGGCCGATCACTTGGCGCGGTCCTTCTTCTTGTACATGGCCAGCATTCGCTGGGTGACCAGGAAGCCGCCGAAGATGTTGACCGCCGCCAGCGCGGCCGCTGCGGCCCCGGCGCCCTTGGAGATCAGGACGTTTCCGGTCAGCTCGCCGCCCATTCCGCCCGCGGCGGCGGCCAGCAGGGCGCCGACGATGATCACCGAGGATATGGCGTTGGTCACCGCCATCAGCGGCGTGTGCAACGCCGGGGTGACGCTCCAGACCACGTAGTAGCCGACAAAGATCGCCAGGACGAAGATGGCCAGGCGGAAGATGGTGGGATCGACGGCTTCCATTTCAGTCAAACCTTCCTAAGCGATGGCCTCACGTCTCCAGGTGCGGATGGGTCACCGCGCCGCCTTTGGCGACCAGCGAACCCTTGAGGATCTCGTCCTCGTAGTCGGGGGCCAGATTGCCCTCCTTGTCCCGCAAGAGCTCGGCGAAGGAGACTAGGTTGCGGGCGTAGAGGGCCGAGGAGTCGGCGGCGATGCGGCCGGGCAGGTTGGAGAAGCCGACGATGCGGACTCCGCCCTTCTCCACCGTGGCGTCCGGCTTGGAGCCGGCGACGTTGCCGCCCTGCTCAACCGCCAGATCGACGATCACCGAGCCGGCGCGCATGGACGCCACCTGCTCGGCGGTGACCAGCTTGGGCGCCGGCCGGCCGGGGATCAGGGCGGTGGTGATGACGATGTCCTGCTTCTTCAGGTGCTCGGAGATCAGCGCGGCCTGCTTGGCGCGATACTCCGGGCTCATTTCCTTGGCGTAGCCGGCGGCGGTCTCGGCCTGTTTGAACTCCTCGTCCTCGACCGCGATGAACTTGGCGCCCAGGCTCTCGACCTGTTCCTTGGCGGCCGGCCGCACGTCGGTGGCGGTGACCACCGCGCCCATCCGGCGGGCGGTGGCCACGGCCTGCAGCCCGGCGACGCCCGCGCCCATCACGAACACCTTGGCCGGGGCCACGGTGCCGGCGGCGGTCATCATCAGCGGCATGGCGCGGCCGTAGGCATGCGCGCCTTCGATCACCGCCCGGTAGCCGGCGAGGTTGGCCTGGGAGGACAGGGCGTCCATGGCCTGTGCGCGGCTGATGCGGGGCACGAACTCCATGGCGAAGGCGGTGGCGCCCTTGGCGGCCAGTCCGTCCAGCGCGGCTCTTTCCTGAAAAGGGTTGAGAAGGGCCACGACGATGGCGCCGCTCTTCAGGGCGGCGGTCTCGGCGGCCTCGGGGGCGCGCACCTTGAAGACGATGTCGGCCTTGCCGAGGGCAGCCTTGGCGGTGGCGGCGATCTCGGCGCCCGCGGCCTTGTAGTCCTCGTCCGAGAAGGCGGCGAGCGCGCCGGCGTCCTTCTCGACGACGACCTTGAATCCCATGGCGATCAGCTTCTTCACCGTCTCGGGAACCGCGGCGACACGGGTCTCCCCGGCGCGGCGCTCCTGGATGATGGCGATCACAGCCATGGACCTTCAACCCCCCTTAGTTCGGCGGCGAACTGCCGCTCATTTTATTGGGTGTTCGGTAGTCTTAGTGGGCGTTCGGCTTCTCGCGTAGCAACAGCGTCCCCAGGACGAGCAGCACGATCGCGCTGATCGCCGAGCCCAGGAAGCCCGTATGGGTACAGAATTGTAGGACCAGGTACAGCAGCAAAGCGGCGGTCCCCAGGCTGCCCCACTTGGTCATGCCCATCACCAGATGGAACGTGGATTTCTGTTCGGCGATCTGCATGTCGCCACGATGATAGTCGGAAGCCTGCCCGGCCAAAGCTACTCTCCAAACGGAACCTTTAGCCGGTGCTACACGAACCCGCGGGCCCGCTCAAGCTCGCCAGCCGGCCAGGACCGCCCTGATCGTCGCCACCAGGGCCAGCGGGTGGTCGACCATGATGTGGTGGTGGGCGTCCGGGATCTCGACCTCGATGAAATCGTCCGGCATCAGCGGCGCCTCGCCGGCCTCCCGGCGCAGGCGGAAGTTGGAATATTCGCCGTGGATGAAGGCCCCGGGCACCGGCAGCGGGGGCAAGGCGCCGGAGAAGGGCGGCATGTCGGAATGGTCCAGCTTCTCCCACATCATAGGATCGAACTTCCAGGTCCACCCCTCGCCCTGGCCATCCGGCCCAGGGACCCGCTTCAGGGACCGGCGGGCGACATAGTCGGCGAGATAGGGTTCGCGGGCCGGCTGAGCCGGGGAGAAGCGGAAACGGGCCAGGGCGCTGACCATGTCCGGATAGATCCGGGTGGGGATGGCGCCGGTCTCGGCGATCTTGCGCTCGCGCCGTTGCAGCATGGCCGGGGTCAGGCCGAGGAACCCGGTGTCGATCATCACCGCGGCATGCATCAGCTGCGGGTGGCGCAGGGCGGCGTAGTAGACCTGCGCGCCGCCGAAGGAGTGGCCGATATAGACCGGCTTGCGACCGCCCTTATGCAGACCCGCGGCGCGGGCCACCGCCTCCATGTCGCGGTCATAGGTGGCGAAGTCGTAGCGATCGCGCCAACCGGAATCGCCCATGCCCGCCAGGGAATAGGCGGCGACGCGGTAGTCCTTGGCCAACTGCGGGGCCACAAAGCTCCACCAGTCGGCGTGCGCGGAATTGCCATGCACCAACAGCAGGCCAGGCTTGCCCACCTCGCCCCAGGTCAGGGTCTCCAGCTCGATGTCGCCCGACCGGGTGAAGGTGCGCTCGGGAGCCTGGGCGATGGCCTGCCGGAACCAGTGCGGGGCCGGCGGGACCGCGCCATCGAATTCGGCCAGCGGCGCACCCAGCTCAGGCGGTAGATCCGAAGGCCGCGCGAAGGCCTGATCGTCGTAGGGCATACGGACCACGGGCGGTATGTCGGCCATGGGTCAATGGCTCTAGCGGCCTAAGACCGGATGTCAAACCAGCGCCTCGAACTCGTCGACGAGTCGCTCCATCTGATGCACGCCCGCGGCCCAGAACGCCTTCTGGCGCGGATCGAGGCCGAACGGAGCCAGGGCCTCGACGTAGGTCAGGGTCCCGCCGGCGGCCAGCAACGCCTCGTAGCGTGGCGCGAAGCCGGCCGGATCCTCCCGGCGCTTCTCCATCAGGGCCCGCACCAGCAGGTCCCCGAAGGCGTAGGCGTAGACGTAGAACGGGGAGTGCACGAAATGGCTGATGTAGGCCCAATAGTGCTCGTAGCCCTTACCCAGCCGGATCGCCGGACCGAGGCTCTCGCCCATCACCTCCAGCCACAGGCCCCCGATCTGTTCGGGGGAAAGCTCGCCCTGCAGGCGCGCGGCGTGGAAGCGCGCCTCGAAGCGGTGGAAGGCGATCTGCCGGAACACGGTGTTGATCCCGTCCTCGATCTTGCCGGCGAGCAGGCCCCGGCGCTCGATCCCGGTGGCGCCGGCCAGCAGCGTCTCGAACACCAGGCCCTCGCCGAAGATCGAGGCGGTCTCGGCCAGGGTGAGGGGGGTGTCGGCCAAGAGCGTGCCCAGGGGCGCCGCCAGCGTCTGGTGGACGGCGTGGCCCAGCTCGTGCGCCAGGGTCAGCACATCGCGCCGCTCGCCCATGTAGTTCATGAACACATAGGGATGCCGGGGCGCGGTCACCGGGTGGGAATAGGCGCCGGATTGCTTGCCGGCCCGCGGGCGGGCGTCGATCCAGGGCTGGGCGAAGAAGGTCCGGGCGGTTTCGGCGAAGCGGGGGGCCAGGGCCTCAAAGCTGTCGAGCACCATGGCCTTGGCCTCGCCCCAGGCGAACTGGCGAGGCTGGGCCTGGTCGAGCGGGGCGTTGCGGTCCCAATGGTCGAGCACGCTGCGGCCCATGACCTTGGCCTTCAGCCGGTAATAGCGGTGGCTCACCGAGGCGTAGCCGTCCACGACGGCGGCCTCCAGGGCCTCGACAGCCTCGGCGTCGACCTCGTTGGCCAGGTGACGTCCGGCCGCCGGGCTCGGATATTTCCGCCAGCGATCCTCGACCTGCTTCTCGAAGGCCAGGGTGTTGAGGCAAAGGGCCAGCGTCGGGGTGCGGGCGGCGAGCGCCTTGGCCAGGGCCTGGCCGGCCTGCTTGCGGCGTAACGGGAGCGGGTCCGACAGCCGGTTGAGCACTTGGGATAGGGTCAGGGTCTCGGCGCCGATCCGGGCGGTCAGGGCCGCCAGGGTATCGTCGGAGAGCCGGCCCCAGTTGGCCACCGCCGGCCCGCGGTCGATCAGCAGGCGCTCAAGGTCCGCCGACAGCTCGTGCGGGCGGCTGGCCCTCACCCGCCGCAGCCACGGACGCCAGCGCGCCGCCGCCGGATGCGCCGCCAGGGCCGCCTCCAGCTCGGCGTCCTCCAGCTGGTTGATCTCCAAGGTGAAGAACAGGCTCTCGGCCCCGATCTGGGCCGAACGGGCCCGAAGGTCCGCCTCGAACTTGGCCCAGGCAGGATCGTTGCGCGCCGTGGAGGACGCCAGGGCGGCGAAGGCGCCGACACTCCAAAGGCTGTTGGCGGCCTGCTCGTAGAGCGTAACGCCGCGATCCAGCCGCTCGCCCAGGGTCGCGGCGCTGTTCCGGGCGGCGGCAAAGTCGCCCTTCATCTCGGCCAGGGCGGCGTTGGCGGCGGCGGCGGCCTGCAGGTCGGCCTCGATCCGGGGGTCCTCGCGCCCGGCATAGAGATCGTCCAGCCGCCACTCCGGAATCTCGTCGATCTTGAGCGGCGCGTTCATGGATCCGGCCTCCGGGGTTTCAGACGCAACGCGTTAACCCCTGACTCAGGTCTGCGAAACCCCGCCTTTACCCCTCTCCTGTATCAGAAGGGGACAACAACGAGCCTCGTCGCACGACGGCGAGGGCCAATCTGGTGGACGGGTTCAAGATGGCCAAGACGGTCCTGGTAGTCGACGACGACCCAACGCAGCGGCGGCTTATCCAGGCCGTGCTCGAGCGCGAAGGCTTCGTCGTCGTCCACGCCGAGAGTGGCGACGAGGCGATCTCGAAGCTGGCGGCCGGCGCCCCCGCCGACGTGGTCCTGCTGGACCTGGTGATGCCCGGAACCTCCGGCCAGGAAACCCTGGTGGAGATGCGCGCCAGGGGCTTTGCGCAGCCGGTCATCGTGGTCACCGCCACGGGCGGCATCGACACCGTCGTGCAGGCGATGCAAGCCGGCGCGGTCGATTTCTTCGTCAAGCCGGCCAGCCCGGAACGCATCATCGTCTCGATCCGCAACGCCCTGTCGATGGGCGGCCTGAAGGCCGAGGTCGACCGGCTGAAGAAGCACACGACAGGCAGAGCCACCTTCGACGACCTGATCGGCGCGGCCCCTCCGATGGTGATGGTCAAGCGTTTGGGCGAGCGGGCGGCCAAGTCCTCGATCCCGATCCTGATCACCGGCGAGAGCGGCGTCGGCAAGGAAGTGATCGCCCGGGCGGTGCACGGCTCCTCCGAGCGCGCCGGCAAGCCCTTCGTGGCGGTCAACTGCGGGGCGATCCCCGAGAACCTGGTGGAATCCATCCTGTTCGGCCACGAGAAGGGCAGCTTCACCGGGGCCACCGACCGCCACCTCGGTAAGTTCCAGGAGGCCAACGGGGGCACCCTGTTCCTAGACGAGGTGGGCGAGCTGCCGCTGGACATCCAGGTCAAGCTGCTGCGGGCCCTGCAGGAGAGCGAGATCGATCCGGTGGGCGCCAAGCGATCGGTGAAGGTCGACGTGCGCATCGTCTCGGCGACTAACCGCGACCTGTCGCAGGCCGTGGCCGACGGCCGGTTCCGCGAGGACCTGTTCTACCGGCTGAACGTCTTCCCGATCGAGGCGCCGGCCCTGCGCGAGCGCAAGGATGACATCCCGGCCCTGGTCGATTGTTTCGTGCGCCGCTTCAACATCGAGGAAGGCAAGCAGGTGGTGGGCGCGGCATCGGAGGCCCTGGCCTGCCTGACCGCCTTCGACTGGCCGGGCAACGTCCGCCAGCTGGAGAACGCGGTCTATCGCGCCATCGTCCTGGCCGACGCCCCCTACCTGCAGCCCCACGACTTCCCGGCGATCTCCGGGATCGCAGCGCCGCCACCCGAGGCCCTGGCCACGGGCGCCGCGCCGGCGACCGGGGCGGCGGCCGGCGACCCGCCCAAGGACGCGCCGGTCCGCATCCTGGACGGCCGGGGGCACCTCAGGACCCTGGAAGAGATCGAGCGCGACCTCATCCAGCACGCCATCGAGATCTACGCCGGCCACATGAGCGAGGTGGCCCGAAGGCTCGGGATCGGCCGCTCGACGCTCTATCGCAAGGTCAAGGAGCAGGGGCTGGAAGGCCTGGTCGACGAGGCGGCGGCCTAACCCTCGGCCTTACGGCGGCGGAAGGGGGCCCTCGCCAGGGCCTTCTTCTCACCCTTGGCCTTGGCCGCGATCTCCTTGAGCTTGACGGTCTGCATGGCCGACAACGCCTGTCCCGGCGCGCCCTTTTCCGGATCGCCGAAGGCGCGGCCGTAGGTCTTCACCCGGTCGGCCACCGAGCCCAGGAATTCACCCTCCCAGTCGGAGAGCTTGACGCCGGCCTTGTCGGCCAGCCTGCGGGCGCGCTTCAGGGCGTTGAGGGCCGCGCGCTTGGCGGCCGCTTTCTGATCGGGAAGCTTGCGCTTCAAATCTCGCCGATGGCCGAGAGGTAGAGGTCGAGGATCGCCTCCTCCTCCTGGCGCTTGGCGCGGTCCTGCTTGCGGATACGGATCACCTTGCGGATGATCTTGGTGTCGAAGCCGTTGCCCTTGGCCTCAGCCATGACTTCCTTGATCTGCTCGGCGAGCTCGGACTTTTCCTGCTCCAGCCGCTCCACCCGCTCGATGATGGACTTCAGCTGCCCCTGGGCGGTGGCATTCAGGATGTCGGGGTGGGCGGAAGCGTCGTCGGCCATGGGTCTCTTCTTCAGATTGCCTGGGCGACTAACCATGCCGCCGGGGCCTTGTCATCGCGGCCTTGAACTTCATCCACAACCTGACCGTTGAGACGGATAGACGCGGAGAGGTCCCAGATGCCCAAGCCCACCGAAGCCGACGCTCTGGCGGCCGTCCGAACCTTGATCGAGTGGGCCGGCGACGATCCCGACCGCGAGGGCCTGCTGGAGACGCCGGCGCGGGTGATCAGGTCCTATCGCGAGCTGTTCGCGGGCTACGAGACCGATCCGCGCGCCTATCTGGAGCGCACCTTCGAGGAGGTGGGCGGCTACGACGAGCTGGTGATCCTCAAGGACATCCGGGTGGTCAGCTTCTGCGAGCACCACATGCTGCCATTCCTCGGCAAGGCCCACGTGGGCTACCTGCCCCGCGACCGGGTGGTGGGGATCTCCAAGCTGGCCCGCGTGGTCCACGGCTTCGCCCGGCGCCTGCAGATCCAGGAAAAGCTCACCGCCGAGGTCGCCGAGGCGATCCAGGACATCCTGCAGCCAAAGGGCGTGGGGGTGGTGATCGTCTCCGAGCACAGCTGCATGACCATGCGCGGGGTGAACACGCCGGGCTCGCGCCTGACCACCTCCACCCTCCTGGGTGAGGTGCGCGACGACCCGCGCACGCGGCAGGAGTTCTTCGACCTGGTGCGGTCCGGCGATTGAGGTGAGCTGTCTGACCTAGCGCCCATACGACAAGCGGCCCGAAAGGGCCGCCGCGCTATCCCGTCTGCAGGCCGCCTGCGCGGCCGGATTCAGCCCTGACGGGCTTTGAACCGGGGATTGGTCTTGTTGATGATATAAACCCGGCCCTTGCGGCGCACGAGCTTGCAGTCGCGGTGACGCGTCTTGAGCGACTTGAGCGAGCTTCTGACCTTCATGACCTTGCCGGGGTTCTGGAATGAGCCGGCGCATATACGGGGATGGGCCGCGCCCGTCAACCTATCGGTCCGAGCGGGTTGAGCAAAAATGGAACCCACTTTTGCGCCCGCAACCCGCTCAGCCCTCGGTCTTGTGATTGGGCGATGGGCCGAAGCACCTTAGTTTATAGAGGATGCGTATCCGATCCCTCCTGGCGACGCTGCTCCTGGCCGGTTGCGCGACCCCGAGCGCCGTGCCGCCCCCCGCGCCAGCGCCTCCACCTGTTCCCGCGCCACAGGCGGCCGCGCCCCCCGCCGCCCTGCCCGCGCCGCCTGCGCCCGCATCGGTGACGCCGCCGACGGCCTCCGGGGACATCCAGTTCGACGCCTGGGCGGCGGACTTCCAGCCCAAGGCCCTGGCGGCGGGGATTCGTCCCGAGGTGCTGAGCCGCGAGATGGCCGGCCTCGCCCCCGATCCGCGCGTCGCCAGCCTGGATGGCCGCCAGCCGGAATTCTCCCGGCCGATCTCCGACTACCTCAGGGGCGTGGTCACCGCCGATCGGGCCACCATCGGCCAGCGTCGCCGCCAGGACATGACCGAGCTCGGGCCTATCGAGCAGACCTACGGAGTCCCACGGGAAATCCTAATTGGGATCTGGGCCCTTGAGAGTGGTTTCGGCGCCATCCAGGGCGATCTCGACGTGATCCGGTCCCTCGCCACCCTGGCCGCCGAGGGCCGCCGCCGGGCCTGGGCCGAAGGCGAGCTCATAGCGACGCTCAAGCTGATCCAGACGGGCGAGTTCCCCCGCCAGCGCCTGCGGGGCTCGTGGGCCGGCGCCATGGGCCAGACCCAGTTCATTCCTTCGACTTTCACGTCAACCGCCGTCGATGGCGACGGCGACGGCAAGCGCGACATCTGGACATCGCGGGGCGACGCCCTGGCCAGCGCCGCCAATCTGCTGGCCAAGGCCGGCTGGAAGCCCGGCCAGAGCTGGGCCCGGGAGGTCACGGTTCCCACGGACTTCGATTTTTCCCTCACCGAAGGGCCCCGCGAGACTCCGGTCCAGTGGACCGCGCGCGGGGTGAAGCGGGCCGACGGCCTGCCGTGGACCACCGCCGACGAGGCCGCTTCGGCCCAGCTGGTCGCTCCGGCGGGCGCCGCGGGCCCGCTGTTCCTGCTGTTTCCGAACCACTTCGCCATCCGGCAGTACAACAACAGTCTGTCCTATGCCCTGGGGGTGGGGATGCTGGCCGACCGCTTCTCGGGCATGGGGCCGCTGGTCCGGCCCTGGCCGCAGGAGGCCGCCCTCTCCCTGGTGGACCGGATGACCGCCCAGCGGGCCCTGGCGGCGCTCGGCTTCAGCCCCGGAACCCCCGACGGCGTCGTCGGCATGAACACCCGCACCGCCCTGCGCGCCTGGCAGAAGGCACGGGGTCTGACCGCCGACGGCTACCTGTCGCCGGACATGGTGCAACGGCTACGGACGGAAGCTTCGGTTAGCTGACGCCGCTCACCGGCCATTAAGCATTAACGACGATGCTTCGCCCGATCCTGCGGGGAAGTTCATGTTCCAGATCATCGGCATCGTGCTGCTGTTCGGCCTTGTGTTCGGCAGCTACCTGATTTCGGGGGGCAACCTCGGCGTGATCCTGCACGCCCTGCCGCATGAGATGATGGCCATCGGCGGCGCGGGCGTCGCCGCCTATCTGATCTCCAACTCCATGACCGTGATCAAGGGCACCGGCGGCGGCCTCGGTAAGGTGTTCGCCGGCCCCAAATGGAAGGCCGCGGACTACCGCGACCTCCTGGCTCTGCTGTTCCTGCTCACCAAGACCATGAAATCCAAGGGCGTGATCGCCTTGGAAAGCCACATCGAGAACCCCCACGACTCCACGATCTTCTCGCGCTTCCCCAAGATCATGAAGGACCACTTCGCCGTGGACTTCATCTGCGACACGCTTCGCATGATGACCATGAACCTGGAGGATCCCCACCAGGTCGAGGACGCCATGGAGAAGCAACTCGATAAGCACCACCACGAAGCGCAGGGTCCCAGCCACGCCATGCAGTCCCTGGCCGACGCCTTGCCGGCCCTCGGCATCGTCGCCGCCGTGCTGGGCGTCATCAAGACCATGGGCGCTATCACCGAGCCGCCGGAAATCCTCGGCGAGATGATCGGCTCGGCCCTGGTCGGCACCTTCCTCGGCGTGTTCCTGGCTTATGGCCTGGTCGGCCCCTTCTCCACGCGGATGAAGGAAGTGATCGACGAGGACGGCGCCTTCTACAAGATCATCCAGGCCGTCCTGGTGGCCCACCTGCACGGCAACGCCGCCCAGATCTCGGTGGAGATCGGCCGCGGCAGCGTGCCGTCCGGCGCCCAGCCCAGCTTCCTGGAGCTGGAAGAAGCGCTCTCCAACATTCCCAACGAGGCCTGACGGCCGCCTCCGGACGGGTGATCACGAAAACGTGAAAATACGGCTTGTCCGCTTGGCCGGCGCTGCCTAATCCTGGCCCGCGCCCGACAACGGGGGGCGCCGACACTGCCTTGGAGAACCTCATGACCATCGAACTGCGCAAGCTCGCCCTGGCCGCCGCGGCCGTCGCCGCCCTCGGCCTGACCGCCTGCTCCAAGCCGGAAGAGGCCGCCGCCGACGCCGCCGCCGAGGCGACCGCCGAAGCCAACACCGCGGCCGCCGCCGCCGACACGGCCGCCGACGCCGCGGCCACCGCCGCCGACGCCGCTGCGGACGCCGC
>CANJRI010000073.1 GCA_947476555.1 Caulobacteraceae bacterium
GCGTGAACGGGCCCACATCAAACGCCAGACCATCCAACATCGGCGCTTGCAACACCGCAAAATCGCCGCCTAAATATCAACCCCAGATGAGGCCATCTCTCCGCTAAATCCGGACCCCACCTGTCTCAAAACATCTGACGACGTACAGCGCGGCCGAATCCGCCTGCTTGAGTTGGATGTAGAGAACGACGGCGACGGGGAAGGCCAGCCGCCGGAACATGTAAGCCCAGGAGGCGCTGTTGACCCCGGCGCCCAGCAGGCCGTCCGGAGCGAAGGCGCCGGGAAAAGCCAGCGCGTGCGGGATCAGCAGCAGGGAAGCGAAGACATAGCCGGTGGCCAGGACGGTCAGGGCCCGGGATCGGAAGACGGCGGCCTGGGCGTAGAGCAGGGTCGCGGTGATCAGCTCGCCGATGAACATGACCATATCGATCATCCGGACGAAGGGATCGACCGGGGACAGTCGAACGTCGCGCACCGGCAGGACCAGCAGGGCGACCACCGACAGCAGGCCGACGATGACCAGGCCCAGCCGGACCTGTCCCCGGTCCGGCGGCGTGTCGAACAGCCCGAGGTGTTCGAGCGTCACAATCCACCTTTTTGAAAGTCGAAATCCGACGATGTAAATTCCGTCAGATTGTGTCGGGAGGATAGCGTGTTTCCGGGTTGAAACCCAGCCGGTCGCTGAAGCTCCCCGGCGCTAGCGCGCCAGTTGCTTCATCGCCCGCTCTAGCCCCTCCAGGGTGAGGGGAAACATGCGTTCGTTCAACAGCTGACGGATGACGCCCGTGGAATGGGCGTAGCCCCAGTGCCGCTCAGGGGTCGGATTGAGCCAGACCGCATGCTCGTAGACCTGGGTGAGCCGGTCCAGCCAGACCGCGCCGGCTTCCTCGTTCCAGTGCTCCACCGAGCCGCCCGGGTAGGTGATCTCGTAGGGGCTCATGGCGGCGTCGCCGACGAAGATCACCTTGTAGTCGTGCGGGTAGCGATGGAGCACGTCCCAGGTGGGGATCTTCTCGGTCTGGCGACGGCGGTTGTCCTTCCAGACCGCCTCGTAGAGGCAGTTGTGGAAGTAGAAGAATTCCATGTTCTTGAACTCGGATCGCGCGGCCGAGAACAGCTCCTCGCAGACCCTGATGTGGCTATCCATCGACCCGCCGACGTCGAGGAACAGGAGCACGCTGATCTTGTTGCGCCGCTCCGGGCGAAGCTGGATGTCCAGATAGCCTTTCTCGGCTGTGCCCTGGATGGTGCCAGGCAGGTCAAGCTCCTCGGCGGCGCCGTCGCGGACCCATTTGCGCAGGCGGCGCAGGGCGACCTTGATGTTGCGGGTGCCGAGCTCGACCTGGTCGTCGAGGTTCCTGTATTCGCGCTTGTCCCAGACCTTCACCGCCCGGCCGTGGCGGCCCTTCTCCTGGCCGATCCGCACCCCTTCCGGATTGTAGCCGCCGGCGCCGAAGGGCGAGGTCCCGCCCGTGCCGATCATCTTTGAGCCGCCCTGGTGGCGTTCGGTCTGTTCGCGCAGGCGCTCGGCCAGGGCCTCCATCAGCTTCTCGAAGCCGCCCATGGCCTCGACCTGGGCCTTCTCCTCATCGGTGAGGAAGCGGTCCGAGAGCCGCTTCAGCCACTCGGCGGGGATGTCGGCGGAAAGGTCGGCGTCCAGCCGCTCCAGGCCCTTGAAGACGTGGCCGAACACCTGGTCGAAGCGGTCGAGGTTCTTCTCGTCCTTCACCAGGGCGGCGCGGGAGAGGTAGTAGAAGTCGTCCACCGAGCGGTCGATGACCTGGCGATCCAGCGCCTGCATCAGGACCAGATATTCCTTGAGCGTCACGGGAAGCTTGGCTTCGCGCAGCTCGGTGAAGAAGCGCATGAACATGGCCGGCGGAGGATGGGATCGGCGCCGGCCGGTGTCCAGGGAGGCTTAGGCCTCGATGGCGCGCAGCTTGCGCCAGACGGTCATACGCGAGACGCCCAGCCGCCGAGCGATCTCGACCGGGCCGACGCCGGCCTGCTGCAGGGCGCGGATCTGCCGGACCTCGGCCGGGCGGCGGCGGGGCGCGCGGGCAGGCTCCATCGCGGAGACGGCTTCCAGCACCGCGCGGAGGGCCGCGCCGGTGGGGCCGTCGCTGCAGAGTTCGGGCTCCAGGATCTGGAAGGTGGCGCCCCGGGCCTCGAGGCGATCCAGGACGTCGAGGATGTCGCGTCCGGTCAGGGCCAGGCGATCAAGGCGGGTCACCACCAGCTGGTCGCCGGCGCCGATGAAATCGAGGATAGAGCCGAGGATCTGCGGCTCGTCGGTGAGGGCGGTGTGCTCCTCGGCGCGGACCACGTGACAGCCGGCGGCCTTGAGCATGGCGGTGTCCGCACAGGACTCCCTGTCCGGCAAGCGAACGTACCCAATCCTCAACATCGTAGTCGGCGCTCCCCCCTGGAGCTGTCTGGGGTGGCTGTTGTCGGAAGCCTCCCAAAAACCGGGCGTCCCGCCAACCCCGACAGAAGTTAAATCGACGCAATGATCTTAAGTGATCAGTGTTCACCTAAATCCAGGCTTCTACGTCCTAAGAAGTGGGCGGCGGGTTGTTAGCAGAACCCGCGGCTGTGCGCTTCAAAATGAATTCCTGGTCCACGATTTCGCCCACCGGAAACCCGTATTCGCCGACTTTTGAGAAGCCACGGCGGGCGTAGAATTGCTGGGCGCCAAGGTTCTCCGACCAGACGCCGATCCAGAGGTCGTCGTAGGCGGCCTCCAGCCAGGCCAGGGCCTCGGCGAACAGCCGCCCGCCCAGGCCGCCGCCCTGCCAGGGCTTCAGGAGGTAGAAGGCCTTCAGCTCGCCGCAGCGGGCGGTGACGTCGGTGTGGGGCAGGGCGCAGCGCCCGGCGCGGGCGTAGCCCACCGCCTGGCCGTCCACCTCCACCAGCCAGGCGGCGCCGGTGGGATCGGCCAGGTCGGCGGCCCAGCGGGCGGGGACATGGGCCTCGGCCAGGAAGGCGGCCAGGTCGGCCGGCGGATAGAGGTGGCCGAAGGTTTCGGCGAAGGTCGCCGAGCCTACGGCGGCCAGGGCTTCGGCGTCGGCGGTCCTGGCTCTGCGGATCGCGGGGGTTGCGCTAGAATGGGTCATGGCTGTCGCCCTCTACACCCACCTCGACATGCTGGACCACCGTCCGGGCGAGGGGCACCCCGAGCGGCCCGCGCGGCTGCGGGCCGTGACCGACGCGCTGGACGACAGCGACCTGGACCTGACCCCCGCCGATGCGCCGCTGGTTGAGCCAGCGGACCTGCTGCGGGTCCACGATCCCGACTATGTGCGGGCCATACTGGCGATCTCTCCTGGCGCCCGCCCGATCGCGCTGGACGCCGACACGGTGATGTCGGCCGGCAGCCTGACAGCGGCCCGCCGGGCCGCGGGGGCGGTGGTGAAGGCCGTCCGGGACGTGGCAGGGGGCGAGACGGGACGGGCCTTCTGCGCGGTGCGGCCGCCGGGCCATCACGCCGAGCCGGAGACCTCCATGGGCTTCTGCGTCTTCTCCAACGTGGCGGTGGCGGCGATGGCGGCCCAGGGCGCCGGGCTGGCCAAGGTGGCGGTGGTGGACTTCGACGTGCACCATGGCAACGGCACCCAGGCCGCCTTCGCCGGGCGCGAGGGGCTGTTCCTGGCCTCGATCCAGCAGTGGCCGCTGTGGCCCGGCAGCGGGCATCCGGACCAGCCGACGCCGGCCAACGTCGCCAATGCGGTGTCGCCCGCCGGCGCCCCGGCGGCGGTCTGGCGCAAGGCGTTCGAGGCGCTGATGATGCGGGTGGACGATTTCGCGCCGGACCTGATCCTGGTCTCCGCGGGATTCGACGCCCATCGTCGCGATCCCTTGGGCGGCTCCGGCGGCCAGGACCTGGACGAGACCGACTTCGCCTGGGCGACCCGGGCGATCGTCTCGGTGGCGGCGCGGCATGCGAAGGGTCGGGTTGTGTCCTCGCTCGAGGGCGGCTACGACCTTGAGGCTCTGGGTCGCTCGGCGCTCGCGCACGTGAGGGCCCTGGACGGCTGAGGGGCCAGAATCTGCGTGTGTCCGCCAGGACAATCCTTCCGGATCGAGTGGCCAGCGCCTTGACCGCCGAGCCGACGAAAAAGCCCGTCCAAGTATCGCATGGCGCGATCATCCTCGCCCGCCACGGCGAGCCGGCGCTGTCGCGCAAGGTGCGCCTGAACGCCGCCGAGTACCGGGCGTTCTGGGCCAGCTACGAGGTGCTGGGCATCCTGCCCGGCCAGACCCCGCCGGCGGCCCTGCTGCGCTTCGTGGAGAAGTGCGGGACGCTGGTCTCCTCGACCCGGCTGCGCTCGATCGAGAGCGCCAAGATCCTGGCCGGTGAGCGCGCGTTCAACCAGCACGAGACGTTGATCGAGGCGCCGCTGCCGCCTCCCAATTTCCCGGGCTGGATTCGCCTGACGCCCAGCATGTGGGGCTTCTGGGCGAGGTTCTGGTGGTGGTTCTTCAACCACCACGAGGGCCAGGAGAACCGGGACGCCGCGGTGGCGCGGGCCGATAAGGCGGCGGCCATGCTGATCGGCCTGGCGGCGGGCGGCGAGGACGTGGTGGTCCTGGCGCACGGCTTCTTCAACTTCATGATCGGCCGCTCGCTGCGCCGGATGGGCTGGAAGCTGGTGGAGAGCGAAGGTTACAAATACTGGTCGATGCGCCGGTTCGCGCAACCGATCACGCTCGGAACGCCGCCCAAGGCCCGGTGATCGCCAGGGTGATCCCCGGCGAATAGATGTTCACGAACAGGGTCGAACCGTCGGGCGAGAAGCAGACACCGGCAAGCTCCGAATTGGGGGCGGGCCCGAGGCGGCCCTGGGCGTTGGAGCCGAAGTCGTAGATCCGGCCACGCGGGGTGATCGCCTGCAGGCGGTTGCGACCCATGTACTTGTCCTCGCAGACGAAGAGGTGGCCGCGCGGCGAGACGGTGAGGTTGTCGCACATGGTCAGGCCCTCGCCGCTCGCCGGCTCGACGAAAAGCTGCAGCACCCCGGGCTGGTCCTTTTCCCCAGGCTGGCCCTCCCGAGGGCTCGGGCGATAGCGCAGGACCTGGCCGTTGTTGTCCGGGCCGCCGCTCGTGCAGGTGAAGTAGAGCTCGCCGTCGCCCCAGACGATCCCCTCGCCACGGGCGAACCAGGCCGCCCCGGCCGCATGGCCGCGATGGCGCAGATCGTCGTGCGGATTGTCGACCCCGTCGAGGTCGATCCAGACGGCGTTGCGGCGCTCGCCCACCTTCCAGTAGCGGCGCTTCCAGTTGCGCGGATCGGCTTCGGCGCCTTCGCGGAAACCCAAGGCCTGCAGCCGTCCCCCGGCGTGCAGACGCGCGGGGTCGCTCGGCAGGTAGCGGTAGAACAGGCCCTCGCCGTCGGTCTGGTCCTCGGTGAGGTAGACGACGCCGGTGCGCGGGTCGGTGGCCGTCGCCTCGTGCTTGAAGCGGCCCATGCCGGTGATCGGCGTGGGATCGGCCAGGCCGCGCAGGTCGGCCGGCACCTCGAAGACCCAGCCGTGCGCCTTGCCGGCTTCCGAACCCGGGCGCAGATCGCTCTCCTCGCAGGAAAGCCAGGTGCGGCGGGGCGTCCGGCCGCCGGCGCAGTTGACGACCGTGCCGGTCAGGCTGAGGTGATGGGTCTCCAGGCGCTGCTGGCGCAGGTTCCAGACCAGGGTGGAGGTCCCGCCGGCCAGGGGCCGTCCCTCCGGCAGGATGTCGAAGGCCCGGTCCTTTGGGACCTTTGCCGCCAGGGCGCCGTCACGGCCGAAGGGGGAATTGGCGGCGTCCACCGAGCGGAGTTCGTGGTTGCGGACCAGGATCACCCGCTCGGCGTCCAGCGGGAAGCAGGCCATGCCGTCGAGCTTTCCCGGGGTCAGGAAGCCGTCGTCCATCGGCTGGCCGGCGCGGGAGACGATCTTGTAGGAGAATCCCTCCGGCAGATCGAACAGGCTGTCGGGATCCGGCCGGAGCGGCCCATAGCCGAAGACCTGGGCGGGTTGGGCGCTGACCCGGGCGAGGCCGCCGAAAGCGGCAGTGGCGGCGGCCAGGCCGAGCATTCGACGACGCGAGACGGACATGTATGCGCTCCCCGGCAGCCCGTATGGCGGGTCTTCGTGACTTCCACATGACGTACCGGGTGGACCGGCGCCAACGCCAGCTTTAGGTTCGCCACGCCTGCCAGGAGACCCCATGTCCGAGCCCGCCGACATCGCCGCGATGACTTTCGAGCAGGCGCTGGCCGAATTGGAGGCGATCGTCGGCAAGCTGGAGTCCGGCCAGGCCCCGCTGGAGGACTCGATCCGGATGTACGAGCGCGGCGCGGCGCTGAAGGCCCATTGCGAGACCCGGCTGGAGGCCGCTCGCCTGCGCGTCGAGAAGATTGTCATGGGCGCCGACGGGACGCCTGGCGCCGAGCCCGCCGAGTTCAATTGATGAGCCTGGCCCGCCGCGTGGCCGAGGCCGCCGATCTGGTGACGGTGGCCCTGGACGAACTGCTGCCCCGGGCGGACGGCCCCGAGAGCCGGCTGACCGAGGCCATGCGCTACGCCGCCCTGGGATCGGGCAAGCGCCTGCGGACCTTCTTCGCCCTTGAGACCGGACGGCTGTTCGATCTGGAGGAGCGGCCGGTGCTGCGGGCGGCCTGCGCGCTGGAGTGCATCCACGCCTACAGCCTGGTGCATGACGACCTGCCTTGCATGGACGACGACGACATGCGGCGAGGGCAGCCGACGGTCCACCGGGCCTATGACGAAGCCACCGCCGTGTTGGCCGGCGACGCCCTGCAGAGCGCGGCCTTCGAAATCCTCGCCCACCCGGACACCCATCCGGACGGGGCGGTGAGATGCGAACTGGTGCTGAAGCTGGCCGTGGCCTCCGGCGCGCGCGGCATGGCGGGGGGCCAGATGATCGACATCCTGGGCGTGCGCGAGGACCTGGGCGGGGTCGCGCGGATGCAGCGCCTGAAGACCGGCGCGCTGATCGCCTGCGCCTTCGAGCTGCCGCTGGTGCTGGCCCGGGCCCAGGATGGCGATCGCCACGCCATGCTGGCCTTCGCCCACGACCTAGGCCTCGCCTACCAGATCGTCGACGACCTGCTGGACGCCGAGGGGGAGGCGGACGCCATGGGCAAGGCGGCCCGCAAGGACGCCAAGATGGGCAAGGTCAACTTCGTCACCCTGCTGGGGGCTGAGGCGGCGCGCGAGCGGCTGGGGCTGCTGGCGAGCCAGACCAAGGCCCACCTCGACCCCTTCGGTCGGCGGGCGGATTTACTGCGGGACAGCGTCGATTTCGTGCTAGAGCGCCGCCAGTAGCCCCGTCGTACAGCGGCCCCGCGTTTCATGCCCCACACCCCCCTGCTCGACCAGGTCGCCTCCCCAGCGGACACGCGCGGCCTGTCGATTCCGCAGCTTCGCCAGTTGGCGGACGAACTCAGGGCAGAGACCATCGACGCGGTGTCGCAGACCGGGGGGCACCTGGGCGCGGGCCTGGGCGTGGTGGAGCTCACCGTCGCCCTGCATCATGTCTACGAGACCCCGGACGACATCCTGATCTGGGACGTGGGCCACCAGGCCTATCCGCACAAGATCCTCACCGGCCGTAGAGACCGCATCCGCACCCTGCGCCAGGGCGGGGGCCTCTCGGGCTTCACCAAGCGGGCGGAAAGCCCCTACGACCCGTTCGGCGCGGCCCACGCGGCGACCTCGATCTCGGCGGCCCTGGGCTTCGCCGCCGCCCGCGACCAGGCCGGCAAGGCCAACAAGGTGGTGGCGGTGATCGGCGACGGCTCAATGAGCGCCGGCATGGCCTACGAGGCCATGAACAACGCCTGCGAGACGACCGGTCAGCTGACGGTGATCCTGAACGACAACGACATGTCGATCGCCCCGCCGGTGGGCGGGATGAGCGCCTACATGGCCCGGCTGGTGTCGGGGGGCGGCTATCGTTCGATCCGCCGGGTCGGCAAGGCGGTGGCCGGGGCCTTCCCGCGGCCGATGCGCGAGGCGGCCCGCAAGGCCGAGGAATTCGCGCGCGGCATGGTGACCGGCGGCACGTTCTTCGAGGAGCTGGGCTTCTACTATGTGGGGCCGATCGACGGTCACGACATGGACGCCCTGGTCCACGTGCTGCAGAACGCCCGCAAGATCGAGGACAAGCCGGTCCTGATCCATGTGGTCACCCACAAGGGCAAGGGCTATCCGCCGGCCGAGAACGCGGCGGACAAGTACCACGGGGTGGTCAAGTTCGACGTGGTGACGGGCCAGCAGGCCAAGCCCGCCGCCGCCGGCCCGCCCAGCTACACCAAGGTGTTCGCCACCGAGCTTATCAAGCGGGCCGAGCGGGACCCCAAGATCGTGGCGGTGAACGCCGCGATGCCGTCCGGCACGGGCTTGGACCTTTTCGCGGCGCGGTTCCCGGACCGCTGTTTCGACGTCGGCATCGCCGAACAGCATGCGGTGACCTTCGCCGCCGGCATGGCGGCGGACGGGCTGAAGCCGTTCGCGGCGATCTATTCGACCTTCCTGCAGCGCGGTTACGACCAGGTCGTGCACGACGTGGCGATCCAGGGCCTGCCGGTGCGTTTCGCCATCGACCGGGCCGGGCTGGTGGGCGCCGACGGGCCGACCCACGCGGGGTCCTTCGACATCGGCTACCTCGGCCAGTTGCCGGGCATGGTGCTGATGGGGCCTTCCGACGAGGTCGAGCTGGCGCGCGCCATCGCCACGGCGGCGGAGATCGACGACCGGCCCAGCGCCTTCCGCTATCCGCGCGGGGAGGGCTCTGGCGCGGAGATGCCGGCCCTGGCCGAGGCGCTGGAGATCGGCAAGGGACGCATCGTCCGCGAAGGGACGACGGTGGCCATCCTGTCGTTCGGCACGCGGCTCTCGGAGTCATTGAAGGCGGCCGACCTGCTGGCGGCGCGAGGCTTTTCCACGACGGTGGCCGACGCCCGGTTCGCCAAGCCGCTGGACCTGGACCTGCTGCTGCGGTTGGCCCGCGAGCACGAGGCCCTGGTGACGGTGGAGGAAGGGGCGATGGGTGGCTTCGGCGCCTTCGTCCTGCAGGCGCTCGCCCAGCACGGCGCTCTGGACCGCGGCCTGAAGATCCGCACCCTGACCCTCCCCGACGTCTTCCAGGACCAGGACAAGCCAGAGATCATGTACGCCGAGGCCGGCCTGGACGCCGAGGGCATCGTGCGCGGGGCGCTGTCGGCGCTCGGCGTGGACAACGCCGCCGCGAAGGGACGTCGGGCCTAGGCGCCGCAGCTTCTCACGAAACCGCCGCTGACGCTCAGTTCGGCGGGCGGAAGCGCGACCTTCCGCGCGCCAACGCCGACGATCAGTTCGCCGGTCTCGGCGAAGCGGCGCAGGGCGGTGTTGGTGGCCCGGGTGTTCGCGGAGACGTCGTAGCCGCCCATGCCGGGCGTGCGTTCGGCCTGGATGCGGGTGGAGATGCGGCCCGAGCCCAAGGTGACCTTGGGATGGGCGTCGGCTTCGAAACCGACCAGGGTGACGGCCACTTCGTCGGATCTAGGCTGACAGGTCATCATCAGGATGAGGTTGTCAGAGCCGGGCGCGCCGTAGGCCAGTTTCGCGCCCTCGCCCTCGACGTGGTTCAGCCCCCAGGCCATGGCGACCGGTGGCGGGGCCTCGACGTTGTCGATGGCGTGCGCGCACGCGGAAAGCCCCAGCACGGCGACAAGACTGATGGCGGTTCTGCGGCGCATGACGCTCCCTCACGGGGTTAACGCCGCTGCGCGCGCATCGATCCGCCGCGCCCTCAGGCGAAGTGGGAACCGGTTCGCCGCCCGGAGGGCGCGCCGAGAAGAGTGGCGCGGGGTCCGGGCGCAAAAGTGGCAGCCACTTTTGCTGACCCCGCGCGTCAGAAGGGGGAGAAACGCTCGATCAGCGCCTGGCCGCTGGGGGTCTTCTGGACGCGGGTGATGTCGCCGCGCCCGCCGTAGCTGATGCGCGCCTCGGCGATCTGGCTGTGGCGGATGGTGTTGGCCGAGGAGATGTCCTGGGACCGGACGATGCCGGCCACGGTGAGCTGGCGCAGCTCGGCGTTGGTGCGCACCTCCTGGGTGCCCTGGATCATCATGTTCCCGTTGGGCAGGACGCCGGTGACGACGGCGGCGACGGTCAGGGTGATCCGCTCGGCGCGGTTGACGGCGCCGGAACCGGCGTTGGCGGATTTGGAGCCGCTCTCGATCATCTGGGCCGGATCGTACTCGCCGGGCAGCAGCCGGCCGAGGCTGGATTCCAGGCCGAACAGGTGCGGCACGCCCAGGGTCGTGCCCGAGGTGCGGCTGGAGGTGCTGGAGTTGATGGTCTTGGCGCTGTCGTCGATGTCGATCTGGACGGTGAGGATGTCGCCGACCCGGCTGGCGCGCTGGTCGAGGAAGAAGGCGCGGGCGCCGGTCCGCCACAGGGAGTTGGCGCCGGCCGCCTGGGGCAGGGGCTCACGCGACGAGGCGAGCGGGAGGATCTGAGGCTGCTGCGGCACCAGGGCAGCAGGGTAGCCCACGGGCGCCAGCTCAGGGCCCCTGACGGCCTCCACCACGGTGGAGCAGGCGCCGAGCGGCAGCAGGGCGGCGAGGGCGATCAGGCGATGACGCATGGGGACTTCCTTCAACGCGACGCGATACGACGGGTGTTCTGGAGCTGGGCGGCGGCTGGGCCGACCACGGCCTGGCCAGGGGCGACGACCACCGCCTGGACAACCTTCTTGGAGGTGACGTTCTGGGCGGAGATGGTCTCGCCGACCCCGCCGCCGGAAACCGCCTTGGCCTGCAGTGAGAGCGAGATCCCGGCGTCCTCGAAGCTGAGGGTGAGGATATCGCCGGCCTTGACCACCTGGGCCACGGCGACGTCGCGGGCGCCGACGCTGGCGCCGGCGCGCAGGGGCCGGCGGGCGGCGAGGCCGATGATGCTGTCGGGATCGGAAGGCGCGTCGGCGGGTGCCGCCGCAGCCTTACCCCAGACCAGGTCTTGCGGCTGGATCAGCTCGCCGGCGGTGAGGTTGCGGGCCCAGGTGAGCACTTCCACATTGCCGCGCGCGGCCGGAGCGGCCGGGCTTCCGGCGGCGCGCACGACGATGCGGCGCAGGCCTTCGGCGTTGGGCCAGTCGAGGCCCGCTCTACGGGCGGCGGCCTGGGCGTCCAGGGCGCTGAGCATGACGCTGGTCCCGGCGCGGGCGGCCACGGGGGTCTTGGCGGCGGCGCCGGCCCCGTCGAACAGATCGCCCAGGGTGACCATACCGTGTCCGCCGTCAGCGCCAATGAGACAGATTCAGGGTTCCAGCTAGCGGAGGGTTTTGGTCTCATCGCAGTGACGTAGGAACGAAGATGAGATCAAAACCCTTGCCCTCGAAGGCGACCCCCGGCGAGC
>CANJRI010000074.1 GCA_947476555.1 Caulobacteraceae bacterium
AATCGCCGCCTAAATATCAACCCCAGATGAGGCCATCTCTCCGCTAAATCCGGACCCCACCTGTCTCAAAACATCTGACGACGTACAGCTGAATACAATGCCGGCGCGCGGAAGATCCTGGCTAGCTAGCGCCGGAACGCGAAGCCGACGCTGACCAGGCGGGGCGCGGCATAGCTTTCCACGCCATCGGCGGTCTCGCCCGTCTCGAGGTCTTCCTGGGTGAGGTTCTCCACCCGTACATAAACCTCGCTGTGCGGCCCCAGACGCCACGCGGCGCGGGCGTCGACCTGGGCGCCCGAGCCCAGCCTTCGGGTGTTCAGGTCGTCCTCCCAGCGGGCGCTCTCGTAGCGCACATCGCTCGAGATCGTGAGCCGCTCCCCGGCGCGCCATGCGAGCCCGCCGGTGACGGTCCATTCGGGGCTCTGGGCGGGACGCTTGCCGGTGAGTTGCGGTACGGCGCTTCCGCCCTTCACCTCGGCCTGTGTGTAGGCGAAGGCGGCGCGCCAATCGACGGCCTCTCCCAACGCGCCGCGGCTGTCGCCTTCCAGGCCCCAGGCTTCGATCACCCCGGCGTTGCGGCGCTGACGCAGGACACCCCCGGCCGGCACGAAACCGGCGGTCGGAAAAGTCCCGGGTCCGATGCCGATGGTGACGTTGGCGATCGGGTCCTGCAGCCGGTTGTAGAAGCCGGTGAGATTCCACCCCTCGCCCCCGAGGCCAAGCTCGGCGCCTTGCAGGGTCTCCGGCTTCATTAGCGCATTGGCCTCGGTGATGTCGTTGCCCACACGGAAGGGCCGGTGCAGCTCGTTGAGAGTGGGGACACGAAACCCGGTGTAGGCCGCCGCCCGCAGCGCCAGCGCATCGCCCACGTCGTAGCGCAGCCCAAGCCGCGCCGTGGGCGTGACACCCGAGGCGTTCGGCGAGGTCTGGTCCAGCACCAACTGCCCGTTCAGCAGGTCGCGTTCCTGTCGCTTTGACCGACTCGACTCCCAGCCATCGACGCGAATGCCGGCGATCGCCAGCAACCGGCCTTCGTCCACCACCCCTTCGGCATGGGCGCCGCCCACCATCGTGCGGCCGCCGGCGAGGCGGTCGCGGGTGAAGGCGCCATTCATGAAGCGGAAGCGCTCTCGCACCTCTCCGTCGGCCATCCGCGCATCCGCCCCGATTTCCCAGGCGAAGGTTCCGCGCTCGCCCTGCAAGGCGGCGTTCAGGCCATAACCCAGGGTCGGGGCGCCGTACTGGTCGCTGGCAGGCGTCGTACCGGTCCGACCGGCCGCGACCGCGGCTGAACTGTTCTTCAGGTCGCTGGACCGCACCCAGGCCTGCACGCGCCAGCCGCCCACGCCTTCGCTGGCTGGCTGGGCGAGAGTCAGGCCGCCGGACACGCCCGTGGCCACCGAGCGCGCGCCCACCAGCCCCGCGCCGCGCCGCTCCATATAGGCGCCGGCTCGGGCAGCGGCCTGGACCCCAGCCAGGTCGCCCTGGGCCCGCACCGCCAGCGAGGCGTCGTCGAGCGAGACCGGCTGGTCAGCGGCCCCCCGGCGAGGGCCACGCACCGCGTAGTAGCCCCGGTCCTTCGAGGCCGCGCCGGTGATCAGGAAATGCTCGGCCCCACCAGCCACCCCGACCCGTCCCTGGCCACTGGCGGCGGAGACATCCAGGCTCGCGAGGCCGTTGACCGCGCCCCGCTCACTGAGCGCGATGACCCCGGTGAGGGCGCCCGCGCCGTAGGGACCCGCGCCCGCGCCGCGGACCACCGTAGCGCCATCCAGGCCCTCCGACGGCAGGGCGCTCCAGATCACCCAACCGCCGAACGGGTCATTCTGCGGCACGCCGTCCAGGGTGACCAGCGCCCGGCCTGCGCCAGAGGGCGCGATCGAACGTAGCGACACGCCCTGGGTGGTGGGGTTGGCCGCGCTTGATCCGGTTCGCCGGAACAGCGACACGCCAGGCGCCTGCTTCAAGGCTTCGTCGGTGCGCGCCCTGGCCTGCAGCTCGGCGGCCGGGATCACGATAGTGCTGAACGCCGCCTCTCCGCCGAGCGGCGCGAGCCGCGGGGGATGGACCACGACCACCTCGATTTCCGTCGCCGGCGGCAGCTGGACCATATTTCCCCCAAGTCTCTAGTTCTTGTGGAGACGAGTAGCTCGCTGCGGAGCGGGAAGGCAAGGCTCCCGTTGAAGGTGACGCCCCGGCTTTCCGCAGCGACTTAGGCGGCGGCGGCGCCTCGGCAAGCGCGGTGTTTGAGACGAGGCGAAAGCGCCAAAGCGGCCGGCTGGGCGAGCACATCGGTCGGCGCCTGTTTACGCGGCCGACCGCGCTCACGCCTTGCCGACGCGCCGGGTCCGAATTGGCGGTCCACGCCTTCGCGGGCGGAAACGCTTAGGGCAGCGCCAGCGCGATGAGGTCGGGAACATCCGCCGACGGATTGGTGACGGTGAGCGCGATGTATTGTTTGTTGTCCAGCATATAGGTCATGGGCGTGCCGATGGCGTTGCCTGGAAGGTCGATGGACGCAGTCTCCTGGCCCGTCGACTTATCGTAAGCCACGAGACGCGGTCCGCCGGTCTTGCCGCCAGCCGTCAGGCCATAGATCAGAAGCGTCTTGGTGAGCAGCGGCCCGCTGAAGGTGATGTCACCTCCGAGGGGCGGCAGGCTAAGGCCTTTCAGCGCCGGCAGATTGCGTACGCGGTCACCGTTCCCCGTTGGGACCATCCAGGCGTGATCGCCCGTATTCATGTTGATCGCCGTCATGCGCGAATATGGCGGCTTGAACAGTGGGATGCCGCCCGGGATGGCCGGTGAGCTGAGGGCGGGAACCTGATTGTAGCGCACATTGCCGCCGAGCTTGGGGTCCTGCTCCGCGACACGAATGACCGAGAAGGCGCTTCTCGAGGGCACGTAGAGCAAGCCTGTCTCCGGATCGACAGCCGCGCCGCCCCAGTTGCCGCCCCCGATCGATCCCGGACGGTTGATCGTGCCGAGGGCGGAGGGTGGCGTGAACAATGGGCCGGTGCGGAAGGGCGCGATGGCCCGTGTCGCCGCTGCGCGGATCTCGGGCGTGAAGTCCGCCAAGTCATTGACGGTGACACCCTGAGCTTCAAATGGCGCGGGCTTGGTCGGGATGGGTTGCGTAGGCGAAGGGACCTCGCCGGGGACGTCTGACCGCGGAACCGGCCTCTCCCTGATCGGCCAGATCGGCTTGCCGGTGACGCGGTCCAAGGCATAGACGAAGCCCTGCTTGGAGATCTGCGCCAAGGCTTTGACCTTTTTGCCGCCCACTGTGATGTCGAGCAGGTTGGGCGCGGCCGGGTTGTCGTAGTCCCATAGACCGTGATGCACAGTCTGGAAGTGCCAGACGCGCTTACCGGTCGCTATGTCCAAAGCGATGATGCTCTCAGCGAACAGATTGTCGCCCGGTCGATGCCCCCCATAATAGTCAGGCGCCGTCGTGTTGGTCGGGAGATAGAGATGGCCGAGCTCGGGGTCGGCGCTCATCATCGTCCAGGTAGTCACCTTGCCGGCGTCGGCCCAGGACCCGTCCTTCCAGGTTTCATTGCCGAACTCGCCAGGCGGGGGGACGGTCTTGAACGTCCACCTCATACGGCCCGTGCGCACGTCGAACGCTCGAATCCAGCCGGGGATCTGCTCCTTGTTCACGACGACCGACGAGATCGACGCCGGCGTAATTATGAGATCACCGACCACGAAAGGAGGCGACTGAACCGAATAGGTTAGGAGGTTGAGGTGATCGCGGGCGCCGCGTTTGGCCCGGGGCAATCCTTCCATCAGGTCGACCTTGCCGTTCACGCCAAACCCCGGCGTCGGCCGCCCGGTCTTCGCGTCCACGCTGATCAGGTATCCGTCCCCGGTCCCCCAGTAGACGCGCTCCTCCTTGCCGTCGGTCCAGTAGGCCACGCCGCGCTGGTTCCAGCGCAGACTCATGGTGGTGGTGCCGGACTCGTAGCTTTTTGGATTGTAGGTCCAGAGGGTCGCCCCTGTGCGGGCGTTGACCGCCATCCCTACGGAACTGGGCGAGTTGAAGTAGAGCACGCCGTTGATCATCAGCGGCGTCGCCTTGAAATTCGTGACGAAAGGCGAGGCTCCAGCAGCCCAGAGCTCGGGGTCGTCCTGCAACAGCTGCTGGAAAATTACCTTGCTGCCCGCGACCAACTCGCCACCGCCCGGCTGCGTCATGCTCAGAACGGCGTCCGGAGAACTCACGCGCCAAGCGACCTTGAGGGCGCTGAAGTTGTCCTTCGTGATCTGAGCGAGTGGCGAATATTTTGTACTGGCCAGGTCGCCGCCATAGGTCGGCCATTCGCCGTTCGCGGTCGAGATGACCCGCGGCTGTGCGCGGGCCTCCTCGGCGATCGCGAAGCCGCCGGCAAGCAGCAGCATGGACGCGATGCAACGACCGATGACTTTCATTGCGTCAGTATCCTGTCTTTACGAAGATCGAGCTTGGCGGGATCGACGCCCGGCACTTTCTTCAGGTCGTCCGTGGATTTGAAGGCGCCGTTGGCTGCACGGTAGGCGGCAACGGCTTCCCCGATGGTGGAATCCGAATCCATCGCCAGCGCGATATCCGACGCTGGATCCGAGTTTATGTTCACCTGGCCGTGGTTCCGAACGAGATAGCTGCGCATGTGGACAAGCTGCTCGTCCGTCCCGTTGGCGCCATAGGACTGCATCAGGCTGATCACAGCGTCCCACTGGCCGGGTGAGCGCAAGGGTCCCTCCACAACACTGGGGTCATGACACCCGCCGCAGACCGCACGGAAGGCGTTCCCCTCGGCGGAGGCTTGCGGAGCACCGCTGTCGGCCTGGGCGGCCAGCAACCGTATGGGCGTGACGACAACGATCGCGGCTAGCGCAAAGGTCGCCCACCTCCCCGCGCCAATCGCAAGTCCACTTCGACTGCGACGACCAAGCGCAAATCGACGGGACCCTAAAGGAGAGAAGGCGGACATGGAGATCTGAATCCTCAGTTGCGTGCGTGAGCCGCGGCTAGGCGAAGGTCTTGGCCAACGCCCAACAAAGGACGTATGCGATCGGCAGAAGAATGAGAAGCTGCAGCATCCCATAGCCGACCAGATCTCGCGCACGGCACCGGAGGATGCCCAGCATTGGCAGCATCCAGAACGGGTTGATCAGGTTCGGCAGAGCCTCGGCCGCATTGTAGATCTGCACCGTCCAGCCGAGGTGGAGGCCGGTCGCTTTGGCGGCGTCAAGAACGTAAGGCGCCTCGATGAGCCATTTGCTGCCGCCGGACGGAATAAACACCCCGAGCGTAGAGGAGTAGGCAGCCACAAGAAGCGGGTAAAGCTCCCGGTTCGAAACGCTGATGAACAGGTCGGATATTTTCTCCGACAAGCCCGTGTTCACGATCATCCCGAAGACGACAGCGTAGAAGGGGAACTGGATTAGGACCCCGGCGGTCGCCGGAACGCTCTGCACAACAGCGCGCAGGAAACTCACGGGCCGCCAGTGCAAGAGGAGGCCCGTTGTCAGGAAGATCAAATTGTAGGTGTTGAGGTCAAGTGCGGCCAACGGCCCGACCGGCGACGTTGCGAAGACGTTCAGCAGGTAGAAGATCAGCAGTCCCGCGACGAGCAGCGTGAGGAGGGCGCTGTGCTCCAGCCACTCGCCGGGCGTGGCCGCAGGCGCGACTTCAGAGGCGGGATCCTCCAGCGAAATCGCGAGGTCTGCCGCGGTAGTTGCCGTCGATGCGCCGGGCGCGGAGGCGTAGGCTATCGCGACTGCCGCGACTAACATAACCGCCGCCAACAGGCCGTTCTGCCAAGTGAACAATGTCTCGGCGAGCGGGATCACCCCGCTGATATTCAAGAGCGCTGGCGGAAGCGCGCTCGGCGTCGCCATCAGCATAGCGGCCGAGGATGAGAGCCCGAGCGCCCAGGTTACGCCCAGGCCTAGGTACCCAGCAGCCCCCGCCGCCCGATAGTCCAGGCCGGGGAGCCTGCGCGCGATCGCGCGCGTGAGTTGCGCGCTAAATATCATGCTCAGTCCCCACGAGAGCAGGGATGTCGCCATGGAGAAGAAGGCGATGAAGGCAACCGCCCTGCGGGGGTGTTTCGGAAGCATCGAGAGCTTCTCGATCATCCTTCTTACCGGGGCGGCAGTGGCCACAACATAACCGCCGATCACCACCATCGCCATTTGCATGGTGAAATTCGAAAGCGACCAGAAACTCTTGCCACCTTCGATGGCGGCGGTTTGCGGCGTCTCGCCGCTCCAGACGGCCAAACCGAAGACAAGCAGGACCGCCAGGAAGGCGAAGACCAGGGGGTCCGGGAACCAGCGCGTGCTCCAATTCGCGAACGCGAGTCCCAGTGAGGTTAGCGGGCCCTCCCGTAATGGCTTCTTCGCTGTCCCAATCGGCGCCATGGCCACCCCGGTTCAATTCGCATGCGACACGCAGCCTGAGGCCGCGGACGGTGGAGCGATTGTCAGGCCCGGCTTCGCCACCGCGGCTTCGTCCAATCACCTGATATATCGGTCGACCTGGGCTGAGCAGGTGTAGGCCTGCCCAGCCCAAGCGGGCAAACTAGGCCTAGTTCTGGTTCTCTCGTGGCGGCGTCACCGGCCGGTTCGGGTAGAGGGTGAATTTCTTAATCGCCCAGTTGTTCATATCGGCGATCCACACCACGTTCTCGGACGGGCAAGCGATGGCATGCGGCCAATTCAGTTGATGATCCCGCCTACCTGACGACGATGCTACAGCCAGGATCCTACCGTCCAGCGTCATCTTGTAGATTCGGCTCGGTTCACTGTCCACGGCGTACAGATACTGTGTCGGTGTATTCGTTATGCACAGCGCCCAGGGAGCGGTCTGGTCCGGCCGGCCGGCCGGGTTGGCCGGTATGTCGCCCAATGTCGGCTTGTGCGCTTTGTCATAGGGCGCGTTCAGATGGAGAAAGCGCAGGAATTCGCCGTTCTTGTTGAACACCTGGATGCGGCGGTTCCCGCGGTCCGCGGTATAGACGTTGCCGTCGCGATCCATCGCGATGCCGTGTATGAGGCGGAACTTTCCTGGGTTTTGGTCCCCATTGGCGCCACCTTCGCCGTATCCCCCCCAGTTGCCGACGTAGTCGCCCCATTTGTTGTACTTGGCGACGCGATTGTTTTCGTATCCCTCGGACACATAGATGTAGTCGTCGGCGTCCCAGGTTACGTCGGTTGGGCCGTTGAGCACGGAGCCACCAGGCGTCGCCTTCGCGCCCAAGTGACGCTGAAGCCGCTCTGGGTCGAGGTCGAACGAGTCGTGACCCTCGTGCCGGCGACCGAGGTTCATCACGGCGCGGCCTTCAGGATTGAACTTGATGACCTGGTTCGTCGACTTATCGACATACCAAAGGTTGTCGTACTTATCGAAGCGAACCGCGTGGCCATAGGCCAGACCGTAGACGCCCGCCCCGATCTCGCGCTTGTATCTGCCTCTGGCGTCGAACTCCCACAGGTTGGTCGTGGCGCCGCCATAGATCGGTCCGGATGTCGCCGTCCCCGGATGGTTGAGGACGACGATCGCACCCTTCGAATTGATCGCTATTCCCAACGTCTCGCCAAAATTCCATCCGGCAGGAAGTTTCAGCGGCTGGGGATCGACGTCAAAGGCTACTGTGGGAGCCCTGCTGTTATCGACCTGGGCGAGCGGGGGCGTTTGCGCCGCGCGAGGCCCGCCGGCGTCCTGACTGGACGCGGCGAGGGGCGACGCAAGGACGATCCCGGCAAGAGCCGCAATGTTCAGACCCTTTAACATTTTCTCTCCCTGGTGTTCTTGGGCACAAGATGTTGTGCTTGAGTTTTACTGTCTTGTGTCGACGCAAGCTTAGGGGGCAGATGTACGCCTCCGAAACGGTCTCTGATCGGGCCTTCTACGGAAGGGCCAAGGCTATCAATTCCGCGGGCATGTCGACATTCTCCGGCGTTTGTTCTCTGCGACGGGCGGCCGCCATCACGATGTACTGCTTCCCGTCGAGCATGTACGAAACGGGACTGCTGGTCGGGTTCAGCGGCAAGGTGATCTCGGCCAGCACATCGCCGGTGCGCTTGTCGTAAGCCCGGAAGATGTTGCCGCCAGCTCCGTAGCGCGACTCCGCCCCGCCTCGTACCCCTCCGCCTTCACCCACGAACAGCAGCGTCTTTGTGACCAGCGTGCCGGGCCGGCTATTCTGACCCATGGTCGAGAAGTCCAGGCCGCGACCCTGCAGAGCGGGATCATTGCGGACCTTGGGGGGCGCAGCTCCGTTTGGCTTCATCCAGATGTGCTCGCCAGTATTCATATCGATGGCGGTAATGCGCCCCCACGGCGGCTTCACGAGCGGCAAGCCGCGAGGCCCATCAATATAGACGCCACCTTTTGCTCTGTAGGCGAGTTGGTCCCCCGCCGCGTTTGGTGGCGTCTTCTCAAACGAGAGGACCGTCGGCTGCGTAATTGAAGGAATGTACAGAACGCCGGTTTCCGGGTCGAGACCGGCGCCGGGCCAGTTCGCACCGCCGCCCCAGCCGGGTAGAAAAATGGTTCCTCGGGTCCCGTCGGGCGCCTCGGCCAGCGAACCGGGCGTAAACATCGGTCCGAGCCGATACTTGGACACGATTTTCATCGCTTCTTCGCGCAATTCCGGGGTCAGGTCGATCAGGTCGTCCCAGCTGAATCCCTGGCGCTCAAAGGGCGCGGGGCGGGTCGGGATCGGTTGCGTCGGCGAAGTCTTCTCTCCTGGCACATCCGACTGAGGAACGGCCATCTCGACGATCGGCCAGAGCGGCTCGCCGGTGACGCGATCGAAGGTGTAGACGTAGCCCTGCTTGCCGACCATGGCGACGGCTTTGATACGTCGCCCGTTATGATCCACGTCGAGAAGCGACGGCGGCGCTGACCCGTCGATATCCCAGATGTCGTGGTGGACCAGTTGGTAGTGCCAGAGCCGCTTGCCGGTCTTGATGTCGAGCGCGACGATGCTGTTCGCGAAGAGATTGTCGCCCGGCCGGTGCCCACCGTAAAAATCCCCGGTCGGCGCCTCCGTCGGCAGGTAGACGATGCCCAGTTCAGTATCGGCGGTCATCTGAGTCCACACGCCGGCGTGCCCAGTATATTTCCAGGAGTCATTCGCCCAGGTCTCGACGCCGAACTCCCCCTCCCGCGGCACCACGTGGAAGGTCCACAATAGCTTTCCGGTCCGCGCGTCGTACCCACGGATATCCCCCGGCGTCGCCTTGTAGCCGCCACTACTGTTGGGGACGATCTGCGACACCACCACGTCCTTAGCGATGACCGGCGTTGAGATCGCCCGAACCGCCGTTCCCTGAAGGGAGAGATCGACGTATCCGTTTACGCCGAACTCTGGCGCGGGCTTGCCGGTCTTGGCGTCCAACGCCACCAGCCGCCCATCACTCACGTGGTGGAATATCCTCTCCTGCCGACGGTCCGCCCAGTAGGCGACGCCGCGGCCGGAGCCGCCCACGAGCCGCTCACCTGGTTTTCGGGGGTCAGGCGTGAAAAGCCACTTCGTCACGCCCGTTCTGGCGTCCACCGCGGCGGCTTGGCCGGTCCCGGTCGACATGTAGAGCACGCCGCCAATCATCAGCGGTGTTGATTGAAGATCGAAGACTGGAGCGCCCGCACTCTCCGCCTTCCATCTCCACGCCACGCGAAGATCCTTCGCATTCGAGCGGTTGATCTGATCCAGCGGCGTGTACTGCGTATGCCCGGCGTCGCCGCCGTAGTATCGCCATTCGCCATTTGTAGCGCCGCTCTGTGCATGGGCAGGGAGAACCCCAAGCAGAGAACTTGCGGCCAAGGCGGCGCCGACGGCGCAATAGGTTATTTTTCTATTCATTTAGTATCCCCCCCACTCGGCCTCGAAGGGCCTTTGCTGGCATCGCTTTCGCGCTGCACCAACCGACACTCTTAGCCTCATTCAAGGGACCGACAACTGGGGGGGAGAATTGTCGGCGTAAATTGGCGGGCGGTTAGGGTGCGGCGCCTATGTCGGTTGGGCATGGCGAAATCCCCCAACCCTTCCGTTGGTTCGAATCCCCCCTTGGGTGATCCGCCTCGTGGTGATGACGGACGGGCGCCGCCTTATGCTCCAGACAACGCATCCAGCGGAACTCTGGCACGCCCAGAATACGGGCGTGCTTCAATGGCTTTGTGGCCTCTAGACTCGTCCCGATAACCCGGATAGGTCCGAGATTTAGAGCTCGCGAGCCTCAAAAGGGTAGGGAAGTCATGAAATTGAAGCACATGTTCATCGGCGTGGTTGCGACCTTCGTGATGGCCCCGACCCTCGCCAGCGCCCAGGCAGGTCTGCCCCGTAGCACCCCGATTTCAACAGCGGGGCCGAACGATGTGCGGGTCTACGCCACCTACACGGTCGCCCCCCAGCTGGAGGCCGTGAAGGCCGAAGCGGAAAAGCTCCTCGGGAAGAAGATCATCTTCCAGTACGGCTCGGCGCGCGGAAATCTTCACGACGCGATCGCGATGGGGAACGGGGAATTCGAAGTCGCGATCCTGCTGCCCGACGTCCATGAAAAGCTCTGGGCCGCGGGCAAGATCAAGCCGGGCAGCCACGAGATAGCGCGCGCGCCCGTCGCCTTCGCCGTACGTGGCGCCGCCACGGTGGACGTTTCCAACCCGGAAGCGGTCAAGAAGACGCTTCTTGGCGCTTCCTCGGTCGAGTATGCGCCAACCGGCGCGGCCCTGATGACTGTCCGGAAAGTGCTGGGCGACCTGCAGATCGCCGACAAGGTCAAGGATGGCAGCGCCATCCGTGAGCCGGTGCAGCTGACTGGCGACCAGTACGAGATGAACATCTTCCCGATCAGCGAGATCGTGGTCAACAACCAGGTCAGGAACCTCGGCCCGGTTATCAAGGAACTCCAGGTTCCCGCCATCGTCGAGGCCACGGTAGGAGCCAACACCCGGGACGAGGCTGCGGCCCGGGCGCTCATCAAGTTCCTGCAAGGCCCGGCCATCGACCCGGCGCTGAAGGCTGGTTATCTGGACAAAGGCGTCATCCGGAACTGAGCGGCGCGCATATTAGCGCCGCCCGGGGCCCACGCTCCGCTGGAAGCGGGCGGGCTCTGAAAGGGGCGGGAAGGCAAGCGGCGCTGGCCGAGTGGCGAGAGGTCATGGGCTAGGGAAACCACGCCCCTGCGCCGCTGCGTCCAGTGGAGACGAGTCGCCGATTGTCCGCCGTCAGCGCCAATGAGACAGATTCAGGGTTCCAGCTAGCGGAGGGTTTTGGTCTCATCGCAGTGACGTAGGAACGAAGATGAGATCAAAACCCTTGCCCTCGAAGGCGACCCCCGGCGAGCGGGTGGTGAAGGATATCC
>CANJRI010000075.1 GCA_947476555.1 Caulobacteraceae bacterium
ACCACATGCGGGCGATGAAGAACAACGCCATCGTCTGCAACATCGGCCACTTCGATTCCGAGATCCAGATCGCCGGCCTGCGCAACTTCAAGTGGGACGAGATCAAGCCGCAGGTCCACCACGTGGAATTCCCGGACGGCAAGAAGATCATCGTTCTGTCCGAGGGCCGGCTGGTGAACCTGGGCAACGCCACGGGCCACCCGAGCTTCGTGATGAGCGCCTCGTTTACCAACCAGACCCTGGCGCAGATCGAGCTCTGGCAGAACGGCGCGAAATACGACACGCGGGTCTACACCCTGCCCAAGCACCTCGACGAGAAGGTGGCCATGCTGCACCTGGACAAGCTGGGCGCGAAGCTGACCACCCTCTCCAAGGAGCAGGCCGACTATATCGGGGTGCCGACGCAGGGGCCGTTCAAGCCCGAGCACTACCGGTACTAGGCCGGGCCGAAGGGGCAGGTCGCGTCTTCAGAACGCGACCTGCGCCCCCAGTTCGATCACCCGGGACGGCGGGATGTGGAAATAGTCCGCGGCCCGCTGAGCGTTGCGGGACAGGAAGATGAACAGGGCGGTCTGAACGCCGGCAAGGCCGCGCCGGCCGCGCGGCAGTAGGGTGCGGCGGCTCAGGAAGAACGACGTCCGCATGATGTCGAGCCGCAGGCCGCGCTCGCGGGCGAGCATGAGCCCCCGGGTTACGTTCGGCGTCTCCATGAAGCCGAAGCTCAGCGTGAGCAGCTTGAAGCCGGGCGCGATGTCCGACAGCATCACCCGATCCACATCCGGCACGCGCGGCCGGCCCGCCAGACGTAGGTTCAGCAGGATCACCTGCTCATGCAGCACCTGATTGTGCTTGAGGTTGTGCAGCAGCGCGACGGGCGCCGTCGCCGGATCAGCGGTGAGGTAGACCGCCGTGCCCTTGGCCCGGAGCGTTGAGCGAGGCCCGAGCATCGCGGCCAGGTCCGCAACCGCCACATCCCGCTGTTCCGCCCGCGCCACCTGGGCTGTTCCCCGCATCCAGGTGGACATGATGAAGATCAGTCCGCCGGCGATGAGGAGTGGGACCCAGCCGCCGTGCGCCACCTTCAGCAGGTTCGCGGCCGCGAAGCCGCCTTCCACAAGCAGGAACGGCGAGAAGACCAGGACCGCCAGCCAGATCGGACGCTTGTGCAGGCGCCGGACCGCGACGACCGCGAGGATGGAAGAGGTAAGCATCGCCCCGACCACGGCGATGCCATAGGCCGATGCGAGGGCGCTCGACGATCCGAACCCGACGACCAGGGCGGCCACGCCCGCCATCAGGATCCAGTTGATCTGCGGCGCATAGATCTGGCCGGCATGCTGCTCCGAGGTGGGGGTGAGCGTCATGCGCGGCAGCAGCCCCAACTGGACCGCCTGCTGGGTCATCGAGAAGGCCCCCGAGATCACCGCCTGGCTGGCTATGACGGTCGCGGCCGTGGCCAGCACCACGAGGGGCAGTTGGAACCAGTCCGGCGCCAACAGGAAGAAGGGGCTTTCGGCGGCGGCGGGGTCCGTCAGGGTGAGCGCGCCCTGGCCCAGATAGTTGAGGATGAGACAGGGGAAGACCAGCGCCAGCCAGGTGAGCTGGATCGGCTTGCGTCCGAAGTGCCCCATGTCGGCGTAAAGCGCCTCCGCGCCGGTGACGGTCAGGAAGACCGAACCCACCACCACCGGCGCCAGGGCCGGATGGCGGACCAGGACACCCAGGGCCTGGAGCGGGTCGAGCGCCCGCAGCACCTCTGGCGCGCGCGAAACCGCCAAGCCTCCCAGGATGGCGATGGTCAGGAACCAGCGACCCGGCCGATGGCGTCCACCAGCGCGCCGCTCCGCTGCTCGAAGGCGCCGCGGCTGTTGACGAACGCCTCGGCGTCCCGCTCGGCGCGTCGCTCGTAGGCGGCGCGCGCGCCGGCGTCGTTCATCTGCGACAGGATGGAGGTGGCGGAGCTTCCGGCTCGCGTCGGCAGGCCGGCGAAGGGATCAGGCTCCGGCGTCGCCTGGGCCTGGGCGGCCGCAGCACGAGACTCGAACCTTACGTTCGCGGTGCAGGTCCACTGGCGATACCGGAGCGCCGGATCGCGGGCGCGGTTGTAGTCGAGACTGCATTCGCAGGCCCCGACGTCGATGACCCTGCCCTGGCCCCCGACCGAGGCGCGAGCCGCGCCTTCCGCCTTGGCGTTACCGCAGGCCTCGCCCTGCCCTTCGGCCTCGGCGCGGCCGACGATGAGCTGCGGTGTGGACCGAACCGGGCTGTCGACGGGAATTTCCGACCGCGCCACAGCCCTTTCGCTGTTCCGACCGACAGGCTCGAACCGTATGTTCGCGGTGCAGGTCCACTGGCGAGGCCGCAGCACCGGATCGCTGGCGCGGTTGTAGTCGAGACTGCATTCGCAGGCCCCGACGTCGACGACCCTGCCCTGGCCGCCGGCCGAGGCGAGGGCCGCCCCGTCCGCCTTGGCGTTACCGCAGGCCTCGCCCTGCCCCTCGGCTTCGGCGCGGCCGACGATGAGGGTCGGAGCGGGCCGGGCCGGCTCCACCTCGGCGGCGGCGTCGTTCCGACCCAGGGTCCCGAACCGTATGTTCGCGGTGCAGGTCCACTGGCGAGGCCGCAGCACCGGATCGCTGGAGCGATTGTAGTCGAGACTGCATTCGCAGGCCCCGATGTCGATGGCCCTGCCCTGGCCTCCGACAGAAGCGCGGGCCGCGCCTTCCGCCGTGGCGTTGGCGCAGGCCTGGGCCTGTCCCTCGGCCTCGGCCCGCCCGACGATGACCTCCTGCATAGACCAGGCGGGGCCCGTGAGGCCCGCAACCGCGGCGAGGACAAGAAGATTGCGTTTCATCGGCATCTCCCCAGCAGAGGCACCGCTATCCCGCCACCAAGCTGAACCATGGCTGAATGGCCAAGCTTGTTGCGAGCCCGAGACGGGACAGCCCAAGCGGCCGGGCAAGCCCCGAACGGGACGGTGATCAAAAGCGAGACAAGGAACGCGGACGCCACTGAATGACTGGGACGGCTCATTCCGCTTGGCCGTGGAGCCAAGCTAAGCCGATATTGCGGTATGGCCAAGCTGGTGGGTTCGTGGCGCCTTGAAATCCCCGGCCGACCCAGGGCCGGACCACCCATGCGAGAATGTCTCGGCCCGGCCGCACTTTTCCCGTGTGGGGGGAAGCCGGTAGGGATGGTCAGGGTGGGCAGGTAGATGGCCAACGTCGTGCCGCTCGCCCTGATCATGTCGTCGTTCGTCGCCGCCAGCCGGATCGGCGGCAGCGCCCAGCAGTATGTGCTGGCGGCGCACCGGATCGATCCGGTCCTGGCGCCGACCTCGCTCTATGGTCGCAGCCCCGCCAAGGGCAGCCAGGGAGAGGTCACCCAGCCCGAGGTCTTCGCGCGGATGCTGGCCGACATGGAGGCCGACGCCACCTTCGGCCTGCTGGACCTGGTGATCACCGGCCACTTCTCGCTGCCCGAGCAGGTGGAGATCGCGGCCGGCGTGCTGCGCCGGGTGCGGGCCGCCTCCGAGCGGCCGCCGGTGGTGGTGGTGGACCCGATCATGGGCGACGCGCCCAAGGGCCTCTATGTGCCGGAGGCCGTGGCCGAGGCGGTGGCGCGCCACCTGGTGCCGCTGGCCGACTGGATCACGCCCAACCTCTGGGAGCTGAGCCGGCTGGCCCGGCGGCCGGTGACGACCCTGGCGGAGGCCCGCGCGGCCGTGGACATCGTGGGCCGGCCGGCGCTGGTCACCTCGGCGCCCGCCGGGGACGGCCAGATCGGGCTGTTGTTCGACGACGGCGCGGAGGCGGTGCTGTTCGGCCATCCGCGCCTGGAGACGGTTCCCAGCGGCACCGGCGACCTGGTGGCCGCCACCTTCGGCGCGGGACTGACCAAGGGCCTGTCGGGTCGCGCGGCGGCCGAACTGGCGGCGCGGGCGGTGGCCGATGCGGCGGCGGCGGCGCAGGACTCGCGGTCGTCGGATTTGCCGCTGGTGGCCATGGCCGAGCGGCTAGCCCAGCCCTCCGCCCAGGTCAGCGTCCTCAGGCTGGCTTGATCCGTCCGCCAGAGCGGGCCATTTCCGGTCCATGACGGATATCCACGGTTTCACCGCCCCGCGCTTCGCACCCGTGAAGGACGCCTTCGCGGCCAACTTCGCGGCCGACGAGGAGCTGGGCGCCCGCTTCACCCTGGTGGAGGCGGGCGAGGTGGTGGTCGATCTGATGGGCGGCTTCGCGGACCGCGACCGGACCCTTCCCTTCGGCCCACGGACCCTGGCGCCGGTGTTCTCCACCACCAAGACCATGGCGGCGCTGCTGATGGCGCGGCTCGTTGACCAGGGGCGGCTCTCCTACCAGCAGACCGTCGCCTCGGTGTGGCCGGCGTTCGCCCAGGCCGGGAAGCAGGACGTCACCATCGAACAGGCGCTGTCGCACCAGGCCGGGCTGCCGGGCTTCCCCGACGAGATGGACCCGGCGCTGTGGCTGGACTGGGACGCGATCTGCGAGAAGCTGGCGGCCATGGCTCCGCTGTGGCCGCCGGGGACCGCGTCCGGCTACCACCCGCTGACCTTCGGCTACATCGCCGGCGAGGTGTTCCGCCGCGTGGACGGCCGCAGCATGGGGACCGCCCTCAAGGAGGACCTGACCGGTCCGCTGGGGCTGGACGCCTGGATCGGCCTGCCTGACGCCGAGCATGAGCGGGTGGCGGAGGTGCAGCGGCCCAGCGGTCTGCCGGAGTTCGGCGAGCGCAACGCGGCCACCCGCGCGGCCTTCCTGACCTCCTGGGCGTCGGCCGGACGCAACTCGCCGGAGTGGCGGCGCATGGAAGTGCCCTCGGCCAACGGCCACGCCACCGCAGAAGCCCTGGCGAAGCTGATGGGCGCGCTGGCCGATGGCGGCCAGCGGGACGGGCTGGAGGTGCTGTCGCCGGCCGGGATCGCCGAAATGGCGCGCTCGCGCATCGCCGGCCAGGACCTGGTGCTGCCCTTCCAGGTGAGCTGGGGCGCGGGGATGCTGCGCAACGAACCGAACTTCTTCTGGGGTCCGGGGCGCGAGGCGTTCGGGCATGCCGGCTGGGGCGGCTCCTGCGCCTTCGCCGACCCGGAGCGGCGGCTCGGCGGGGCCTATGTGATGAACAGGCAGGGTCGGGCGCTGATGGGCGACGCCCGCCCCAGGCGGCTGATCGAGGCGGCCTACGCGGCGCTCTGAACGGGTGAGCGGGCGGCGCGCAGGGCGCCGAAGACGAACACCGCCGCCCCGCACCAGATGAACACGAAGGACAGGGCCCTGAGCGGGGTGAAAGCCTCGCCCTGCGCCAGGCCGAGGACGAAGGTCATGGTCGGGGCGATGAACTGCAGGAAGCCCATGACCGAGAATGGCACCCGGCGGGCCGCCCACGAGAACAGCATCAGCGGCAGGGCGGTCAGCGGCCCGCAGGCCACGAGCCAGAGCAGGGCGACGGGACTGCCCTGGGCGCTTGAGGCGCCGTTGGCCTGAAGCCAGGCCATGTAGGCCAGGCTGGGGGCCGCGAGCATCAGGCACTCGATGAACAGGCCGGTCTGGGCGTCGGCGGCCACCCGTTTACGGACCACGCCGTAGGCGCAGAAGCTGAAGCCCAGGACCAGGGACACCCAGGGCAGGTGGCCAAGCGCCAGGGCCTGGATCACGACGCCCACCGTCGCCAGCCCGATGGCCAGCAGGGCGGGACGGCTGAGGCGTTCGCGGAACAGGAAGGCCCCGACCGCCATGTTGAGCAGGGGGTTGATGTAGTAGCCGAGGCTGGATTCCAAGACCCGGCCGGAATTCACCGACCAGATGAAGACGCTCCAGTTCACCGAGAGCAGGGCGGCGGAGACGGCGAGCCAGGCCAGCACCCGTGGCTGGCCCATCACGGCCCGGACCTGGGCGCCTTGGCGGGCCATCCAGACGAACAGCAGCGCGGTGGGGGCCGCCCAGGCGGTGCGGTGGGCGAGGATCTCCCACGGGGAGACCCCCATCCGGCCGAGGACCTGGAAGGCGAGGGGCACGAGGCCCCAGATCACATAGGCGCCGACCGCCGCCCCCAGAGCCAGGGGGCGCTCGCCACCTGGTCCTGGGACGACGGGCGGCATGCTAGGCGAGGGCGGCTTGGCGGATCAGGCCGCGCTCGTGGAGCAGCTCGGCGATCTGCACGGCGTTGAGGGCCGCGCCTTTGCGCAGGTTGTCGGCCACCACCCACATCGACAGGCCGTGCTCGACAGTCGGGTCCTTGCGGATGCGGCTGACGAACACCGAGAACTCGCCTTGGGCCTCCTTGGCGGTCATGTAGCCGGTGGGCTCGCGCTTATCGATCACGATCACGCCGGGGGCGTCGCGCAGGATCTCGCGGGCGTCGTCCTCGTCGAGCGGGTCGTGGAACTCGACGTTCACCGCCTCGGAGTGGCCGACCATGACCGGGACGCGCACGCAGGTGACCGTCAGCTTGATAGCCGGATCGATCATCTTGTGGGTCTCGTTCCACATCTTGGCTTCCTCGTCGGTGTAGCCGTCCTCGAGGAAGCTTCCGATGAACGGGATGACGTTGAAGGCGATCTGCTTGGGGAATTTCTTGGGCGGGGTGGCGCCCAGGACAAAGACGTTCTTCGTCTGGTCGAACAGCTCGTCCATGCCTTCCTTGCCGGCCCCGGAGACCGACTGGTAGGTCGCCACCACCACCCGCTTGATCCGGGCGGCGTCGTGCAGGGGCTTCAACGCGACCACCAGCTGGATGGTCGAGCAGTTGGGGTTGGCGATGATGTTCTTGCGGTTGGCCCACAGCACGTCGTCCGGGTTCACCTCCGGCACGATGAGGGGAACGTCCGGGTCCATGCGCCACGCCGAGGAGTTGTCGATGACGATGGGGCCCGCGGCGCCGATCTTCGGCGACCATTCCTTGGAGAAGGAGCCGGAGACGCTCATCAGGACGACATCGACCTTGGAGAAGTCGAACTGCTCCACATCCTCGCACTTGAGGATCTGGTCGCCGAAGGAGACTTCGAGACCGATGGATTTGCGCGAGGCGATGGCATGGATCTTCTCCACGGGGAATTTCACTTCCTCGAGGATATTCAGCATCTCGCGGCCCACGTTGCCCGTGGCGCCGACCACGGCGACCCGGTAACCCATCAGATATCTCCTAGATAAAACGGAGCGTCCCGTTACGCGCTGCGCCCCGCCGAGGCAAGGCGCGCAAGGCCACACCCCCTTCAGATAGTGGCGGTTCGCGGCAGTTTAAGCGGCGTAGCGCTTGCTGACCTTCAACAGGCCGTCGAGGACCGCCTCCGCGCCGGCGGGGGGAAGGCCGGGAGTCATCAGCAGACGCCAGGCGCGGACGTGGACGCCCACGGCCTCGCGGTCGAAGCGCTTGGTGTTGCGCATGGAATCCAGCAGATCGCAGAAGCTGTTGAGGGCGTTGTCGACCGTCGGCGCGCCGCAGACCGCGCCGCCCCCGATCCCCTGGACAGCCACCGCGTAGAGGTCGGCCAGCGCCTGGTCGTCGAAGGCCTCGCCAAGCTGGCCATAGCGGGATTCCGCCAGTTCGATGAGGGCCACCATCTCGGCCACGCAGGTGGGCTTGATGAGCTCCAGGTTGGCCTGGCAACGCTCAAGAGCATCGGCGACGGCCAGGCCACCGGGAGCCTTGAGAATCTCGGCGAGCCGGACCTTGGGGAAGACGAAGCGGACGCTGGTCATGAGGCGGCCCTGGATTCGGGATCTTCAGCAGCTTCGGCCGTCGCTGCGGCGGCCGCCGCCTTCTCCTGTTCGATGAGGTCCTCGCGCCGACGGCCGACGCCGTCCGGGGGCCCGTCGTTGCGGAATCTTCGGTCTGGCCCGACGTAGTTGCCGGAGAACAGGAAGGGCCGACCCTCCTTGGCCACCCACAGGATGCGCTCCAGCATCACCTTGGGGGCGATCGGCTTCTTGATGATCAGGTGGCCGCCGCAGTCCCGGGCGCGCACCACGTCGCTGGCCGGGGTGTGGGAGGTGGTGAGCAGCACCGGGCTGTAGCAGTTGGGCTCCTTGGCCTCGGTGCGCAGCCATTTGACGAAGTCGTAGCCGTGGCCGGAGGGCGCCATGCCGTCGATGATGGCCAGGTCGATCTCGTAGTTGCAGGCCACTTCCTGGGCCTGCTCCACGGAGATGCAGCGGTAGACGGTCTTGGCCCCCAGGCCGGTGACGATCTGGACGAGGATCGACATCCCCATAGGGGTGTCGTCCAGCAACAGGACGGCGGCGCGGTCCAGGTTGAACCGTGCGCGGGAGGCGGAGTCGAGCCCCATCGATCTGCCTTGACTGCCCCCGTTCGACGACCGGCCTGAGGCCCGTCCTTCCCTCAATTCATGGGCTGAACGCGGTTAACATCGCCTTTCCGTGTAACGCGATACCCGCTCAACCAATGAGGGAGTGGTCACGCCAGAGAGTGGTGTCGCGTCAGGATCGGAGCTGGGAAACCACGGCGTCGCCCATCTGGGCGGTGGTCAGGGCGCCCTTCAGGTCCGGGGTGCGGGCGCCGGCCTCCAGGGCGCGGTTCACGGCGGCGAACAGGCGGCCGGCCGCCTCCGGCCGGTCCAGCGACCAGCGCAGAGCCATCTCGAAGGAGAGGATGGCGGCCAGCGGGTTGGCGATCCCCTTGCCGGCGATGTCCGGCGCCGAGCCGTGGATCGGCTCGTAGAGGCCGGGGGTCCCCGGCACGCCCAGGGCGGCGGAGGGCAGCATGCCCAGCGAGCCGGTGAGCTGGGCGGCGGCGTCGGAGAGGATGTCGCCGAACAGGTTGTCGGTGACCATGACGTCGAACTGCTTGGGGCTCTTGACGATCTGCATGGCCGCGTTGTCGGCGAGGATGTGCTCCAGCTCGACGTCGGCGTACTCGCGCCGGTGCAGGTCGGTGACCACCTCGCGCCACAGCAGACCGGTCTCCATGACGTTGGATTTCTCGGCGCTGTGCACCTTGTTCCGGCGGCCCCGGGCCAGCTCGAAGGCGACCCGCGAGACCCGCTCGATCTCGGCGGTGGTGTAGACCTGGGTGTCGACGGCGCGGCGGCCGCCGCCCGGCAGGTCCTCGATGAACCGGGGCTGGCCGAAATAGACCCCGCCGGTCAGCTCGCGGACGATCATCAGGTCCAGGCCCTCGACCAGCTCGCGCTTCAGGCTGGAGGCGTCGGCCAGGGGCTGGAAGCAGAGCGCCGGCCGCAGGTTGGCGAAGACCTTCATGCCGGCCCGCAGGCCCAGGAGGCCGGCCTCGGGCCGCCGGTCGCGGGGGGCGCCGGCCCACTGCGGGCCGCCGACAGCGCCCATCAGCACCGCCTTGGCCGCCTTGGCCGCGGCGAGGGTGTCATCGGTGAGCGGGGTCCCGTGGGCGTCGAAGCTGCAGCCGCCGAACAGCCGCTCCTCGATGACCAGGTCGGGGGTAAGGACGGCGGCGACCTTCCTCACCTCGGCGGTCACTTCGGGGCCGATCCCGTCGCCGGGCAGCAGCAAGAGGTCGGTCATGGGATTCCCCGGTGTCGGATACGGACTGGCCGTCCTCCTAAGGGATGACCCCGGTAAGCGCAAAGTCTCGCGGTGTTTTCACCGGCGGGGCCGGTGGATCAGGCGCCTTCGAGCCAGGGCTGGGAGAGCGCCTTCTTCATCTCATAGACGTCGATGTCGGGGGCGGCCTGCAGCGTCTCGCCGATGGCGTCGAGGCCGCCCAGCATCTTGGCCTTGCGGTTGGGATCGATGTCGAAGTGGAACACGGTCCCGGAGGGGCCGGTCACGGTCTGGGCCTCCAGGTCGACGCCGACCACGTGGTTGCCGCCGCGCGCCTCGCCCATCAGCTGCTGCACCGCCTCGGCCGGCAGCACGATGGGCAAGAGGCCGTTCTGGAAGCAGTTGTTGTAGAAGATGTCCGCGAAGCTGGTGGAAATCACGCAGCGGATGCCGAAATCCATCAGCGCCCAGGGGGCGTGCTCGCGCGACGAGCCGCAGCCGAAATTGTCGCCGGTGACCAGGACGCCGGCGCCCTTGTAGGCGGGCTGGTTGAGCACAAACTCCGGCCGGTCATTTCCCGCGTCGTCGAAGCGCAGGGCGAAGAACAGCCCGCGCCCCAGGCCCTCGCGCTCCACGGTCTTCAGGAACTGGGCGGGGATGATCTGGTCGGTGTCGATATTGGCCAGCGGCAGGGGGGCTGCCTTGGCATGCAGGGTGGTGAAGGCTTCCATCAGATGAACTCCCGCACGTCGGCGATGTGGCCGGCTATGGCGGCGGCGGCGGCCATGGCCGGGCTCATCAGGTGGGTGCGCCCGCCGCGGCCCTGGCGGCCTTCGAAGTTGCGGTTGGAGGTGGAGGCCGAGCGCTGGCCGGGGGCCAGCTTGTCGGGGTTCATGCCCAGGCACATGGAGCAGCCGGGCTCGCGCCATTCGAAGCCGGCGGCCTTGAACACCAGGTCCAGGCCCTCCTCCTCCGCCTGGGCGGCCACCAGGCCGGAGCCCGGCACGACCATGGCCCGGACGCCCGGAGCGACCTGCCGGCCTTCGGCGATCTTGGCTGCGGCGCGCAGGTCCTCGATGCGGCTGTTGGTGCAGGAGCCGATGAACACCACGTCGACCTTGGCCTCGGTGATCGGCTGGCCGGCCTCTAGGCCCATGTATTCCAGCGAGCGGGCGGCGGCGGCCCGCTTGTCGGGGGTGGCGAAGCTCTCGGGCGCCGGGACGTTCCCGGTCACGGCGACCACGTCCTCGGGGCTGGTGCCCCAGGTGACGGTGGGGGCGATGGCCGAGGCGTCGATGACGATCTCGCGGTCCCAGGCGGCGTCCTCGTCGGACACAATGGTCTTCCAGTAGGCGAGCGCCATTTCCCAGGCGCCGGCCTTGGGGGCGGCGGGACGGCCGCGCAGATAGTCGAAGGTGGTCTGGTCAGGCGCCACCAGCCCGGCCTTGGCGCCGCCCTCGATGGTCAGGTTGCAGAGGGTCATGCGGCCTTCCATGGAGAGGCCCCGGACCGCCGAGCCGGCGAACTCGATGACGCAACCGGTGCCGCCGGCCGTGCCGATCTCGCCGATCACCGCCAGGGCGAAGTCCTTGGCCCCGACGCCGGGGGCGGGCTCGCCCTCGATGCGGATGCGGAAGTTCTTGGCCTTCTTCTGGCGCAGGGTCTGGGTGGCCAGCACATGCTCGACCTCGGAGGTGCCGATGCCGTGCGCCAGGGCCCCGAAGGCGCCGTGGGTGGAGGTGTGGCTATCGCCGCAGACGATGGTCATGCCCGGCTGGGTGCGGCCCTGCTCAGGGCCGACCACGTGGACGATGCCGTTGCGGATGTCACCCATGGCGAAGAACTCGAT